>JAFQKD010000078.1 GCA_017397075.1 Oscillospiraceae bacterium | reverse complement strand
GGGAATCCACACGCTCACCGTCACCGGAGACCGCAACCTCAGCGGCAGGAGCGGCTGCGGGGGCAGCGACGGGCGCTGCGGCAGGGGCAGGAGCAGGAGCGGCAGGGGCATAGGCCATGTATTCCTGCATCTTGATGGGTTCAACGATCTCCACTTCCACTTCGTAGACGCGGTCATTCAGTGTAACTCTGTGCTTCATGTCATTCGACCTCCCGGATAGAAATAAAACGCAGTTCGTTCAGGGGTTTTCCCGTTCTTTCCGCTACAATGGCCATCAGCATGGCGGCGGTTCTGGGATCCACGGTGTAAAGCTTCACTTCGCCGGCGGAACCGGGAGCGAGAGCTTTTTCCTTTTCCGCGGCAGGTGCAGCCGTCTCAACCGGTGCAGACACGGGCTTTTTGGTGCTGAAGCGCTTGCGGATCGCCATAACTGCCACGATCACTGCGATCACAGCCACCATCGCCAGCGCCACGTAGTCAGGCTTGGAGGATTGCACTGCGGTAAGCAAAAGCATATCTCATACTCCTTCTGAAACATAATCGCATATATTGTACAATACTTCCGGTAACGAAACGGTAAAGATTTTGCCGGATTTTCTGCTTTCTTTCCTCCTTGCATTTGACCGCTCACAAGCGTATAGTAACAGTATCGACCGATACGAAGGAGGTTTCCGCTATGTGGATGGTTTTTGGAATTGCCGCAATTCTCACCGCGGTCCTGAATGTGCTGTGGACGCTCAGGGGACGGGATGCCAAATGGTTCCGTTTCATCAGCATATCGCTCACCGCGCTGACCCTGTGTGCCTTCTCCGGTCTCGTTGACCGATGGATCCTGCAGGAAGATTGGTCGGCCCTGATGGATACCGCCGGACATTCCCGGCTGCTCTGGCCGGTCACTGCAGCTTCCGTTATCATTAACGGGATTTCTCTCTTCTCCACATCGGGCAGCAGGCAAAAATAATTCCATTTTCCTTTAAATCCTCTATACCATATAAATCATCCGATCTGCCACAGGAGGTATACTCATGAGAAAAAATTTCGGTGCAAAGCCATGGCTGTATCCCCAGCCGGTGTTCATTATCGGCTCCTACGATGAAAACGGAAACCCCAACGCCATGAACGCCGCATGGGGCGGCATTGCGGACGCAAACAAGATCTTCATCTGCCTTGCGCCCCACAAGACCACGGACAACATTCTCGCCCGTAAGGCCTTCACCGTCAGCATGGGCACCGCGGAAACCGTTGTCCCCTGCGACTATGTGGGCATCGTCTCCGGAAATGATGAGCCGCGAAAGATGGAAAAGGCGGGCTTCACCACCGTAAAAAGCGAATTTGTGGATGCGCCTGTGATCTGTGAGCTCCCCATGACGCTGGAATGCAGGCTCCTTAGCTACGATACGGAAAACGACTGGCTCTTCGGTGAGGTGGTAAACATCAGCGCCGAGGAATCCGTTCTGGGTGATGACGGAAATATCGACCTTACAAAGCTGCGCCCCATCATCTTTGACGGCATTCACTGCGCCTATCACGTTATCGGTGAAAAGGTGGGCGATGCCTTCTCCGATGGCGCAAAACTGCAGTAAAGGAGCATAAACATGAAACTTTCCATTAACTTCGGCGCTGCAAGACCCTTTTTCCCCGATACGGAAACCGCTGCCCGGGCTGTTCGGGATGCCGGTTTTTGCGGCATTGACCTTGGCATCAGCGAAACTCCGCTGGAAAGCGTCCTCACCGAAGCATGGAGCGATGCCGTCCGCAGGGAGGCAGAGATCCTCCGCAATGCGGGACTTGAGATCGTTCAGTGTCACCTGCACTACCAGAACGGTCACGAGCTTCTCGGGGACGGCTCTTACAAGGTTTTTGAGGACACCTATCTTGCCGTCTGGGAAAAGGAGCTCCGCCTCTGCAAAGAGATCGGCTGCAAAATCGCGGCAGCGCACCTGTTTTTCCACGACGACCCCGAAGAGACTCTGCGGGGCAACATGATCCTGCTGGAAAAGCTGATGCCCGTTCTGGAGGAGACACAGGTCATCCTTGCCATTGAGAACACCTTCGGGGGCGGCGAAGCCTATGCCGATAACGGCACCACCACCGCCGAACAGATCATGACCTATGTGGAGCATTTTGCATCCCCTTATCTGGGCGTGTGTCTCGATTCCGGTCATGCCGTCTGCACGGGGCAAAACGCCGAAGAGATGGTCCGCCGCTTCGGGAAAGCGCTGAAGGCCACCCACCTGAACAGCAGCTCCGCCCGGGATTCCCATCTGATCCCCGGCTCTCTCTACACATGGATCGATCCCATTGACTACAAGGCGCTCATTCGCCTCATGCAGGATATGGGCTTTGAGGGTGTTTTGAATCTGGAGCTTTCCTCCGGCACCTTCCCCAGAACTCCCGCAGTGGGCAGGAGCTACCTGCAGCTTACCTTCAGCGCCGTTTCGGCATTTGCGGGGGAATGATCCGCAGGGCAAACTGCCGCCTGATCCCCTTTATCTGGTGATTTTGGTTGACAGAGCCATTCCTCCGTGATATCCTGAACAAAACTTTTGAAAGGAGCAGGAACTATGCTGCATCTTCATCATCTTCATTCCGGCAGTGATCCTGCTCTGTTTTTCTGTACCCATTTCTAAAGGGATATGTGTACAAAACGGCGCAGGAGTGATTCCTGCGCCGTTATTTTATTTTTGGAGGCGAAAACCATGCAGAAACCGAAACGCTTGCAGCGGGGCGACAAGGTCGCCTTTGTGTCCCTTTCCCGGGGGATGCTGGGTCACCCCCGGTTCATCCATCGGTACGAGATCGCCAAAGCACGGCTTGAGATGGACTACGGACTTGAGGTCATCCCCATGCCTCACGCCCTTGCAGACAGTGATTTTCTCTACAGCCATCCGGAAGCACGGGCAAAGGATCTGATGGACGCTTTCCGCGACCCTTCCATCCGCGCCGTATTCTGCGCCATCGGCGGGGACGATACCATCCGTCTCCTGCCCCACATCGACTTTGGCGTACTGCGGGACAATCCCAAGATCTTTACCGGCTACTCCGATTCCACGGTGAACCATTTCATGATGCACAAGGCGGGACTTGTTTCCTATTACGGTCTTGCGGTGATGACAACGCTCAGCGAATATGTAGCCATAAACGAATATACCCGCTCCTCCATGGAGCAGATCCTCTTTGACCCCCGCCCCTCGCTGGATATCCCCTGCAGCAGCTTCTGCAGCTATGAAACGGACAAGGTCTGGTGGAACGAGGCTAACCGAAACACCCCAACGCCCCGATTCCCCAACACCGGCTATGAGATCCTGCAAGGCAGCGGCACTGTCACCGGGGAGCTTCTCGGCGGATGCATCGACGTATTTCTGCAGCTTTTCGGCACAAGTCTCTGGCCTTCCCCCGAAGAGTGGCGGGGAAAGCTGCTTCTCATGGAGACCAGCGAATGGAACATGGATCCCCTGCTGTTTACCTGGATCCTGCGGAATCTTGCCGCTCAGGGACTTTTCCGTGTGCTTTCCGGCATCCTTGTGGGAAAACCCGCGTATCAGGAAAAGGAGGATGCCTATAAAGCCGCCCTGCTGCAGGTCATCGGCAAAGAAGCCGGCTGCCCGGATCTTCCCATTTTGTGGAATGTAAACGCAGGTCACGCCTACCCGACAGGGGTGTTCCCTCTCGGTCTGCGGTATAGGATCGACTGCGGGGAAAAGCGTCTCACGCTTCTGGAACCGGGCACAGCATAAAAAACAGGCGGTCGAAGACCGCCTGTTTTCCGTTATTCCGGTATATATCAGCCGAAATTCAGCGTAAGCATATCGGTGACAGCGATTTCGTTCCAGTTCTCGCTGTTAATGATCCGCAGGCTGAAGCTGATCGTCTCCACTTCGTCGATCCCGGTAAGCTCCAGATCGCTCAGATCCAGCAAAGACAGTCCGTCAACGATCCGTGTTCCGTCGCGAAGCTCGGACCACATTCCCGCATCCTGCATAAATCCGTTCACCGCCACATTCTCCGCATAAACGGTAACGGGCTGCCCGCAATTGTTTTCCATATAGAACACAACGGTCCCGTCCCACACGATATCCTGCTTCAGTCCCTTGCAAATGACCCTGATGCCATCGCCTTCGTAAAGCACGTCCCCAGTATCATCCACAGGCTGCTCAAACCCCGCAGCAGAGGTGGACAGCGTGATCAGGTCGGACTTTGCAAGACTGTCCCAGGTGTCCGCATCCTGAATGTCGAGATAAAACTGCAGCTGCGCAACGGTATCGATCCCGGACTGATCCAGCTGGGAGGACATGATCATCAGGCTTTCGTATGCATTCATTCCCGCCGCCACATCTGCATAAAGACTGGCCATGGGCATCATATATCCGTTTACGGACACAGCCGCTGCCATGACGATCACATTTCTTTCGGATGCATTTTCGATCAGCATCTTGATCTCCGGTCCCATCCAGCCGTCTTCATAACCGGTGACGGTGATCTTCACGCCCTCCGCCTCAAAGAGGACCGCCTCTTCGACCGTGATCTCCGCGGACGCCGTCTCCTCCGTTACGGGCTTTGCATCCTCAGCATCCTCGCCCTGCACAAGTTCCGGTGCAGGTTCATCGGTCTTCTCCGCATCGGGGGTATCGTCGGACGCCTGAGAGCCGTCAACGCTCTCCGGCACCACGATCTCGCCGCCGAAGCAGCCTGCGGTCAGCAGAAGGGATATTGCCAGCAGCAATGCCGGCAGTACTTTCAGTATCTTTGCCATAGTGTTTCTCTCCTCTTCCATAATAAGGTGAGATCATTATAGCAAAGCGCCAAACGCTTCGTTGCCCCCAAACAGGGGGAATTTACTCCAATGTTCCGGAGGTTTTCAGTGTCGGCAGCCTGTGAGCAGCCAGCAGCGCATTTACCTCCAGCACGCTTCCCTTGCGGTTGTTGAACGCGATCATCAGCACCGCATCCCGGGGGAGCTTTGCATACAACGGTGCCATTCCGTACAGTTTCAGCGCCTTTTGGGTCTCCTCCAGTTCCATCCCCGCAGCATAACAGATGCGGAGTATGTAATCCCGCTGTCTTGTGTGCTTCTCCTCGGACAGCAGTTTATAGCCGAACCGCTCCGGAAGATCCGCCTGCAGAAACACCTCCTGCTGGGTCTTTCCGTACTTGCGGATCATTTCGTGCATATACACGCAAAAGGGTCTGTCTCCGGTGAGCATGCTTTCCGCATTTTCCTTCAGATATTCGCCTATGCCGGAAGGGGATGTGCTGCCGAGAATATTTTCCAGTTCGCTTGTGGATCTCTTCTCCATTCTGTACACCTCACTTGCCGAAATATGATATAATATGCATCGAAAGGGGGGCATCCGATGACCATAGAGCAGGAGCTGCAGCTTTCCTATTATCGGGAGGTTGCGGATATTGACACCGGGCACGGTGTCTGCCTTGTGCAGGATCTCCGCAACGGGAAATTCCGCGTGAAAAAACAGCTCACCGTGTATAACCCCGAAATCTATCGGTATCTTATGGCGCACCCGATCCCCAACACCCCGCAGATTTTTCTTGCCGAAGAGGACGGAAATGTTCTCACCGTCATTGAGGAATACATCCCCGGCGACACACTGGAGGAGCTTCTGGAGAAAAGCGGACCGCTTCCGGAAGCATGGGTGGTAAACATCGGTCTGCAGTTATGCGCGATCCTTTCCGCCTTTCACCGCTGCACCCCGCCCATCATTCACCGGGATATCAAACCTTCCAACATCAAACTCACCGCAGAAGGCATGGTAAAACTTTTGGACATGAACGCCGCGAAGCGAAGCAGCGGCTCTTCGGAACGGGACACTGTGCTTCTCGGCACCAGAGGCTATGCCGCTCCGGAGCAATACGGCTTCGGTCCGTCCAGCGTCCTGACAGACATTTATGCCGTCGGTGTTTTGATGAATGTATTGCTTACCGGTGTTTTGCCGAACCAACGCATGGCTCAGGGGCGTCTTGGACAGGTGATCGGAAAATGCATAGAGCTTTCTCCCTCCATGCGATATCAATGTGTTGAAGAGCTTTGCGCTGCACTTTCCGGGCAGACAGCAACTCCGCCTCCCGCATCTGATGTTCACCACGGTCCGCAGCGTTATTTTCCCCCCGGTTTTCGCAGCAAAGCACCGATCCGATGGCTGTTTTCCGCCCTCGGCTATATGGTTCTGTTCTATTTTGGTCTTACCCTGCAGGTCGAAAGCGCGGGTCCTCTTGAGCTTTGGCTCAACAGGCTTTCCTTCACCGGTGCAATGCTTTCCGTTGTTTTCTTTAACGGCAACTACCTTGGCGTTCTCCGCCATTTTCCCCTGACCGGAAGTGCCAACAGGCTTTTGCGCTGGCTTGGCATGGTCATTGCGGATGTGTGCATCTTTTTCATCTGGGTCATTCTGATGAATTTGCTTCTCTCCGTATTCGTCAGATAAGCTGCTTCCATTATACCAGAGATCCGGAATAACTGCTGCCCCCAAAACGGGGGAACACAGAAACAAGAAAAAACAGGCGGCCAATGACCGCCTGTTTTTCATGATTTATTTCACCCAGATAGACTCCCGCTCACGCCGGAGGCCCTCACGCAGGGTAAGAAAATCCTCCTGCCTGAGTCCTGTTGCTTGAAGCATCTTCCGGTTATCGTAAGCACGGCTAAAGAGTCTTGCATACTGCATCTGCCAGATGGCGCCGAAGCTCTTTTCCGGGTCAAACGTGGGGTCACGGAACCGCTGATAGGTAATGCCGTCCACCCAGCGGTAGTTGAGTCCGAAAAGCTCGTGGTAGATCATTGCGATCTCTTCCCAGGTAAGGCATTCCGAAGACGTCACATTGAAGTCCTCGCAAAGAGCCTTTTCATTCAGCACCAGCCGGGCGATCATCTCTGCCACATCACCGCCCCACGTAAGAGACGCGGGAATGTTCCGCGCCGCCTCATCCAGAAGGACAGGCTCACCGGATGCAAAACAGGGCTTCATGTGCCTCAGTTCCAGCGTAAGAAGCTGACAGCGCCCTGTGGAATAGGTGGTAGAGGGCCGGATGATGGTCCAGTTTTTATAGGGACTTGCCCGCAGAGCATCCTCGCCCCGGGCCTTGTGCATGCAGTAATCGTCAGAAAACAGCAGCTTTTCATCCGTTGTCACATCCAGAAGCCGCGGTGAGCTCTCCACAATGGGATTCTCCTCGTTGGCGTAGACACGGCAGGAGGATGTATAGATGTACTGCCCCGCGTTTTCACAGTATTTCCGGAAGGTTTTGCGGAAGGACACGGAGTTGTAGATCATGAAATCCACCACCGCATCGTAGCGGTTTTTCACGATCTCATCCACAAACGCCGGATCCATGGCATTTTTCGTTTGAATATACCGCAGGTTCGGTTTATCGGAAGTGATACTGTCCAGCGAAACCGCGTCCACCTGATAGCCACGCTCTGCCAGTTTTGGTGTAAGGTACCGCCCCATTGCACCGGTAGCACCCAGAACAAGAATCTTTTCGCTCATAAAATTCCTCCTGTGCGTTTCCCCTACCATATCACAGCGCCGATTTTCTGCAAATGGAGAATTTGATATTTTTACCGATTTTGATAGTATTTTTCGGGTCTCACGCCGAATAACACAACAGGGTTGAAAATCTATCATTCTATTGTATAATAAAATTGTTTATAGCATGCGACCAAAAAATCGGGAGGCTTCATCATGGGAACCGATATTGATAAGAAAAAGAAATCCGACACTTTTACAAATCTTGTACAAAACACCGTCGATCTCAGCAAAAAAGCTGCATCCAATGCCAAAAGCGGCGTCCTTTCTATGATGGAAAAAGCCAAAAATGACAGTTACGTACGCAAACTCAAAAAATACAATCCCCTTTTCCCGGATAGATACCAAAGCGCAGATTTCCATCTGCCGAATATGATCATGATCGTTGATGACGCTGTGCGTCGGGGTATTGATGTTTGTGAAGGCTCAATCGGTTGGCTTGGTACAGAATCAGGTGTTGAGATTCTCTATCTCTATGATGAGGCTGTCGAATTCAGCGGCATTCAGTTCATCCCTACCGCAGCCTGTGATGCTATCTATTATGTAGACAATTTCGACCGCAATCGTTTTGTCAATACCGATTGTCTTTTCACCCGGGCACACGAAGAAAAACTCGCCGAGCTTAAACACATCGCACACTCACTCGGTGCAAGAAAATGCACGATTGAAATCAGTGAATCATCCACAAATAACACCTCCCAGAAAAAGTCTGTCAGCGTGAATGAATCCTATCACAGTGCCGCTGAGCAAGAAGGCGGTGAACAAAGCATTAGCTTAAAGGGATTTGATTCCCGCAGCGGACACATTGAAATTGAATTTTCCGGAAACAGCGAACCGGAACGTCCCACCCTAAAATGGTTTGCGCACGATGACAACATTCTACGGCTGATCGATATGTGCTGCAGCGGCAAAAACTCCGTCAAGACGGAAACATTAGAACTTTCCGGTTCATCCTCCGCAACCATGTCGCAGAAAACCGCTTATGCAATCGACTGTGCAATCGGGCAGGTAAGCAAAATGAGCGGACAGGTCTCCATGGACGCTCAAGCGGCAAAGGAACACAAGCGGAAATTGCTTTTCCATATTGAATTTTAAGTAAACCCCGGCATTCTTGCACGAATGCCGGGGTTTTGCAACTAACCGTTTATTGACTTTTCTTAACGTGTATTCTATACTGTAAACACAGATCCGCTGCGGAAAGGCTCCGAAGGTTATTCGTGACACCTCCCGCTTGCGGATCTTTTCTTCTTCCTTTCGATTTATACCACTCTCAACTCCGGGCGCATATACTTCCTGTACTCACTTGGGGTACAGCTTTTCTTTTTGCGGAACCACCGCGTAAAGTAGGACAGTTCGCAGAACCCAAGCTTTTCGGAAATGGCAGAAACCGGCAGCTCCGAATAGATGAGCAGCTGTTCTGCCTGCGCCATAAGCTTGTTATGGATATAGTCTTTCACGGTGGATTTATTGTCTTTTACGAAGCTTTTCGTCAAAAACCCGATGGAATAGCCGGTATTTACCGCAATTTCCTCCAGCTTCAGCCGCATACTGAGATTGTCGTTGATATAGGAAAAGACCTTTTCGTACTTCAGTACGATATCCAGATACTTCCGCAGGTCAACTCCGGCAAGCTTCAAAAACTCCGTTACATAGGAAAAGGTGATGTTCCGCATTTCGATGGCGGAATAGGGGGTCTCCGTCTCAAAAAGGCTCTGCATCTTCCGGGCATCTGCTAACCTGTCATGCAAAATCAGCGGCTGCTTCAGGGAAGAAAACAGATCTTCCGCATTTCCCAGCTGCAGGTTAAAAAGCTGGGTGATCTCCACCGCATCCTGACGGTACTCCCAGCTGCATTTCACGTTGTTTCCCACAACGAACACGTCTCCGGCAGAGATTGGGATTTTCATGCCCCCAACATCCATCACCGCCGATCCGGAAATGAGAAAATGGATGGAATTTATCCGCATATCGAAATCCCTGTCCACCAGCGTGCGGCTGATAAACCCCTCACGGATGTGGGAATAGTTGTGATCCCGCAGCTCAAAGCGCAGATTATTGCAAATATATTGGAATTCATCGCTCCGCAGACTCTCGTATTCCGGCTCGTTCCATTTCTTTGAAAGGCCACCATAGGTCTTCAGCATTGGTTTCACCTCGCAGCAAGGGAATAAAAAGTCAAATTCGGTCGTTGTTTAGTCATTGTAAAGTCATTATATCACAATTACAATAAATGTACATTCATCAATCCCCGCACAAAACACAGGGAAAGGATCTGATTCATTTGACGAATACCGGAATTTGCAGAATTAACGGCGAAAAAGAGCTGCTTGCCAAAATCACCGAAGCCGACGGCAGGATCATTGCCACGATCAAAAAAGAAGACCTGCCCACGGATGTATGCTGTCTGGACTTCTGCCCCGATTTCCTTGTCAGCGGGAAGGATCCAGAGGGCTATGCCATTGCCCCCAGAGGCACCAAAGAAGGCGGCACCATGCTCTGCCGCTTCACCGATAAGGCTGACACCGAATACATTGCCGACAGCAACCAGATGCCCATTTTCGGTTTCAAAACCGCTGAGACTTCCGTTTTTGCCGTTGTCACCGGGATGACCTTTGAGTATAAGATCGTGGTGGGCGTGAAAGACGGCACCTATTATATTTATCCCCGGTTCTTCCTGAACGGAAAGAACCTCTACGAAGATATGACCGTGGAGTACCATATCCTCCCCAAGGGCAGCGGCTACAATGAAATGGCCATGCTTTACCGCAGCATGAAAAATCCCGCTTTGCTGAAAGACCGGGTGGACCGTCTGCCCGACGTAAAATATGCCGCAGATGCCATTGAGCTGCGCATCCGTCTGGCCTGGAAACCTGTGCCCGCTCCCGTTCTGCACCAGACATTGGAAAACGAGCCGGATGTCATCGTGGGCTGCACCTGTGCACGGGCAAAGGATATCCTCGCCGCCATGAAAGCAGCGGGCATCGACAAGGCAGAAATCTGCCTTGTGGGCATTGAGACCAGAGGACACGACGGCAGATGGCCTCAGCTTCTGCCCATTGAGCCTGCCATCGGCGGGCAGGATGCGCTGGAAGATCTCTGCGCCTACGGTCAGTCTCTGGGATATCTCATCACCGCCCACACAAACAGCACGGAAATGTACGAAATTTCTGCCGATTGGGACGAAAACGCGCTGGATGTCACCTCGGACGGCAGCTATTCCACCGACGGCATCCCCTGGGGCGGCGGTCTGCCCTATCACCTGTGCCCCAAGTGCACGGTGAAATATACCGAGCGGAATCTGGAAGACGTAAAGTCCATGGGCTTCCACGGCGTGCATTATATCGATGTGCTCTCCAACTTCCCGCCCAAAAATTGCTACAGCACAGAGCATCCTTCCACCGCCCGTGAATCCGCAAAAGTCATCTGTGACATCGGCGACCGCTGCCGGGAGCTTTTCGGCGGCTTTGCTTCCGAAGGCGGCTTCGACTGGATGGCAGATCACATCGACTACATTCTGTATACCGCCTACAATCTCTACGGCAAGCAGCCGGAAATCTGCGATGAGACCGTTCCCTTCTGGCAGCTGGTGTACCACGGAAGCGTGCTCTACAATCCCTCTGCCGAAACCGTGAACTACGGCATCAAGGGCGAGCCCTGCCATTTGAAATTCATCGAATACGGCGGCCGTCCTGTGGGTTACATCAACTCCAAGTACGTCGGCGAAGGCAGCTGCGGCAACTGGATGGGTGAGATCGACCTGCTGTGCGCAACGGATGAACAGCTGGCAGACTCTGTAAAGGTCCTCAAGGCCATGTACGATGAATATGCCGCCCTGCGTCACCTTGTCTGCGAGCGTATGGACAAGCATGAAAAGCTCTCCGAGGGTGTCTACGCCGTAACCTATTCCGACGGCACGGTCATCACCGTGGACTACAACAAGAACACCTATGAGGTGAAGAAGGCATAATGCAAAAGCGGTTTACCGGCACGCTGATCCTGCTTTACACCTTGCCATGGGGTCTGCAGTGCATCGTCAACACCTTCATGTCGGTGTATGTTTCCTCCCTTCCCTTTTCCACGGAGCAGACCGTAGGAAACGTGATGGCGTTCGGCTCTGCAGTCACCATGCTCAGCCAGCTGGTTTGGGCAAAAATTGCCGCAGGCAGCAAAAACAGGTTACGGCTTCTGGCGCTGTCCCTTGTGCTCATTGCGCTTTTCTGTCTGCCCTTTTTGCTTCTGCGTATGAGTCTTCCGCTGCTCTATGTGTCCATATTCCTGTTTTATTTCTGCTTTATGGTGCATCAGCCGCTTTTGGACTCTATTGCAACGGAAAACGCAGAGAGGCTCACCCTTTCCTTTGGGGCAGTACGCGCGTTTTCCACCTTCGGCTTTGCGCTGACGGGGCTCGTCTGCGGCATGATTGGCTTTACCTCCTCCTCGGATATCTTTTATTACATTGCGGTCATCTCTCTGATTTCCGCAGCCATTGCGTTTACCTCCCCCAAAGAGGCCAGAGCTCCACTGCAAAATCGGGAACGCTCCGGTTTTGCAGGACTGCTGAACAAACGCTTCATTCTCTTTCTGGTTTTCACCTTCCTGCTCTATCTCACCAGCGCAGTAAACGTTGTCTTCTTCCCTGTGTACTATACGGATGTGCTGCAGGGGGATGTTGAGCTTCTGGGCATTATGAGCAGCATCGAGGCGTTTCTGGAATGGTGCATCATGATCGTTTTCGGCGCGAAAATTGCCAAAATGGCGCCGCGAAAGCTGTTTTTGATCATCGCCCTTGCAGCGGGATTCCGGTGTTTTGCGGTTTGGGTCACGGAAAATCCCTACCTTATTCTGCTCACCTATCTGGGAAGCGTGGTGTGGTTCGGTTTGCAGTGGTCCTCCGTGGCACCGTATATCTGCAAAACCGTCCCCACAGACAGCAACATGACCGCCCAAAGTCTCTGGACGCTGGCTTCCTCCGGTCTTGGCGCCACCGCAGGCTCTTTCCTTGGGGGCATCATCGCCCGGGAAGTTTCTATCCGCACCCTGTTTCTCATGGGCACCCTTCTCACGGTGCTTCTCGCAGCGCTGACCCCTGTGTTTTTCCCCCGGGAAAAGAACGCATAAAGAAAGCCGGGAAATTCCGCTTCTGGAAATTCCCGGCTGATTTTATTTGAGTACAAGCCGTATCGCCCATGTCTGCAGCCTTTTGGGCAGCAGATGCATAAGAAGAAGCAGCGGATTTCGGTTCATGGCATACACGTACCGGGGGTGCTTTGCCCGAAGGATGCGCAGCGCCTTCTTTGCCACCGCTTCCGGGGGAATATGCCGCGCCTCCACCGCGTTGACAATTGCCTTGAAGCGCTTGGCATTGCAGGCATAGAGCTTCGTCTTTTCGCAGAAACGGTCAAGCTCCGCCGTGGAAACGCCCAGCATACCGGTATTTACCGCTCCGGGACGAAGCACGGAAACGGAAATCCCCAGCAGCTGCACCTCCATGCGCAGAGAAAAGGCATATTTGTCCAGGGCGCTCTTGGTCACCGCGTAAAGCCCCGTAAAGGGCAGCGGATCCAGAGGCGCAAGCTCGCTTGTGGTGATGAGGATGCGGCTTTGCTGCCTGAGAAGCGGCAGAAATTCACGATTCACCCGATAGACCCCGAATACGTTCACATCGAAAGCACGGGTAAACTTCTCCTCTTCCATTTCCGCGAGGGAATCCAGCACATAGATCCCCGCAAAATGGCAGACGGCATGGAGCGTATCCGTTATTCCCCGAACCGTTTCCGCCGCTTTGCGGAGGCTTTCCCCATCCGTCACATCCGCTTCGATGGGAAAGATCCTGTCCTCCGGCTCCCCTGTTTTTCTGTCCAGCGCAAAGACGAACCAGCCTGCGTCCCGCAAAGCGAGAGCCGCCGCCCGTCCCATGCCGCCGTATGCTCCCGTGACCAGCGCGTACCGCATCTTAAATCTCCCAGATCTCGCCGTCGTTTACGGAACGCACCGTAAAGGGCAGGCGTTTGTCTGCGTCCGCAATGGTCTGCAGGGTCTCGGCATCCTGCCAGTACACATGGTGGTAGAAGAAATGCTTCGTGGGGCAGGCTTCCATGTGAGGGAAGATCACCGCAGGCGGGAAATGCCCCATCTCGCAGACAATGGCATCGGAGGGTTCCTCCTTTGCGATCTGCGGGAAATCCTCGGCTGTGCCCGGTTTCAGATCTCCGGTAATGATGATCCGTTTTCCATCCCCGTCAATCACAAAGGCAAAGGAAGGCTTTCCGTCTCCCCGGTGCTTTGTGGGCACGGCGGTAACGGTAATGTTCTCATCCCGGAAAATCTCTCCCGCTGCGATCACGTGCATCCCGATCTTTTCCTCATGCACAGGCGCGTCGCACACACGGATAAAGGTACGCAAAGCGTCAAGCGAATCCTTTTCGGGCATATAAAGCTCCCACTTCGCTCCCTCCACCCCATAGCTGCAGAAGCTTGCCAGAAGGGGCAGACCGTAGGTATGATCCCCGTGTCCGTGGGTGATAAATACGCCGCCGATTTTTTTCAGATCCAGTTCCTGTCTGACAAAAAGATCCACGATCGGTGCGCCGCAGTCAAAAAGGTAGTATTTTCCGCCGCATTCCAGCATGGTACTGACGCAGAAACGCTCCTTCATGGGTTTTCCGGGAGCAGTTCCGAGAAAATGAAGCTTCATCATGAGCCCTCCTTTTTTGATATGCTCAATATAGCACCGATTTTTGGCGGTGTAAAGCTTGCGCCCGCCCCTCATTTGTGCTATTGTGGAGAAAATCTATCCGGGGAGGCGGGAATATGATCCTCAGCATCAGCAGAAGAACCGATATCCCCGCCCGCTATGCGGACTGGTTTTTCCGCCGCATGGAGGAGGGGTTCGTGCTTGTGCGCAACCCCATGAATCCGCGGCAGGTCCGCCGTATTTCCATTGACCCGGAAACGGTGGAGGGGATGGTATTCTGGACCAAGGACCCCCGCCCCATGCTCGACAGGCTGCATATCCTTGACCCTTACCCCTATTATTTTCAGTTCACCCTGAACGCCTACGGACGGGATGTGGAGACGAATCTCCCCGCAAAAAACGATGTGCTCATCCCCGCCTTTCAGCGTCTCAGCGGGAAGATCGGCCCGCACAGAATCATCTGGCGGTACGACCCCATTCTGCTCGGCGGGCGGTATACCATTGAACACCATATCCGTTACTTTGAGGCCATCGCAAAGCGGCTGGAGGGATACACGGAGTGCTGCATCATCAGTTTCCTCGACCTCTACCGCAATACGGAGAGAAACCTCCCTCACCTGCCCCAAAGCCCCATCACAGAAGAGGCCATGCATGCCATGGCAAAGCCTCTTTCGGAAATCGCAAATGCTCACGGCCTTTCCCTAAGTACCTGCGCGGAGGCCGTTGACCTTTCCCGATACGGCATCGGTCATGCCCGCTGCATTGACGGGGAGCTTCTCAGCCGCATCGCGGGGCGGGAGATCTCCGCAAAGAAGGATCCCAATCAACGAAAAGAATGCGGCTGCATGGCAAGCATCGACATCGGCGCCTACGACACCTGTACAAACGGCTGCCTGTACTGCTATGCAAATCACTCCCCGGGTGCGCTGAAACGGAATCTCGCCCTCCATGACCCCGCCTCTCCGCTGCTTGTCGGGCAGCTTACAGCAGAAGACCGCATCACAGAATACAAAGAGAAAGGATGACCGCCATGCAGAAATCCATCCAGATCGGCTATGACGAGCTTTTCCGTCTGAAATGCGCCCTCGCCGCAAAGGCAGGCTTCCGGCATATCTCCGTAAACTTTACTCAGGTGCTGGATAAGACCGAGGATGAATGGAAGGCTGTCACCGACGACATTGCAGGCATTCTCGAGGAAAACGGTCTGCAGTGCGTCCAGTCTCATCCCTATTATTATGACCTTCGCATCTCCTCCGAAATTCAGGAGGAGCGGTATGAGTTTGCCATGAAACAGGCCGTCATCGCCACGGCAAAGCTTGGCGGGGCATGGAGTGTGTTCCATCCCCGTTCTTCCATCTCCACAGGCTTCAGCGTAAAGCAGTCTTATGAAGATAACCGCCGTGTCTTCTCCGAATATCTGGAGACAGCCGTAAAGCACGGAAGCGGTATCGCCGTGGAAAATCTCCCCATTTTCCCGGGACTTGCGCCCTCCATGCCCTTCTACTCCAGCAATTACGAGGATGTCATCGCCCTTGCCGACAGCTTCCGAGACGAGCACGCCGCAGTCTGCTGGGATACGGGTCATGCAAACCTCATGTGCTTCGATCAGGCAGAGGTCATCCGTGCCGTGGGAAACCGCATAAAGTGCACCCACATCCACAACAATCACAGAAAAAACGACGATCACAATCCCCCGGATAACGGTACCATCCCCTGGGAGAAGGTCATGCCCTCCTTTGCCGAAATCGGTTATGACGGTCCCCTGACGCTGGAGACCCACTGTCTCTACCCCGACCCCATGATGCTGGAAAGCTTTGCAAAGTTTAATTACGAGTGTCTGGAATATCTGGAAAGTCTCACGACAAAGGAGAACCTCCCATGAACCTCCGCATTCTGCAGCTTCTGGAGGGTGCACGCGCCGCCACAGGCACAACAGTGATCATCGATGTGTTCCGCGCCTTTTCCGTGGAAGCCTATTTCTTTTCGCAGGGTGCGCGGGTCATTTATCCCATAGGGAACAGTGACCTTGCCTACCGGCTGAAGCGGGATGATCCCTCCGCCATTCTTGCAGGAGAGCGGGGCGGAAAGATCATGCCCGGCTTTGATGTTGGTAATTCTCCCTCAGAGCTTCTGAAGCTGGACTGCGCAGGCAAAACCGTGGTGCATACCACCAGTGCCGGCACACAGGGGATCGCAAACGCGGTTAATGCGGAGGAGATCCTTGGCTGCAGCCTTGTGAATGCCGCCGCCACCGCGGAATATCTCCGCCGCAGCGGAAGCGAGGATATTTCCCTCGTGTGCATGGGTCTTGCGGCAGAGGAGGAGACCGAGGAGGATACCCTCTGCGCCCGGTACATCCGTGCCCTGCTTCTGGGGGAAACCCTGGATATGCCCAAAGAGATCGAAAGTCTGCGGTATACCTCGGGAGCAAAGTTTTTCGACCCCGCCCGGCAGGATGCTTTCCCTATGCCGGATTTCGCCCTCTGCACGGCGCTTGACCGGTTCCCCTTCGCCATGCGGCTGAAAAAACAGTCCGACGGCATCCACAGGATGGAGAAGATCGAAATTGCATAACAACGCAGCCGCGAAGGAATCCTTCGCGGCTGTGTTTATTCATAAGGCTTGCGGATGTTGGTCAGTCCCAGAAGGTAATCGGTGCTTGTCCCATAGAACCGGGCAAGCCGGATGAGCACCTCTGTGGGAATATCGTTCTCTCCGGTCTCATATTTGGAGTACCCAGTCTGGGACATACCAAGATACCGGGCTACCTGTGTCTGGTTCAGATC
>JAFQKD010000077.1 GCA_017397075.1 Oscillospiraceae bacterium | reverse complement strand
TGGTGTGGTAAGCTGCGACGGGTATGCGGGAATTCTGCTCTCTCATCCCTCAGACACACGCACGGAAGTGGATATGTGCCGCTGCCGTACCGTGGACAGCGTGGGGTTTGCAAAGAGCCTGAAGCTGAAAATGGACTACAGCGCAGATTACTTCTCCAAAACCAGTACGAACCCCCTTCTCCGGCAAGGCGTTTTCGCCCCAAGAGAGCGGATCAGCTTCGACGTCGATTACAAAAGCTGCCTGTATTATTACGGATAACAAAAGTGACACCGTCAGCATGATGCCGACGGTGTCGTTTCTTATTTCCGTTCTACGGGGATCCAAACCTCGTACCAGCGTTCCTTTTGCCTGCGGTCATGGTCTGTCTGCAGATGCAGGACCTCTGCAATGAGATCGCCGCGCAGCTTCCATTCGGAAGACGGGAGCCAGCTTTCAAAAATCAAATCGAAAAGTCGGGGGAATTCCTCCCATGCTTTGCCTCCGCAACCTGTTTTTAAGGCGGCATAGGTTCCCGCGGGCAGGGTATATTCCTCAAAGCATCCGGGTTTCACATCTTCCGGTGCTCGGGCGATCATATATCTGCCGTCATACCAAAGACCGAACCATACTCCGTCAAAGGCTGTGCTGCCGGTCTGATTCCATGTTCCTTCACAAAGCTGCAGAGGCACATCAATCCCCTCGTCCGACCAGAGGATGTGTCGTAATGCTTCTCGTGTTTCGTAACCCTCGCCGTCATATTGGCGGGATATCCCCAATAGCTTTGTTTCGGAAAGTTCGATAAAACGAAGATCCATTTCTTTTGCTCCTTGTATGTGGATTCGGAAGGAGACGGGGGAGTATACCTTCAGCGAACCGCCGCTTTTACGGAATGTTCCGGGGGAAATCCCGTGCTGACGGGTGAATGCCCGGGAGAAGGCATCGGCGCTTTCCCAACCGTATTTCACGGCAATGTCAAGAATCCGCATGTCGGAATTCCGCAGATCCTCTGCGGCAAGGGTAAGCCTTCTGCGGCGGATATATTCCGCAAGGGTCATTCCTGTCATATAGCTGAAGAAGCGAAGGAAGCTGTCCTCGGTCACGCAAGCGCGCTTTGCGGCTTCGGACGGTTCCACCGTTTCGCACAGATGGGTCTCAATATAGTCCGCTGCGGCGTTCAGCTGTTTCAGCATATCCATCTGTCTCACCTCCGAAAGCAGGATACCAAAAGAAGAAACGGAATGTACGATATATTCTGTGCAGAAAATGCCGGGCACAGCTTAATGCTGCGCCCGGCATAAATTGCTTGAACTTACAGAAGATCCAGAAGCTCCTGTGCGGATTTGTTGCCCCGGGAAGCTGCGATCTGCAGCCATCTCCGTGCCTCGGCGGTATTCTTGGCAGTGCCTTTTCCAAGAATATACATTCCACCTACACGAACCATGGCCAGCGTGTTGTCGTGCTCGGCTGCTTTCAGCGTCCAGCGGAAAGCCTCATACTCGTTTTTCTGTACGAAAATACCGTCTTCATAGAACCGACCCACTGCCAGTTCAGCCTTTGTGTGTCCTTCCTCGGCAGCCTTGCTGTACCAGCGGAAAGCGGCTGCAAGATCCTTGCCGGTGCCTTCGCCATGCTCAAAGTTGTAAGCGGCGTTGAACATGCCGCCGGTATGTCCCTGTTCGGCAGCCTTGAGATACCAGCTGTGGGCTTCGTACTTGTTTTCGGCAACACCATCGCCGTTGTCCAGCAGGACGCCGACGCTGTACTGAGAGCCTCTGTGACCCTGCTGTGCGGCCTTCATGTACCAGCTGTAGGCTTCGTACTTGTTTTCGGTAACGCCCTCGCCATGGTCATAGGCATAACCAACGTTATACTGCGCGGACATGTGTCCCTGCTGAGCAGCCTTCATGAACAGCTGGAAGGCAGCATACTTATCCATCTGCACGCCCTCACCCTCGTCATAAAGCATGCCGAGATTGAACTGCGCCTTGGCATAGCCCTGTTCTGCAGCCTTGGTATACCACGCCACTGCTTCAGTGAGATTCTTTTCGGTGCCTTCGCCGTTGCGGTAATTGAAGCCTGCGGCAAACTGTGCTTTCATGTGTCCCTGCTGTGCGGCAAGGAGATACAGACGGTGTGCTTCAGCTTTGTCCATGGGAACGCCTTCGCCGTTATCGTACATGGTGGCAAGCGCATACTGGGCAAGATCAAGATCCTGCTCGGCAGCCCTGCGCATCCAGCGGACAGCCTCGATGAGGTTCTCTTCAACACCGGTGCCGAAACGGAATTGGTTTGCCAGATTGAACTGTGCGCCGCGATGTCCCTGTTCGGCAGCCTTGGTGTACCACCAGTTCGCCTGTGCGTCGTCTCTTGTGATTTTGCCGCCGGAGAGGAGGTTTGCAAAGTGGAACTGACCGTCTGCAAGACCGAGCTCTGCGGCGCGCTGATAATATTGTGCGGCGGCATCAAGATCCAGCGCGGTGCCGTCTCCGAATTCGGACATGAGACCGAGAAAATCGATGGCATCGGCATTGCCGAGCTCTGCGGAACGGCTGAAGCAGGACCATGCAGTGAAATAATCCTTGTTTCTGTAAGCGGTCAGACCGTCACCATAGGGATCATCCTCTTCTGCGTGAGCCGGCTCCGGTTCAGCAGGCGCGGGGACAGAACCGCCGAGAAGCTCAAGAAGCTCAATTGCTTTGTCATAGCCTGCTGCGGCTGCCTTCTGCGCCCAGAGAATGGCGGCATCCGTGTCCTGGGAAACGCCCTTTCCGGTGCTGTACATGCAGGCAAGGGAGAACTGGGCTTTGGTGTGACCCTGCTGCGCGGCTTTCTTGTACCACACTGCGGCATCCAGAAGATCGGGCATGGTGCCCCGTCCGTTTTCATACATAACGGCAAGATTGAACTGTGCGGCAGGATTGCCTTCGTTCGCTGCGCGCTGGAAGCAGAGGAACGCATTTTCGAAATCCTGTGCCTTGTAGAAAGCTACTGCCTGCTCAAAGGCTTCGGAAACGGCCGGCTGCGGCTGGGGAGCGGGACGCAGCTTTTCCACATATTCTTTTGCTTTCTCGTGTCCCTGTTCGGCAGCTTTTTCAAACCAGCTCAAAGCGGCAGCCTTATCTGCTGCAACACCCTCGCCGTTGAAATACATAAGACCGAGGAGGAACTGACCGTTCATGGCACCCTGTTCTGCAGCCTTTCTGTACCACTGGACGGCGATCTCGTCATTTTCCGCAACCCCGTCACCCTGATCGTACATGAGACCGAGGTTTATCTGGGCGTTTGCATGTCCCTGCTGTGCAGCGCGCTTATACCAAAGGGCAGCTTCCAGAGGATCCTTTTCCACACCCTGTCCCTTACTGTACATGAGACCGAGGTTGAACTGCGCAGCGGAATCACCGCCTGCGGCAGAGCGCTCAAAGCAGGCTGCTGCCTGCGTATAATTCCCCTCGTTGTAATACTTCACACCGAGATCAAAATTATCTTCCTGCGGAGCGGGAGCAGATGCCGGGGTATAGGAGGGAGGGGTATAAGCGGGAGCGGGCTGGGGAGCAGCGGCAAGTTCGTCCAGTTTCTTTTTTGCTTTCTCATGCCCCTGCTCGGCAGCTTTGGAGAGCCAGTGGCGCGCCTGCTGGATATCCTTGGCAATGCCGCTGCCTTCAAGATACATGAGTCCCAGGCAGTACTGTGCGTTTTTATTATCCTGATTGGCGGACAGCGTGTACCAGCGGACGGCTTCCGCATCATCCTCGGGAACACCGTTTCCTTCGTCATACAGCAGACCCAGATTCAGCTGAGCGCCGGAATGTCCGTTCTCTGCGGCTTTACGGTACCATACGGCAGCTTCCGCATAATTCTGGGCGACACCTTCGCCGTGGGCGTAGTCATAGCCAACGCAGAACATTGCCTTGACATGGTCATTTTCCGCTGCGATCATGTAGTAACGGAAACCCATGGCAGGATCCTTGGGGATGCCGTCGCCGTCATCATACATCATGGCAAGGTTGTATGCTGCGCCGTCATGCCCCTGTTCGGCAGCTTTCTGGTACCAGTAAGCTGCCTGCGGTTTGTCGGCGGCGATGCCGTCGCCGTTATCCAGCAGCAGAGCCAGATTGAACTGCGCGCCGGCGTTTCCCTGATCGGCGGACATACGGTACCAACGGGCGGCTTCAAACTTGTTCTGTTCGGTACCTTCGCCATTGGAGTAATTATAGCCAACGCAGAACTGGGCATCCTCATCCCCGTTCTGTGCGGAGAGCATATACCATCTGTGCGCTTCATACACATTCTGCTGCACACCTTCGCCGGTATCAAAACAGCGGGCGGTAAAATACTGACCTACCGGGTCGCCAAGCTGGGCAGCCTGATAAAAATACTGGAAAGCACCGACCTTATCGCCGTTTTCGGAGCATTTCTGCGCCGTTTCCAAATAGTAAGCAATGTTGCCGGCGTTGGCAGAATCATCTTTTTTCTTGCCGAAACCAAAGAGTCCCATGCTGCAGCCTCCTATAACCTTATTATAGATTAGTATAATCTTTATTTTCAAACTTGGCAAGATAAATCCGCAGAAAGAGAAGCAGCTCCGGGATATTCCGGAGCTGTTTCTATGCGTCATTCAAAATCAGCGCAGATGCCTCAGTGAGATTTTCGACCACTTTGCAGCCTGCGGTCAGGAGTGACTGCCTGCTTTGGTGTCCCCGGGATACGAGGATGCAGTCTACGCCGAGAGAATCGGCGGTTTCCTTGTCGTGGAGCGTATCTCCGAGGAGAACCGCCTTTTGCGGTTTTACCCGGGAAAGATACTCCTTGCCAAGGTGGATCTTGCTTCCCGCGTAGACATCGTCTATGCCGAGGATCTCCTCAAAGCAGTTCCGAATCCCGTGCTTTTCCAGATCCAGAAGAAGATGGTTCCTTTCTGATGCGGAAAGGATTGATTGGTGCAGACCTGCGTTGGCAAACGCAGTAAGAGCTGCCGTTACATCGGGGAAGAGGGAGGCTGTGGAATCGTTACCGTAATAGAGAGCGGTCCATTCTACAGCAAGCTCTTCATAGGGATCTTTATCAAAGTCAAAACCGAGCTTTGCATAATAGTCCTTGATGGGAAAACCGAAAACACGGTGATATGCTGCACGGTCAGCCATAACAGGAAGACTGCGGTCTTCCAGAAGCTTGTTTGTGCAGCGGATGTTCCAGTCCAGATCGTCAAGCAAAGTGCCGTTCCAGTCCCAGATCACATGGGAATAGGTCATGATATGCTCCTTTTCAGTGAGAGGTTTTGAACGTATGTGTTCAGCATACTGGAAATTATGTTCCGTGTCAATTGTTTTGCTGCGGGGATACAAGGTTGACATCCGTTCGTTTTCAGCGCATAATAAATATGAATAATTGTGAGAATTTCGACCCGTGAAGAGGTATTTACATGCTGGATAAGCTGAATGCCGTTGCTCTTCGGTTTGAGGAACTGAAAAGTTCCCTTGAGGAGCCGGAAGTTTATATGAATCCGGAGCTTTACCAGAAGCTTGCCCGGGAAGCCAAGGAACTTGAGCCGGTGGTGACAGCCTATCGGCAGTACAGGAACCGTCTGCAGGATGCAGAGGATGCGCTGGAGCTTATGGCAGATCCGGAAATGCGGGAGCTTGCCAAGGAAGAACGTGCGCAGGCGGAAGAGGATGCCGCAAGGCTGGAGCAGGAACTGAAGCTTCTGCTGCTGCCGAAGGATCCCAATGATGACCGCAGCGTCATCGTGGAGATCCGCGGAGGTGCAGGCGGGGAAGAGGCTGCGCTTTTTGCCCACAGTCTTTTCCGGATGTACTCCATGTACGCGGAAAAGCGGGGCTGGAAGCTGGAGATCGCAAACCTGAACGAAACCGAACTTGGCGGCGTAAAGGAAGTAAGCTTCGTCATCGAAGCCTTTGGTGCATATTCACGCCTCAAGTGGGAAAGCGGCGTGCACCGTGTGCAGCGTGTGCCGGAAACGGAAGGGTCAGGCAGGATCCACACCTCTACGGTGACGGTGGCTGTGCTTCCGGAGCTTGACGAGGTGGAATTCCATCTGGATCCCAATGACCTGCAGATCGATACCTTCCGTTCCAGCGGAGCTGGCGGTCAGAAGGTCAATAAAACCTCCAGCGCCATCCGCGTGACCCATCTGCCTACAGGCACTGTGGTGGAATGTCAGGACGAGCGAAGCCAGTACAAGAACAAGGACCGGGCGCTGAAGATCCTGGCTTCCAGATTATATGAGGAAGAACTGCGCAAGCAGAACAGTGCCGTAGCTGCCGACAGAAAAAGTCAGGTGGGCACAGGCGACAGAAGTGAACGCATCAGAACCTACAATTTCCCTCAGGGACGAGTTACCGATCATCGCATCGGACTTACTCTGTTCAAGATCGATGCTGTCATGGACGGAGATCTGGACGATTTTATCGATGCCCTCATCACTGCCGATCAGGCGCTGAAGCTGCAGGCAGCAGAGGATGCATCGGAAACGGGAGCATAAACATGGAAACGAAGATCATACGGGAGAACATGGCCGAGGCTGCAAAGCTGCTTTTGGATGGTGAACTTGTGGCCGTTCCCACGGAAACGGTATACGGACTTGCCGCAAACGGACTTGACGGTGAGGCGGTAAGCAGGATCTACACCGTAAAGGGGAGACCCGAAAACAAACCCATCAGTATTCTTGTAGGCGGGATGGACACGGTGGAGACCTTCTGCCGGGATATACCGAATGCTGCATATCGTCTTGCCGAAGCCTTCTGGCCGGGACCCATGACCATGATCCTGAAAAAGAAGGAGAATGTCCCGGATATCGTTACTGCCGGGGGAGATACCGTGGGTGTCCGCTGCCCGGATCATCCCATGACGCTGGAGATCCTGCGTCTTGCGGGCGTGCCTCTTGCCACACCTTCCGCAAACCCTTCGGGAATGGAAAGTCCCACGGATGCGGATATGGTAGCGGCGTATTTTGATGGGAAGATCCCCTGTATCGTAGACGGCGGCGTTTGCTCCGTGGGACTTGCCTCCACTATCGTGGATCTCACAGGAGAAATACCGCGAATCCTGCGCAAAGGGGCACTCACGGCAAAAATGCTTTCCGAAGCACTGGGGGGTGTCCCGGTAGAATGAAGATCATCGGTGTGACGGGAACCACCGGAGCGGGAAAAACCACCGCTCTCGGAGTGCTGCAGGAGATGGGAGCGCTTGTCATCGACTGCGATGCGGTCTATCATGAGCTTCTGCGCAGCGATAAGGATATGCGTCGGGAGCTTGAAGCGCGGTTCGGCGACCTTGGGGAAGGGGAAGTGGACCGCAAAATGCTGGGAAAGGCCGTTTTCGGAAACCCGGAAGCGCTGCAGGAACTCAGCCGCATAACCCACAGCTACGTACGAAAAGAAGTGCGCAGCATTCTGGACGGACACAGAAATGCCGGCGGAAAGCTTGCGGCGGTGGATGCCATAGCCCTTCTGGAAAGCGGTCTCGGAGAAGACTGCGACCATACCCTTGCGGTGACAGCACCTGCGGAAACACGAGCCAAACGGATCATGATGCGGGAGAATATTTCTTACGACTATGCCATGCTCCGCATAAACGCCCAAAAGCCGGATGCGTGGTTCCGCGAAAACTGCGAATGGACATTGGAAAATCATTTCCCGGATGCGGAAGCCTTTCGGGAATGCTGCAGAGAATTTTTGAAGAACAAACTGGGAGGATCTACCATGAAAGAGCAGAAGGACATCCTGTTTTATGAACGGAAGAACGGATATGACGTGGTGAGCGATGCGGTTGCCGATGCAGCCATGGCTTACTGCGAGGACTACAAGTGGTATCTTGATCATGCCATGACCGAACGGGAAGCGGTAAAGACCACCATTACCATGGCGGAAAAAGAAGGCTTCGTGAATTGGGACGGAAAGACCCCTCTGCGCAGCGGCGACAGAGTATACCGCTCCGTGCACGGCAAGGCGCTCATGCTTGCTGTTGTGGGAAAGCGCCCTCTGGAAGACGGCGTGAACATTGCCGCGGCTCACGTGGATTCTCCCCGTCTGGATGTAAAGTCCGTACCGCTTTATGAGGACGGCGGTCTTGCCCTGTTCAAGACCCATTACTATGGCGGCGTCCGCAAGTATCAGTGGGTCACCCTGCCTCTGGAGCTCCGGGGTGTTGTGGTAAAGCTTGACGGTGAGGTCGTCGATGTGAACATCGGCGCAGACGCAGGGGACCCCACCTTCGTGATCTCCGATCTGCTGCCCCATCTTGCGGCAGACCAGATGAAAAAGACACTCGGTGAAGCCATCACCGGTGAGAGCCTCAACGTGATTCTTGGCAGCCGACCCGTTAAGGGAGAGGGCAGCGACAGGATCCGCCTTGGCATCATGCAGATCCTGAATGAAAAGTACGGTATTGTGGAGGAGGATTTCCTCTCCGCAGAGCTTGAAGTGGTCCCGTCTCTCCGTGCACGGGATGTGGGACTTGACCGCTCCCTGATCGGTGCTTACGGTCACGATGACCGTGTCTGTGCGTATGCGGAGCTGAAGGCGCTGTTTGATCTTACCGTTCCGGAAAAGACTGCCGTCTGCATCCTTGCCGACAAGGAAGAGATCGGTTCCACCGGCGCTACTGGCATGAAGTCCATGGCCTTTGAACTGTTCCTGGGTGACCTGTGCGAGAACAGCGGCGGCGTTCTCCGTCACTGCATGGCAAATTCCTTCTGCCTCTCCGCAGATGTGACCAACGCCTTCGATCCCACCTATCCCGAAGTTTCCGACAGACGGAACAATGCCATCCTGAACGGCGGTGTTGCGATCGCAAAGTACACCGGCGCACGGGGGAAGTCCGGTTGCAACGATGCGGATGCGGAAACCATGGGAAAGATTCGGAAAGCATTCCATAACGGCAATGTGGTCTGGCAGACTGCCGAAATGGGCAAGGTGGATCAGGGCGGCGGCGGTACTGTTGCAGCCTACATGGCAGAGCGGTATATCGAGACTGTGGATGCCGGTGTTCCCGTGATCTCCATGCATGCGCCCTATGAGCTTGTCAGCAAGCTGGATTGCTATATGACTTACCTTGCCTGCAAGGCAATTTACGGCCTGTGCGACTGAGTTTTCGAAATTCTTTCGGAAAGTTCTGAAAATTCATGGATTTTTTTCCACAGATGTGCTATAAATAGTCTGTGAATAGATTACCTTTAATCCGAGGAGGGGAATGGATTGAATATTTTTACGTCGATCTTTCTTGGCATTGTGCAGGGACTCAGTGAGTTTCTGCCCATTTCCAGTTCCGGACATCTGACCATCTTCCAGCAGCTGTTCAAGCTGAACTATACGGAGGATGAAAACCTGCTTTTTGAAGTTCTGCTGCATCTGGGGACTCTCATGGCGGTATTCCTTGTGTACCGCAAGGATGTGATTCCCATGGTGAAGGAGACATGGCAGCTTGTCACCGGGAAGGGAAGCGGCGGCAAAACCGAAGACGGCCGCATTACCAATAACGTTCGTCTCACCATTCTTGTGGGCGTTGCAACGCTGCCTCTTGTGGTGCTCGTGCCCTTCAGCGGTCTTATTGAGAGGCTGTACACCAATCTTTCCTTTGTGGCGCTTGCGCTGCTTGTGACCGGTGCTATCCTTTATGCCGCCGACCGCATTCCCAAGGGAAAGAAAGATTCCCGCTCCATCACCGTAAAGGATGTTCTTCTCGTCGGTCTTGCGCAGGGGGTTGCGCTGCTTCCCGGCGTGTCCCGTTCCGGCTCCACCATTTCTGCCGGTATTGCCTGCGGACTTAAGCGCAGCTTTGCAACAAAGTTTGCGTTCCTGCTCTCCATTCCCGCGGTTCTTGGTTCCTTTGTGCTTCAGCTCATCAAGGCGCTGATCGCAGGTGTCAACTGGTCTCTTCTCCCCGTGTATTTGGTGGGAACGGTTTTTGCCGGTGTCGTGG
>JAFQKD010000076.1 GCA_017397075.1 Oscillospiraceae bacterium | reverse complement strand
TAAGGCAGGTGCTCTAACCAGCTGAGCTATGCTCCCGAACTCGAGAACCTGTTGCAATCTCGACAACGTTGGTTATTATACATGAGCGGAACCGGTTTGTCAACCACTAATTTAAGATTTTTTCTTTTCTTCTTTTCAGCGGATAAATCCGCCCCCAAGAACCTCGTCCCCCGCATAAAATACGGCAGACTGCCCCGCCGCAGGTGCTCTCTGCGGCTTTTCGAATGTAAGCACAGCACCGTCATTTCCGTCAGGCTCGATTTTTGCTGCTGCAGAAGACCTTGTATACCGAAGACGGACTTCCGCTTCCATGGGAACAAGCCCGCCTCCGGAAACGAGCTGTACATCACGGAGAATGACCTTCCCGGCATAAAGCTCCTCTTCCCCGCCAAGGATGACCGTATTTGTTCCTGCATCCTTTTTCACCACATAAAGGGGTCTGTCTGCCGCAATGCCAAGTCCTTTCCGCTGACCGATGGTGTATCGTCCCAGTCCGTTATGGCTGCCAAGCAGCTTCCCTGAGGTATCCCGTACCTCACCGGGAGTACCGGCAAAGCCCAGTCGATCCAGAAAACCGCCGCAGTCCCCATCAGGAACAAAACAGATATCCTGGCTCTCTCTGCTCTGTACGGGAAGCTTCGCCTCCAACACCATGGCTCTGGCTTCCCGCTTTGTCAGCTTCCCGAGGGGAAATACAATGCGGGAGAGTTTTTCCTGATCCAGCGTCCAGAGAAAGTAGCTTTGGTCTTTGGATGTATCCGCACCTTTCAGAAGATGATGCTGCCCGTCATACGCGTTTATTGCATAATGCCCCGTAGCAAGCTTCTCGCAGCCGAGATCATCCGCTGCACGGAAAAAAGCACCGAACTTAATCTGTCTGTTGCAAAATACGCAGGGATTCGGAGTTTCACCCCGAAGATATGCTTCCGCAAAGGGCTGAACAACGGATGCATCAAATTCCGCCCTGCAGTCTGCCGTATGAAATTCGATCCCCAGCGCGCGGCAGACCGCTTCTGCCCCGGAGACATCTTCATGTCCCGAGAGAAGAAGGGTAACGCCAATGGGTGTTTCTCCCGCATGTAAAAGCGCAAGGGCTGCAGCAGCACTATCTGTACCGCCGCTCATTCCAACAGCTATCCGTCCCATTATCCGACCCCCGCGATCTTTCGAATGACATGTCCCGCAAGCATATATCCCGCCACAGGCGGCACAAAAGAAACCGTTCCGATGGTGTTTCCCGCCTCCGCTCTTCTCGTTGGCTCTTCGGGAGAAAAGACGCAGTCAAGCTTTTTGATGTTCCGCTTTTTGAGCTCTCTGCGCATTACTCGGGCAAGGGGGCAGGTCTCCGTCTTATAGATATCCGCAATGCGAAGCCGGCCGGGATCAAGCTTGCCGCCGGTTCCCATGGAAGAGATCACCGGCGTTCCGCAGGCGATGCACTTTTCGATGAGCAGGAGCTTGGATGAAACGCTGTCAATGGCATCGATCACATAATCGTATGCAGCGAAGTCCACAATATTCTCGTTTTCCGCACCGTAAAACACGCAGAGCGTGGTCACCTTGCAGTTGGGGGAGATATCCCGAATACGCTCAGCCATCGCTTCCGCCTTATATCTGCCCAGATTTGAACGCAGCGCTACCACCTGACGGTTGAGATTGCTCTCACAGACCACATCGGGGTCAACAAGGGTTATACTCCCCACTCCGCCTCTGGCAAGGGCTTCCGCACAGGCTGCACCGACACCGCCTACACCGAAAAGCAGCACACGGGCTTCCCCGATCCGTTCTACAGCCTCGGGTCCCAATATCGCTTCTGTTCTCGTCTGCCAATGTTCCATGTTATCTCCTTATCCAAACACAGCCTGCTGCATCACGGTATTTGCAACAGCTCCCGCGTATTCCGCACCGGAGCCTCCGTTTTCCAAAATCACAACGAATGCATAGGGTTTCCCCGGATTTGTCACAAATCCTGCAAACCATGCATGAGGTTCTTCTCCATCCACTTCCGCAGTGCCGGATTTCGCGTGCATTTCCAGATCCGGGAAGCTCCAGTCACCATAGGTATAGCTTACGGCATAATCCATCATTTCCAAAAGCTTTGCCGCAGTATCTCCGGGCATTAACCTTTCTCCGCCGCCATTGGGGTTCCCGTTTCGCAAAAGGGTAAGATCCGGGGCAACACCGTCATTTGCCGCTGCGCACACCACGCGAAGAAAAGCCGCAGGACAAACCAGATCTGTTGCCTGTCCGATGCCGGACCATGCAAGATGAGACGTTCCGTCCGGATAAGCATCAAATCCGCCTGCCGCCGTTTCCGCATTGCCGATCTGCTGGGGCACTGTGAGCCCGAAAGCATCCGCATATTCCTGCAGAGTTTCTCCCCCAAGCTCCAAAGCAAGCTCAGCAAAGGCGCAGTTGCAGGATACCGCAAAGGCATCCTCCAGCGTCACTTCACCGTGATATCCGGAACAGCTCACGTAGTCATCACCGACATAACAGCCGCCTTCACACCAGAACACCCGGTCAAGCACATCGGGGATCTGCTCCAGGGCAGCCGCAGCGGTGACAATTTTGAAAATGGAGCCCGGTGGATACACTGCGGAGATCCCCCGGTTCAGATAGGCTCCGTCGGGAATCTGCGCTGCCGGGTCTGCCGGGTCAAAAGAAGGCCCGGAGACCGCACAGAGGATCTCCCCGGTTTCATAATTGCAGACCAATACAGCGCCGTTTCTGCCCTCAAGCGCCTCATAGGCCGTTCGGGAGAGCTCTGTATCCGCGGAAAGGCGCAGTGTTCCGCCGGAGTAATCGGCGGAATACAGTCCGTTCAGCAGATCGTATCCGGCGAGGATTTCGGGGTATGCACTCAACACACCTGTGCCAATGTTCCCCTCGGGATCTCCAACAATGTGCAGCATGGAAAGACGGGTAAGCTCATCACCGATCCAGCGGCGTTCACCGCCTTGTGCCGTTGTCAGCAGAAGACCGTTTCTGTCAGTGACGGAGCCTGTATTCAGCACACCGTCCTCGCAGACCGTATCGTTCCATGGCTGCATTGCCCATTCTTCTCCCTGCAGCACTATCCCGGCGGAAAACATTGCGATCCCGCCAAGAAGGATAATGGCCGCAAAAGCCATGGGCAGCATTCTCCATCTCAGCTTCATTCTTCCTCCACCTCCTCTTCAGAAGGCGTTTCCTCTTCTTCCTCTGCATGGAAGGCAGGCATAAACTCCGTTCCTGTAAAGGCAAGGAGCCACCAGCAGGTCATGGCGCTTGTACCTCCCTGAGAAATCAAAGGAAAAGTCACTCCCGTGAAAGGAAGAATGTCCACGGATCCCAAAGCGTTCAGTGCTGCCTGAATGGCAAGGATCATAGCTGCAATACAGGCGCAGGAAACAAGATATGGGCTTCTTCCCCGTCTTGCCGCAAAAACTGCCTGCACACAGGTGAGAAAGATCATCAGGATCGCACAGATCGCCACAATGAGTCCGAGCTCTTCACAGATCACGCAAAACACCAAATCAGTGCTTGCCGCATATACATCCCGAAGCCATCCCTGTCCAACCCCGAGACCGAGAAGCCCGCCGCTTGCGGCAGCTGCCATGGCGCGGGTCTGCTGGTAGCCGCCTTCATTGGCAAACTCCCAGGCTTTCCCCCATGTGGCAAACCGCCCCGCCGCTCTTCCGCTGAGATTCAAGGCGAGATATCCTCCTCCGCCGCCGGCAAGAAGCCCCGCAGCCGCAGCAGGATAGCCCCATTTCCGCATCGCTGCAGCAGCAAGAAATCCGCAGAAGAACACAACCGCAGATCCGAGGTCATTCATGACCACAAGGCACAGCACACTTGCCGCGGAAAACACGGTAAAAATCAAAAGCTCTTTAAAACCGCCCCGCTTCCGTTCCGGAATGGCAGCAGCAAGCACATAGCAGACCTTTGCGATCTCGGAAGGCTGGAAGGTAAAGCCTGCAATGGTGATCCAGCTTTTGGAATCGTTCACAGGGTCTGCAAAAATGAGGCAGGCAACCAGCAGTCCCAGACAGCATACTGCCGCGGGAATGCGCAGATACTCCATAAAGGCGGGATTCCGCAGGAAGAAACGCAGGATATAAAACCCTGCAATGCCTGCAGCAACACAGATAAGCTGTGTATGAAACGCACCGGTATCATTGAGCGCCGCAACCATCAAACCAAGATCGGTGAGAAAAAAACCGGTAAGCTCCGCACGCATACCGCCGCGCCCTGCAAACACAAAGCTCATCCACTGCACGGCAAGGAAGGCAATAAACAGCATCAGCGTCAGCGGTTCTGTCCACCATGTCTCATTTGTGATGCACAGCGCGATCATCACGCCGAACAATGTCAGTGCCAGAAAGAGAAACCAAGGACGGTGCCCGAATCCGTGAGCAGGTCTTCTGCGGAAGGCGCGTATCATGACGCCGAGAGTCACACAGAGTGCAAGCACAGGAAGCAGCAGACGGGTAACGCGAATAATACTCTGTACCACGATATCGCTCCTTTCGTAAATTCCCGATGGCAATAGTATATCACAACTGTCAATCCGCTTCTGCCTCTTGCTTTTTTTGACCAAATGCAATATGATAATATAGTTATGATCTTGAATCTACGATCCGGAAAGGAAGAAAGATATGAAAGCACAAAGCTGGTTTGACGAGATGGAGCAGCGCATCCCCAAAGGCGGGGTGCGTACCAGATTTGCTCCCAGCCCCACAGGCTATATGCACATTGGAAATCTCCGCACCGCACTCTATACATGGCTCATTGCACGGCACAATCAGGGCACCTTCATTCTTCGAATTGAAGACACCGACCAGAACCGTCTGGTCGAAGATGCTGTGGATATTATTTACAACACCCTGCGCGAGACCGGCCTTACCTGGGATGAAGGTCCCGACGTAGGCGGCCCTGTCGCCCCCTACATCCAGACCCAGCGCCGCGATCTCTATCTCCCCTACGCCGAGCTCCTCATCGAAAAGGGCGCAGCATACCGCTGCTTCTGCGATAAGGACGATGCACAGGATGAACCCCAGGACGGCACCCCCGGCATTCATAAGTATGACGGCCGCTGCTCCAGACTCTCCAAAGAAGAGATTCAGGCAAAG
>JAFQKD010000075.1 GCA_017397075.1 Oscillospiraceae bacterium | reverse complement strand
GTGGTCACCCGGAACATTTCGCCGGCGCCTTCGCAGTCGCTGCCGGTGATGAGGGGGGTATGCACATAAGCAAAGCCCCTGCCCTGGAAGAAATCATGGATCGCCTGCGCGGCAACACTGCGCACGCGGAACACTGCGGAAAACAGATTCGTTCTGGGACGCAGATGGGCGACAGAGCGGAGGTATTCCACACTGTGGCGCTTTTTCTGCATGGGATAATCGGGCGCGGAGCCGCCCTCGATCTCCACCTTGGAGGCCTTCAGCTCCAGAGGCTGCTGGGCATCGGGGGTCAGCACCACGGTGCCGGTCACGATGAAGGCAGCGCCGGTGTTCTGCTTTGCCACCTCGGCGTAATTTTCCAGACTCTCCGCCTCAAGAACAACCTGCAGACAGGGGAAACAGCTTCCGTCATTCAGGGACAAAAAGCCGAAATTCTTCATATCCCGGATGGAGCGCGCCCATCCGCAAACCGTGATCTCTTTCCCGCTGAAGCAGTCCTTTTCTGCAAACAGCTTTTTGATTTTGATCCTTTCCATACTGATTCTCCTTTATTATCTCTTCCGCACGATGATCTGCTGGGCAGCTTCTGCGTACGGCGTGGAAAAACAAGCCAATTCCAGATTCTCTTCCGTAGCGGCAAGGGCACCCAAAGCAAGGGCGGCATTTCCCATCCGCACGGAATCGATGAGTCCTTCGTGATCCACATGGATGAACTCCACGTTCACCCCGATGATGCAGGCAACGGCTCTCGCCACATCCACATCCAGACCGATGAGGGTCCCTTCTTCGTCATAATAGGCGTAAGGCGGCATTGTTGTATCCACCGCCACGGTAAGCGTCTTTTCGAAGGTCCCCTCCCCGTCATAGTTCCATGAGGGAACACGGCCGTGTTCATAGCTGTTCACGGCGGAACGGATAAAGCCCTGCTCCGCAAGAGAGGCAAGGGCGCCGTTCACCACCTCCAGAAGATCCGGGTTTTCCAGCGCCACGGCCACGGAAAAGCCTTCCGCTGCCAGCGGATCATCCAGCGCCTTCAGCTTTCTGCTTGCCTTGAGACAGGCGGAAGCGTCCTCTTCTCCGGCAATGGCGGCATCGATCACACCGCTTTCCAGCGCTGCCGCCAGCATCTCCGGGGTATCAAAGGTCACGACCGTGCATCCCTTGGAGGTGAAGGCCTGGGCATAATACTGACCGATGCTCCCGGTCACGGCGCCGATGGGTCTTCCGGGAAGGTCTTCCTGTGATTGGATCCCCGCTTCCCCGCAGCCTGCCATAAGCAGGCAAAGCAGGGCAAGGATCAAGCTTAACGTTCGTTTCATCTATGTATCTCCGACACCGTCGGGAAGGTCTCCCCTCCCGACAGTCACTCTTTTCCATCGTGTCTTATCTTAGTATTCTAATCTATTTTCTTCCGTCTTTCAACTCTTTTTCCGTTTTTATTCCAACTGTTCTTTGATCTCTGCCGCTGTTTTGCGGATAAGCCGGTCGAGATCCCCGCAAAGCTCCCTTGCAGCCTCTGCATCCCTGCTCTCTGCCATGACGGAAATTGCGCTTCTCTGCCGCATGGGGGACACGGTAACCCGTCCTTTCCCGGTGAAGATCCGAAGTCCTTTTACAAGCTCGCTGGAATCCTCGCTGAAGCTCTCCGTCAGTACACGCATGACGGCGGCTCTGTCCCCTTCCACGGGGATCACCCGTCTGCAGGCTCCGTATTCCGGTGTTTCCTCCACAAGCTCGGAAAGCCGCATCCCCCTTGCGGTAAGACAGGCGCAGATCTGCACAGCGGCAAAGATCCCGTCCCGCAGAAAGGGCTGGCGCAAACTCATTTCCTCCGCCGGCGCTCCGTCTCTTCCAAGGCGCAGCACCCTGCCGCCGCAGGCTTCCGCCAGCTCTTCCAGTCCCCCGGGGGCATTATAGGGCACGGCAATGCTCCCGCTGCCCCATTTCAGCTCCGTGAGCGCCGCTGCCATAAGAAGCCGTTCCGGGCCGATCTGCCGTCCGTCGGGAAGCTTTGCCGAAAGACCGAAGCCGCCCGGCAGCACGGAAAGCGCGGCAGCCCCGGCGGAGTTGATCAGCTTCGCTCCCGAGGCAGACAGCGCCGTCTGCAGCGCCCGGTTTTCCGGGCCGCCCCCTGATGCCGCAACGGAAAATCCTTCGCAGGCACCCGGACGGGCAGCTTCCCGGATATAGGCCTCTCCCACGCCGAAAAGCTCCGTTACCGATCCTGCCATAGCTGCGGAAACAAAGGGTGTGCCGTCTTCCGCAGCCTGCTCCATGCGTCTTTCCGCTTCCCGCCCGATGCGCTGTCCGTCTTCACCGAAGAACATGACGGATGTCTCTTTCCCGCTCTGGCGGAAAAAGGCAGAAACAGGCAGCTGATAGCGCATGGCAGCAAAGGCAGCCTGCGCCTCAAAGCTGCAGTCCGGATGAACGGCAGTGCCTCCCCCGGCACACACACCGCAGGAAAATGCCTCTGCAAGGATCCTTGCCGCTTCACCGCCCTGCCATGAAATACCAACTCTCCCGCCGATATCCGCCGCAGCGGCACCCATCCGCACGCAAAGCTCCGGGGTGAGTGTTTTGCCGAAGATCCCCTGCAGAACACCGGGCGCCGCAAACGCGGGAGTATCTTCGCGTTTTTCCGCCCGAAGACAGCCGGAGACCTGTTCTCCCGGGCCGATCCTCTGCCCGGGCCAGATCCGCGCACCGGGAAGCACGGAAGCGCCCTCCCCCAAAACGCAGTCTCTTCCCACCACAGCTCCCTCGCCCACAGCGGCATTCCTCTCCGCCAGCACGCCTCCGCAGAGAACAGCCCCCCGCACGGAAGCATTTTCCTCCAGCCTGCAGCCTTCCAGCACCGCGTTTTCTCCGTGGGTGCCTGCCGCAAGACTGCTTTTCGGACCGATGACCGCATAGGGACCCACAGAAGCCCCGGGTAAAAGCTCCGCCCCGGCGCAGATACAGACCGGAGGCGTGATCTTTACCCCCTCCGGGATCCTGCCGCAGCAGAAAATGCCGTCTGACGGCATGGGAAACGTCCGCAGCTTCCCGGAAAGAATGTCCCTGCAGCAGCCGAGATATGCCTCCGGCGTACCGATATCGCACCAGTACCCCTTGGCTTCATAGCCAAAAACCGGTCTTCCCTGCCGCAGAAGTCCGGGGAAAAGATCCTTTCCGAAATCCCAAGTCTCTCCCCGGGGAACCTCCTGCAGCACGTTCGGAGAAAGCACATAGATCCCCGCATTCACAAGGTCGGTAAACACCGCCTCCCACGCAGGCTTTTCCGCAAAGCAGCCGATCCTGCCGTCTCTGTTTGTGCAGGCAAGACCGAAGGCTGTCGGGTCCGGTCTGCTGCAGAGAAGGATGGTGGCCTCGCTCTGCTTTTCCCGGTGATATGCCGCAGCGGCGGCAAGATCAAAATCGCAGACGCAGTCCCCGGAAACCACAAAAAAGTCTTCCTGCCCCAGAAAATCACGGCAGAGGGCAACGCCGCCTGCCGTACCGAGAGGTTTTTCCTCCACGGAATAGCAGATCTCCATCCCAAGCTTTCTGCCGTCGCCGAAGTATTCCCGTATTTTTTCCGGCGCATAGCGCAGCGTGATGCACACCTGCTTCACACCGCTTTCCCGCAGCAGAAGCAGAATATGCTCCAGCACCGGCTTTCCCATCAGAGGCACCATGGGTTTTGGCAGTCCCTCCGTTATCGGTCTCAGCCGCGTTCCCTCTCCGCCTGCCATTACGATCGCCTTCGTTGTCTCCGCCGCCTTTCCGTGATATGGCTTTTTGCCCTGAATGTCCTTCTATTCTGCCCCCGCTGCATGAAATTATGAATTTCTGCTATTGTTTCCTTTGTTGAGTTTTGATATAATAGTGTATTAAAAGGGGTGATGTCACCTTGAACAGCAAAATGAAAAAAATTCTTCAGCCGGGAGTGCGGCTGTATTTCCTGATTCTGATCCTCTTTGCGGCGGCGACATTCTTTTTCGGGAATTACCGGAAAGAGCTTGCCATTGCAGAGCTGGGTCTTATTGCGGTGCTCTTTATTTACTCCCTCATTGTGGGCGCCAAACGAAAGAAGACCATTCTCAATTATATTGAAACGGTCAGCTATAATGTGGACTCCGCCGTGAAGGACACGCTGAAGAACTTCCCCCTGCCCATGGTGGTTTTCACGCTGGAGGATAACCGCATCGTCACCGCAAACTCCGCCTTTCTGAAGATGACGGGGCGCACGGAGCATTTCTTTGAGCGCAGCATTGAAGAAGACATCCCCGGCTTCCATGCAAAGTGGCTGCTGGAGGGTAAAAGCGAGGCTCCCGAGCTGATCTCCGTGGACAAAAAAAGCTACCGGGTCTTCGGCAGCCTTGTCCGCAGTGAGCATGAACAGAGCTCCGGCGGCTACATTGCCACCACCTACTGGGTGGATGTGACGGAAGCCAGAAACATTGAGGAAAAATTCATCAAGACCCGTCCTGTCTTTGCCATCCTTATGTTTGATAACTATGATGAATTCCTCAACGGCATGAGTGAAAAGGACAAATCCGCCGTCCTCTCCGATATCGACGACCGCATCAGCGACTGGGCCGGCAAGTGCAACGGCTATCTCAGCAAGTATGACCGTGACCGGTATATTTTCCTTTTTGAGGAACAATATCTGCAGCAGTTCGTGGATGCACGTTTCTCCCTTCTGGACACTGTGCGGGAGGTGCGGAACACCAACGGACAGAAGGCCACCCTTTCCATTGGCATCGGCAAGGACGCAAAAACCTTTGCCGAGGGCTTCAAGTTTGCCGCACTGGGTATCGACATGGCGCTCAGCCGCGGCGGCGATCAGGCCGTCATCAAAAACCGCTTTACCTTTGAGTTCTACGGCGGCAGATCTCCCGAGCTGGAAAAGCGCACCAAGGTCAAGGCCCGCGTCATGGCAAACTCCCTTACCGAGCTGATCCGTGATGCTTCTCAGATCCTCATCATGGGGCACAAGTATGCCGACCTTGACAGCGTCGGTGCCTCCGTCGGTCTCATCTGCGCAGCGAAAAAGCTGCAAAAGCCCGCATTTATGGTGGTCGATCCCGAAAAGAACGCCGCAAAGCAGCTCATCGGCAGGCTGCAGAAGCTGCCTGCTTACGCAAATGCTTTCATCAGCAGTCAGGATGCTATCCTTGCTGCCGACAACAACACCCTTCTCGTGGTAGTGGACACCAACCGTCCCGAGCAGACCGAATCGGAAGAGCTGCTGGCTTCCTGCAACAAGGTGGCTGTCATCGACCACCACCGCAGAGCGGCAACCTATATCGAAAACGCGGCGCTCTCCTTCCACGAGCCGTACGCTTCCTCCGCCTCCGAGCTTGTCAGTGAGCTTTTGCAGTATATCTGCGATCCTTCCGACATCATGCGCGCGGAAGCCGAGTCTCTTATGGCGGGCATCGTGCTGGATACCAAGAACTTCACCCTGCGTACAGGCGGGCGCACCTTTGAGGCTGCCGCCTTCCTCCGCAGAGCCGGTGCCGACCCCACGGAAGTGAAAAAGCTGCTGCAAAGCGACATTGCCACAGCCATGGCGCGGTATTCCATCATTCAGAAAGCCAAGGTCTACAAGGCAGGCATTGCCATTGCCACGGCAGACACAGCGCAAAACCGCATCATTGCAGCACAGGCTGCCGATGAGCTTTTGAACATTTCCGGCATTGAGGCCTCCTTCGTCATCCATCCGGAGGGCGAAGCCGTATGCATCTCCGCCCGCTCCATCGGAGATGTGAACGTGCAGGTCATTCTGGAAAAACTGGGCGGCGGCGGCAACAAGTCCACCGCAGGCGCTCAGGTACGGGGCAAAAACGAAAACCAGGTCCTTCAGGAGCTGGTGGATGCCATTGATTCCTTTCTCGCCGATGGCGGGATGAAATAACATTTCGGAGGTACTATATATGAAAGTCATTCTTCAGCAGGATGTTAAGGGCAAGGGCAAAAAGGGTCAGATGATCAATGTGGCCGACGGTTATGCCCGCAACTTCCTCTTCCCCGGCAATCTGGCCGTCCCCGCAACCGAGGGTGCCGTTGCCGTACTGAAGATGCAGGAAAAGGCAAAGCAGCGGAAGATCGCTGAGGAGACCGCTCAGGCTCAGGCAGACGCGGAAAAGCTTCAGGGCTGCACCGTGAAAATCGCTGCCAGAGCCGGTGCCGCAGGAAAGCTCTTCGGCTCCGTGACCACCAAGGAAATTTCCGAGGCGCTTGCCGCTCAGCACGGCATCACCGTGGAAAAGAACTGCATCGACGAAGGCGAGCCCATCAAGGCCTTCGGCACCTACACGCTCAAGTGCAAGCTGGGTCACGGTGTGACCGGAACCATCCACCTTGTGGTCAGCGAGCAGAAGTAAGCCGCGCAAATTTTTCGGGATGAGGTGACTGCGATGGACGAATTGCTCGGCCGTCAGATGCCCCACAGTCCTCAGGCGGAGCAGGCCGTCATCGGCTCCATGCTCATTGACTCACGGTGCGTACCGGAGGTCGTGGGAAAGCTCCGCGGGGACGATTTCTTCGTCAAACTGAATCGGGATCTTTACGAGACCATCTATTCCATGTTCAGCTTCTCCAAGATCATTGACCCTGTGACGGTGCTGGACGAGATGCGCTCCGCCGGTCTTTATGACGAGGCGCGGACGCCCCAGTATGTGATGGATCTCATGAATGTGACCCCCACCGCCGCAAACGTCATGGAATATGCCGCCATCGTGCGGGATATGGCTTTGCAGCGCCGTGTGGCGGAAGCCGGCGGCGAGATCCGCGATATTGCCATGACCGGTGAAGGCGGTGCCGACACCATTCTTGAGGCTGCGGAACGGAAGGTCTATGCCCTGCGGCAGGACCGCACGACCGGCGGACTTGAGCCTGCCTCCAAGGTGCTGGTAAATGTGTTCCAGCAGCTTTCCGATGCCGCAAATTCCGAAAGCGCCATCCCCGGCAAGTCCACGGGACTTCCCGATCTGGACAAGGCCATCATGGGTCTCAACGATTCCGACCTGATCCTTGTTGCTGCCCGACCCGGTATGGGCAAAACCAGTCTCGCCATGACCATTGCCCTGCATGTGGGCAAGTTCAGCGGCAAGGCCGTTGCCATCTTCTCTCTGGAAATGTCCCGGGAGCAGCTGGTGCTGCGTCTGCTCTCCGGCGAGAGCTATATCGATAACCGCAAGCTGCAGACCGGCAAGCTTTCCGCAGCCGAATGGTCCAAGCTTTCCGCAGCTGCCGCTGCCATCAGCGGTACAAATATCCTCATTGACGATAACCCCATGCTTTCCGTTGCGGATATGTCCGCCCAGTGCAGACGCGTTCCCAATCTGGGTCTTGTGGTCATCGACTACCTGCAGCTCATGCAGTCTGCAGGCAGCAGCGGCGCCACAGGCTTCACCGGGGAAAACCGTCAGCAGATCGTCAGCGACATCAGCCGTATGCTGAAGATCATGGCAAAGGAACTCATGGTTCCCGTCATCTGTGTAAGTCAGCTGTCCCGAGCCAGCGAAGGCCGAACCAACAAGCGTCCCATGCTTTCCGACCTTCGTGAATCCGGTGCTATCGAGCAGGATGCGGATATCGTGCTTGGCATCTACCGCGACGATTACTACAACCGTGATGAGGCGCCCACCAACATCGCCGAGTGCATCATGCTGAAAAACCGCCGCGGCGAAACAGGCACCGTGGAGCTGCAGTGGCTGCCGGAATACACCACCTTTGCGTGTGTGGACACGCGGCACGAAGAATGACCCTGCAGGAAACGATCGCCCTTTTCTGCCGGGAAAACTCCCTGCTGCCAAAAAACGGTCATGTGCTCGCTGCCGTCTCCGGCGGGGCAGACTCGATGTGTATGCTGCATCTGCTTATGGAGCTTTCCCGCAGGGAAGGCTTCATGCTGACCGCCGCACACCTGAATCACAATCTTCGCGGGGAGGAATCCGCAGAAGATCTGCGCTTTGTCCGCGCACACTGTGAAGCCCTCGGCATTCCCTGCATCTGCGGAACAGCGGATGTTTCCGGGGAAGTCCGCAGGACCGGAAAGGGTGTGGAGGAGGCTGCCCGCGATCTCCGCTATGCGTTTCTCCGCAAAGCTGCCGAAGACTGCGGCGCGGACTCCATCGCCACAGCCCATACGGCAGATGACAACGCGGAGACCATGCTCATGAACCTTGCCCGGGGCACGGGACTTCGGGGACTGTGCGGCATTCCCGTAAAACGCGAATGCATCATCCGCCCCATCCTCTGTCTCACAAGGATGGATGTGGAGGCGTATCTCACCGCAAACGGCATCCCCCACAGGGAGGATTCCACAAATGCGGAGGACACCTATACCAGAAACCGGCTCCGCCACCGCGGGATGCCGGCTCTTCGGGAGCTCTACCCGGAGATCACCCGCGGGTTTTTCGATGCCTCCATGCTTCTGCGGGAGGATGAGGCATATCTTTCTGCGGAGGCGCAGCGTTTTCTCGCTGCCGAGGGGCAAAACGAAAGACTTTCGGCAAAGGCCCTTGCGGCCCTTCCCTTTCCCATCGCAAGCCGGGTGATCCGTCTCTGCTGCCCTGCAGAGCTGGGCAGCGCCCATGTGAAGGCCGTGCTTGACCTTTGCGGAAAAAGCAATCCTTCCGCAAGGCTGGACCTTCCCGGCATCTGTGTGCGGCGTGAATATGACGAGCTTGTTTTCGGCGATGCACCGCAGGCCACGGTTTTTCCCTCCGTCACACTGGACACCCCTGAGGGCGAAGCGGAGCTCAGCGGGACAAATCTCCGCATTCGCTGGCGAACACTTCCCGAAATTCAGGGAATTTACAAATCTTTCACTTCTTTTTTATTCAAAACGGAAGATATCTGTGGTAAGATAACCGTGCGATCCAGAAAGACGGGGGATAAGCTCGTCCTGCAGGACACCGGTTGTGAAAAAACAGTCAAAAAGCTCATGATCGAGCACAAGATCCCCGCCTGCAGGCGGGGGATCCTTCCCATTGCGGCTGACGACAACGGACCTCTCGCGGTGTACGGTCTTGCAAGAGCAAGACGTGCCCTGCCGGAGATCGGCGGCACCGCTCTGGAGATCTTTTTTGAGGAGAGCGCAGCCAATGACAATGCAGAATGACATTCAGGAAGTCCTCTTTTCCCAGGAACAGCTTCAGGCCCGCGTAAAGGAGCTCGGACAGCAGATCGCTCAGGATCTGGGCGACAAGGATCCGTTTTTCATCGGCATACTGAAGGGATCCTTTGTGTTCATGGCAGACCTTCTGCGTGAAGTGGACGTGCTTTGCGGGATGGACTTCATGTCCGTCTCTTCCTACGGCGACGGCACCTCTTCCAGCGGCGCTGTGAAGATCACCAAGGATCTGAGTCAGGATATCCATGGCCGTCATGTGGTCATCGTGGAAGATATTCTGGACTCCGGCGTGACCCTTTCCTATCTGAAGAAGTATCTGCAGGTTCGTCAGCCTGCCTCCATCACCATCTGCACCCTGTTTGACAAGCCCAGCCGCCGCAAGGCAGACATCCACGCCGATTACGTGGGCTTCCTCTGCCCCGATGCGTTTATCGTCGGCTACGGTCTGGATTATGCAGAAAAATACCGGAATCTGCCGTATATCGGCGTACTGAAACCGGAAATCTATTCCTAAACAAAGGATGTGAACGCTCTTTGAAGCAAAAACCGAACCGGAAACGGGATATCGGATTTTATATTCTGATTCTCGTGATCCTGCTGTCTGTGGTGTATCTGCTCACCGGGCCCAACCACAGTGCCACAAATGACCTTGTCTATTCTGAGGTCGTGAGCCTCTTTGAAGCAGGTCAGGTGAAATCCTTCGTCGTGGAAGGGGACACGCTGTACCTCTCTCTTCACGGGGAATACAAGGGCAGCGAATTTGCCACCCACGAGATCTATGACCTGGGTCTGTTCTACAGTGATCTGGGCGGTCTCATTTCCCAGCAGCGCGCCGCAGGTATTCTCACGGATTATGACTACACCCCCGGCTGGACTGCCCCCTGGTGGCTCAGCTTCCTGCCGTACCTGCTGCTCATGGTAGGCTTCATGGTGGTCTGGTTTGTCATGATGAACCGTGCAGGCGGCGGTGACCGGGGAGCCATGAAATTCGGCAAGGCACACACCCAGCTTGGCAGCGACAGCAAAAAGAAGGTCACCTTCGCCGATGTGGCAGGTGCCGAAGAGGAAAAGCAGGAGCTTGAGGAGATCGTGGACTTCCTCAAGAATCCTCAGAAGTACAATAAGCTTGGCGCCCGCATTCCCAAGGGCGTGCTGCTTGTGGGACCTCCGGGTACCGGTAAGACCCTCATCGCCAAGGCTGTTGCCGGAGAGGCAAACGTGCAGTTCCTCTCCATCTCCGGTTCTGACTTCGTTGAGCTTTACGTAGGTGTCGGTGCAAGCCGCGTCCGCGATCTCTTCGAGCAGGCGAAGAAGGCTGCTCCCTCCATCATCTTCATCGACGAGATCGATGCCGTAGGCCGTCAGCGCGGTGCAGGTCTCGGCGGCGGTCACGATGAGCGTGAGCAGACGCTGAACCAGCTCCTTGTGGAGATGGACGGCTTTGTGGGAAACGAAGGCATCATCGTCATGGCGGCAACCAACCGCGCCGACATTCTGGATACCGCCCTTCTCCGCCCCGGCCGTTTCGACCGCCAGATCTATGTGGGTCTGCCGGACATCAAGGGACGCGAGGCCATCCTCCGTGTCCATGCCCGGAACAAATCTCTGGGCGACGATGTAAATCTTGCGGACATTGCCAAAGACACCATCGGCTTTACCGGCGCGGATCTGGAAAACCTGCTGAACGAGGCAGCCCTCCTTGCGGCACGGCGCAACAAGCTGTTCATCACTATGGCCGAGGTGGAGGAAGCCACCCTGAAGGTGCAGATGGGCCCCGAAAAGAAGAGCCGCGTTGTCACCGATCGTGAGCGGAAGCTCACTGCCTATCATGAGGCAGGCCATGCTGTGGCAGCTTACTTCCTCGAGCATGTGGATCCCGTTCACCATATCACCATCACTCCCAGAGGCGGCGCAGGCGGCATGACCGTTTTCCGTCCTCAGGAGGATAAGTCCTTCCATTCCCGCAGCGAGATGTTCCAGCGGATCGTCTCCTGCCTTGGCGGACGGGTCGCCGAGGATCTGATGCTCAGCGACATTTCCACCGGTGCTTCCGGGGATATTCAGCAGGCAAGCTCCATCGCCCGCTCCATGGTCATGCAGTACGGCATGAGCGACAAGCTGGGTCCCATCAGCTTTGATTCCAGCTCCCACAGCGTGTTCATCGGCCGTGATTTCGCCCAGACCAAGAGCTATTCCGAGGAGACCGCCGCCCTCATTGATGCGGAGGTCAAGAAGATCTTTGACGATGCACAGGCTCTGTGCCGCAGGATCCTTGAGGAACATCGGGATCTGCTCATCAGCACAGCGGAATACCTGCTGCAGCACGAATCCATGGACGGTGAGACCTTCAAGGCTCTGCTGGATAACGGCGGAGTTCTTCCCCCTCCCACGGAAGAGGAACAGGCCAAGGCCGACATCGCAGCAGAAGCCGCAAGAGCGGATGCCGCTGCCGAAAAGGCTGAAGCCGCGCCGGATCCCGGCACCGAATCCGACGAAAACACCGACGATCATTAAGCACAAAACCGTGCAGAGAAGTGTTCTCTGCACGGTTTTTTTGCGGCGCACGCATTGCAGGAGGTCATTCACATTCCAACGCACAAACAAATTGCCGCCTATTCTATTTAGTCTTGCCTTTTTCCCGACAGATGATATAATATAGGTTGTCAAAATTTGGGAAGGGAGCTTGACGCGGTGACGCACGCAGAGTATACCCGCGCATTCTGTCAGGCTCTGGATTCTCGAGACACATTCTATCTGATTTCTGCGGATAAAGTGTGTCTTTCTGCGTTTCCCGGCACTGATTTTCCATGCGAAAGGAGCATTTCCCCATGAAACGATCTGCAAAGCTTCTCTCTGTGCTGCTGGTCTTCTGTCTGTTGGCGGCACTTGTTCCCGCCATAGTCCTCGGCGCAGGCGGAACACCTTCCATTTCCCTAAGCGCCGATGTGATCTCTGCAGGAGATACGGTGTATATGGGTGACTATTATCGGTACGCGGGAAGTCCCTATTCTTCTTTGGCATGGACCGTTCTGGATACCCGGACGAATACCGGAGAAACCGGACTTTTCCTGCTGTCACAGCAGTTTGCTCGTGACGGTGCGATTTATTTCGATAAGGATGCTCCGTTTTCCAACCAGTGGCAGGGCAGCTATGCGCAACTCTGGTGCAAAGCATTTTACAGGAGCGGTGTCTTTACTTCCACAGAACAAAATGCCATTCTTGCCACAACCAAAAGCGACAGCACTTTCAGCACAACAGTGCAAAATCTGACCTTATCATTCTCTGCGGTCGACAATATTCTAAATAACGAACACGTTTTCTTCCTCTCAGCCGAAGAGGCTGCAGCCTATTCTTCTTACCTGCCTAACGGTATTTCGTGGCTTCGTTCGCCTTATGCCAGCAGTACAGGAACTTCTGTCGGTGTACTCAACAGTCAGCAGGTCAATGCAGGTGACGTTAATTCACCGACGCGCAATTCCCGTCCCGCCATGAACCTGAACACAGGCGCAGTCCTCTTCTATTCCAACACTGCCGGCGGTAAGGACGATGCTGTTGACAGCGATCTCACCGCCGTTGGTGCAGGCGGCAGCAGCTGGAAGCTCACCCTTCTGGACAGCAGCCGAAATTTCACCGTTGACGGCAACCCGACAAGCATCTCCGCCGCTGCCGGTGGAGATATCTCTCTGAACTACAGCGGAGCCGGTACCGGTCAGCTGGAGACTGTCTCCGTAATTATTGCCGACAGCAGCGGCAACGCCCTCTATTACGGTGCCGTTGCCGGCAGCAGTGCTTCCGGCACAGCCACATTCTCTATCCCCGCTGCTCTTGCAGACGGAAGCTACACCCTCAAGGTATTCAGCGAGACGCGAAATGCAGGATATATGCAGGGCAGTCAGTCCGGCGATACAATGACCGACTATGCCAGCGCCTTTGTGAATATCCCTCTGATCGTAAGCAGCGCTGTCCCTTCTCCCTCGCCCTCAGCAACACCCTCTCCCTCTGTATCAGCGTCTCCGTCTCCCTCTCCTTCTGCGGCAGCGACACCCTCTCCCACCCCCTCCGCAACGGTGACACCCTCTCCAACGCCTTCCGCGTCTCCCTCACCATCTCCTTCCGCTTCTCCTTCTGCGGAGCCCTCTCCCACTGCTTCTGCAACGGTGACACCCTCTCCTGCACCCTCTGACAGGCCTTCCCCCTCTGCAGCACCGTCCGACGCGCCTTCGCCTTCCCCCACCCTCGATCCCAACACCTATCCCCCCACCGGGGACAGCGAAAATTTCGTTCTTTGGGTCGCGGTGTTCAGCATCGGTCTCTCCCTGCTGATCTTCTTTGTCGGCACCCGTGCGCAGAAAAAGGATTAAGTTATCGACAAAAAAGGCATCATGGCTGATCCATGATGCCTTTTTTGCTTTTCAAAGCTTCGCTTCAATATAGGCCAGCACATCCCGGCGCATTTCCGGGGTCTCAAAATGAGGCGTATCGTAACGCTTCAGCGTCCAGTTTTCGGGGGCTTTCTGTTCTGCATAG
>JAFQKD010000074.1 GCA_017397075.1 Oscillospiraceae bacterium | reverse complement strand
GGATGAGGAGAAGACCCGGGAGGTGTGGCACGACGGATTCTACCACACCGGCGACCAGGCCACCATGGACGAGGATGGCTACCTCTGGTATGTGGGCCGCATCGACGATGTGATCAAGTCCTCCGGCTACCGCATCGGGCCCTTCGAGATCGAAAGCGTCATCATGGAGCTCCCCTATGTGCTGGAGTGCGCCGTCACCCCCGTGCCGGATGAGGTGCGCGGTCAGATCGTCAAGGCCACGGTGGTGCTGGTGAAGGGCAAAGAGGGCAGCGACGCCCTGAAGAAGGAAATTCAGGAATATGTCAAGACCCACACCGCCCCTTACAAGTATCCCCGTATCGTGGAGTTCGTGGAGGAGCTGCCCAAGACCATCAGCGGCAAGGTCAGACGTGTGGAGATCCGGAAGCACGACCTGGAAAAGCTGAAAAAGTAAGCACCCCGGCTGCGTCCCCGGCCTTTCGTGAAAGCAGAAATCGGCAAGTCTCGGTTTGAGACTTGCCGATTGTTTGTTTACTGCGCTTCGATGCGCAGCGAGATATCCCCGGTGGTGGTGATGACCTCGCAGGTGCCGCCCGCTGCGGAGCGGGGCACATCCACGTCGCCCGTGTTGGTCTCGGTCAGAAAGACCTTGTCCGTAAGCAGCGTCCCCGTTACATCGCCCGTGTCGGTCCAAACAAGGATCCCGGCGGCGTCGCACTGCTCGAAACGGACATGGCCGCTTGTTCGCTCAATGGTCATCGTTTCCGCCGCCACCGCGCTTTGCAGGGAAAGATCCCCGGTGTTTCCCTCTGTGCGCAGCGCCCGGCAGGAGATGGATTTTAACTCCACGTCCCCGGTGCTGACGCGGATGGAAAGCTCCCCTTCGCAGAGCAGGGAGTCCATGCGCACATCGCCCGTGGAAGTGGATAATTCCACTCCGCCTGCCGAGACGGCTTCCACGCGGATATCCCCCGTATCGGTCCCGATGCGCATCATGCCCGAAACGGATGCGTAATTTGCCACATCCCCCGTATCAGTGCTGATCTCCATGCGCGCAAAGCGGAAGCCCTTGGGGATTTCCAGGTCGCCGGTATCGCCCGTGATGCGCAGGGAAGCGTAGTCCGCTTCCGGCAGAAATACCGTTACATGGACTTCGCCGATGGAAAACGGGCGGATGTTCCGATACCAGGGGCCGCCCCCTTTCGTAACGGTCAGGCAGCCGTTTTCCGCCTGTACCGCGTAGACTTCACTGGCAAAGTCCACGCACTCGACCCGGCACACCCCGTCCGCCGAAGGGAGGAAATACACATCGGCAGCACCGACGGCCACGGAGATATCCCGGAAGGGCTCTGTGATTTCAAAGGAGGTGCTGATCACATCTTCCGTATTCAGCGCCCTGAGATTAAAGCCCATGCCCCAAAACCCGAGGCCGCCGAGGACAAGTCCCAGAATGATGAGAACCGCGGCGGTGATGAGCGCGCCCCTTGCAGACTGTTTCATTTCGCAGCCTCCTTTCCGATGAAGCAGGATCTGATGCCGCGCAGGATCACTTTCCCCAGCCACAGCGAAGCCTTTGCCGCCCGCTTGCAGCCCAGGAAGAGCAAGACCGCAAGGCCCGCGAGGATCAGCCCTGCGCCCAGCGCAAATGCGAGGACTGCCAACCTTCCGCCCACCGCAAAGGGTACTGCGGCAGCCACGCAGGCTGCGGCCGAGGCTGCCAGCGACAGATCTGCCGCGCAGAGGGAAAGGACGAGGGACCAGATCACCAGGTAGACCGCCAGTATGATGATCAGCGCAGCAGCAAGCAGGGGGATCCAGACGGGGGAGCCCAGCACCAGCAGGACGATCTCCCACGCCCGCAGGGCAGGCCGCGACTTCAGCTTCGCCTTCACCAGTTTGCCCAGGGGCACTTCCGCCAGGATCTGCGCCGCGATCTCTCCGGGATCGCCCACCGCGGCAACAGCCTCCCCTTCGCTGAGGCCGTCCTCCATGCGGTCATCGATCATCTCGCTGTAGTAATTCCGGCTGTCCTCTATTTCTTCGAAGGGCAGCGGCGAAAGCTGCTCGGCCAGCTCCAGCAGAAATTCGGTTTTATTCATGGCTTTCCTCCTCCCGGGTCACAAAGCGATAGACGGCAAGGATCTCATCCCATTCCGTCCGGAAGGCCGCAAGGCGTCTGCGTCCCGCTTCTGTAATGCGATAGTATTTCCGAAGTCTGCCCTTATGCTCGGCACTTCGGACGGTGAGCAGCTCCGCCGCCTCCAGCCGCCGGAGAATGGGGTAGAGGGTGGATTCGGAGATCTCCACATAGGGCTTCATATCCTTGATGATCTGGTATCCGTAGGATTCCCCGCTTTTGATGGCGGCAAGAACGCAGACGTCCAGCAGACCGCGTTTCAGTTGAATCTCCATAACATGCCTCCTGACGCATAATACTATACAACACATAGTATACTGTGTCAAGAGAAAGCTGCTGCCGCACCACGACTTTCTCTGCCCCGGCTCGCTTCCCGGGGGAGATACAGCGAGGCACCGCAGGATGATGGAAATCCTGCGGTGCCCTTTGTATCCCTGTGTTCCCGGCCTGCGCCGAAACCGTGTCATTCGTCTTTTATCGTTTCTCCCGGCCAGTCCAGGATGCCCCCGAACTCTGTGATATTCCCATAGCCCAGGGCCGCCAGCTTTTCGGATGCCTGCTTGCTGCGGTTCCCGCTGCGGCAGTATACCAGGATGTGCTGCCCCTTGTCGGGCAGCAGAGCGATCTCTTCGCTTCCGATGGCTTCGTTGGGCAGGTTGACTGCGCCGGGAATGTGCCCGGCGGCAAACTCCTCCGGCGTGCGGACATCCAGAATGATATAGCCTTCTTCCGTTTCCATGATGGCCACGGCTTCATCCATGCCGATCCGGCGGTAGCCCGGTTTCGGCGCAGCCGGTTGGGCACAGCCGCTCAGCAGGAGTATGGAAAGTAAGATGAGAAAGAGTCTTTTCGTGGTCTGATCTCCCTGAAATACGGCAGGATGCTTTCTTTTACCACCCGGAAGGCCCGGGGAAGGGGAGCTTGTTCTCAGCTGCGGTACAATCAGCCGCGCCGAAGATCAAGCGTATAGAAATATTCGGTTTCGGATTCCCCGGTTTTGGTGAAGCCAAGGGTTTCGTGCAGTTTTTGGGAAACCGTATTCCACTTGTAAACGGAGGAATTGCTGATTTTCGGATAGCCCAGCTCCCGGCACCTTGCGATCACGGCCCGCATGACCCGTGTGCCGATGCCACGGCTTCGGTACTGCCCGAACCAGATGGTAATGGGGGGATTTTCCTGCTTGACCGTCACATCTCCGATGGGAAGGTATGCCCCGTCCTCCAGAATTTCGATGAAGTAGAGTTCTCCGTGTTCTGCCAGCCAGTCGCACATGCCCTTCACATAAGAAAGGTCGGGGATTTCCCTTTCATCAAAGATACCTTCTGAATTCTGATAGACATAGGGATCCTGATAACCCGGCAAAAGCAGATGGTAATTGCCGTCATATTTTCTTAAGCGCAGGCTGTCGCTGATGACGAGGAAG
>JAFQKD010000073.1 GCA_017397075.1 Oscillospiraceae bacterium | reverse complement strand
GCGCACGTGGCAGAAGCCCATCACCATTGCCCGCCACGCCTATGGCGACGTGTACAAGAACACCGAGTTCCGCGTACCCGGCGCTGGCAAGGCGGAGATCTGCTTCACCGACGAAAACGGCGTGGAGACCCGCCAGACCATCATGACCTTCAAGGGCGAGGGCGTGATGCAGGGCATGCACAACACTGACGCCAGCATCTCTTCCTTTGCACACAGCTGTTTCCAGTACGCATTGAGCGTAAAGCAGGACTTGTGGTTCTCCACCAAGGATACCATTTCCAAAACCTACGATCACCGGTTCAAGGATATCTTTGCCGAGCTGTACGAAACCCAGTACAAGGCTGATTTCGAAGCCGCAGGCATCGAGTACTTCTATACCCTGATCGATGACGCCGTCGCCCGCGTCATTCGAAGCAAGGGCGGATTCATTTGGGCGCTGAAGAATTACGACGGCGATGTGATGAGCGATATGGTCTCCGCCGCCTTCGGGTCTCTCTCCATGATGACCAGCGTTCTTGTCTCTGCTGACGGCAAGTACGAGTACGAAGCGGCTCACGGCACCGTGACCCGGCACTTCTACCGTTATCAGGCTGGTGAGCGCACCTCCACGAACCCCATGGCAACCATTTTTGCCTGGGCGGGTGCTTTTGAAAAGCGCGGTGAGATGGACGGCAACGAAGAACTGATGAAGTTCGGCAAGCTCCTGGCCAAGGCCTCTCTGGATACCGTGAACAGCGGCATCATGACCAAGGATCTTTCTGCCCTTGCCGAACCCGGCACAGTAAAGCAGGTGGCATATACCGATGAATTCCTTGCCGCCATCCGTGAGCGGCTGGAGGCAGCTTTGGCATAACATTTGAGGCTTGTCGGGAGTAAGGTGGGTTTAAAAGCGGAAAAGGAGGGGTGAAGATGAAGCCTTTGCTGACAGAAATGGAGCGGTATCTGTTTCAGACAGGCGGCTGGCGCAGGATGTACACCCGGCTCGGCGCCCATGCTGAGGCAGACGGCGTTCGGTTTGCCGTCTGGGCACCGGAGGTCCGCAGCGTTTCGGTTTCCGGGGAGTGGAATGGCTGGAGCGATCGGGAAGAACCCCTGACGCAGGAAGAAGCGGGGATATGGTCCGGCACGGTGAAGGGCGCAAAGCCCGGAATGCTCTATAAGTATGTCATCACGGCCGAAAGCGGCGAAGTCATCTTCAAATCCGATCCTGTGGCCTTCTGGTCGGAGCTTCCTCCCGGGGCTGCATCCCGCATTGCCCCCCTGTCAGAACATGTGTGGCAGGATGAAGCGTGGATGAAGACCAGAGATCCCAAAGGGCCAATGAATATCTACGAGGTCCATGCCGGCTCATGGAAGCGCCATGAGGACGAAAGCTATCTGACATGGGATGAGCTTCGGCGGGAGCTTGTGCCTTACGTGAAAGAGATGGGGTACACCCATGTGGAGTTTCTGCCCCTGACGGAGCATCCCTTTGACGGTTCCTGGGGCTATCAGGTGACGGGATTTTTCTCCCCCACCTCCCGCTTCGGGGAGCCGGACGGTCTGCGGCGGCTTGTGGACGATTTCCACAGGGCGGGCATCGGCGTCATTCTGGACTGGGTCCCGGGGCACTTTTGCCGCAACGGAAACGGTCTCGGACGCTTCAACGGCAAGAAACTTTACGAAGCTGTGGACCATTTGCAGTGGGGGACCTATAAATTTAATTATTCTCGACAAGAAGTATGTAGCTTTTTATTAAGTTCTGGTGTATACTGGCTAAAAGAGTTCCATTTCGATGGGCTTCGTTTGGACGGAATGACGAGTCTCCTCAGCCTGAACTTCGGCACGGGGGAGGATCAGTACCGTCAGAACCGCTTCGGCGGGGATGCGGATCTGGATGCGGAGGCGTTTATCCGCTCACTGAATGCGGCGCTTGGCGAAGAGGCTCCCGGCGCTTTCACCGTGGCGGAGGAAAGCACCCCCCGCACGGATGTGACGAAGCCGGTAAGCGAAGGCGGACTTGGCTTTGACTATAAGTGGAACATGGGCTGGATGAATGACACCCTGCGCTACTTCAAAGCACCTCTGGAAGACCGCCCGAAGATGCACAAGTATCTCACATTTCCGTTGACCTATGGGTTTTCCCAGCGGTTTGTGCTGCCCTTCAGCCATGATGAGGTGGTGCACGGGAAAAAGACCCTGCTGGGGCGGATGAAGGGGAGCTATGAGCAGCAGTTTGAAAGTCTGCGGCTGCTTATGGTCTGGCACATGCTTTCTCCCGGGAAAAAGCTCACCTTCATGGGGCTTGAGCTTGCGCCTTATCTGGAATGGCGGGAACAGGAGTCGCTGGAGTGGTTCATGGATAAGTATGAGACCCACCACCAGCACCGGGAATTTGTAAAAGCACTGAACCGTTTGTATCTGGAAGAGCCTGCCCTCCATGGGGATGATCTGGGGTGGGACGGCTTTCAGTGGCTGGACTGCAACGGGGAGGACAGGGGCGTGATCTCCGTTGCCCGCATGGCAGGAAACGATGTGCTTGTGGCTGCCATCAATCTTTCCCCTCACGATGTGCCCGGGTATGTGTTCGGCGTTCCTGTGCCCGGTGTGTACCATCAGGTCTTTTCCACCGTGTTCGGGGCATTTCCCCCGGTGCGCAGGACCGCAAAGATCCCCGCCCACGGAAGATCCCGGTCTCTGGCGGTAAATCTGCCGCCTCTTTCCGCCGTGATCTACCGTTACCGAAAAACCAAAAAGACAGGAGTAACCAATGTTCACCGATAAAGAATCCTTCCTTTCCGAATTTGATGTAACCACCCGCAAGCTCTACGGCAAGTCTGCCGCAGCCTGCGGGCACCGGGAAAAATATACAGCTCTTGCCCGCATGACGGCGGACAGCGCCGTGCAGCTGCGCGCAAGCACTCTTGCCCGCCGGGAGAAGACCGACGGACGGCGGATCTACTACTTCTCCATGGAATTTCTCATCGGCAGGCTCCTGAAGAGCTATCTTATGGATCTTGGCTGCAAGGATGCGGCGGAAGCCGGTCTCCGTGAGCTTGGCGAGGATCCCGAGGATATCTATGCCTGTGAGCGCGACCCCGGTCTGGGAAACGGCGGTCTCGGCCGTCTTGCCGCCTGCTATATGGACTCCATGGCCACCGAGGATGTGGACGCTGTGGGCATGGGCATCCGCTACCGCTACGGTCTCTTCAAGCAGCGCATTGTTGGCGGCTGGCAGGAAGAGGAGCCGGACAACTGGCTCATTGACGGTTATCCCTGGGCTGTGCGGAAGATCGATGACGCAGTGGTTATCCGTTTCGGCGGCACGGTTGTCCGCCGTGAAGAGGACGGAAGGAAGGTCTATGACAAGATCGGCAGCACCTCCATCTGGGCAGTGCCCCACGATGTTCCCGTTACCGGTTTCGGCGGAAAGACTGTAAATAAGCTCCGTCTCTGGACGGCGCAGCCCTTCCATGAAAGCTTTGACCTTGCGGCCTTCAACCGCGGCGACTATTCCGCCGCCGTCCGTGAGCGCAGCGAGGCAGAGGCCATCACCAACGTGCTCTACCCCGATGACAGCAGCTGGGCAGGAAAAGAGCTGCGGCTGAAGCAGGAGTATTTCTTCTCCGCTGCAGGCGTTGCGGACATTCTGCGTACATACAAGGCAAAATACGGCGCGGACTGGGAAAACTTCTCCCGCCGTGTGGCCATCCATATCAACGACACCCATCCCACCCTCTGTATCCCCGAGCTTATGCGTCTGCTCATGGACGAGGAAGGTCTCGGCTGGGATGAGGCATGGAAGATCGTTACCGAAACCGTGTCCTACACCAACCACACGGTCATGCCCGAGGCGCTGGAAAAGTGGCCGATCCCCCTCATCAGCAGACTTCTCCCCCGTGTGTACATGATCATTGAGGAGCTTGACCGCCGCTGGAGAGAGACCTTTGACCGGACAGATCCCGAACAGGAGCGGATCCTGCGTTCCACCGCCATCCTCTGGGACGGCGAAGCCAAGATGGCAAATCTCGCGGTCATCGCCTCCGCAACGGTAAACGGTGTTGCCGCCCTGCATACGGAAATTCTGAAGCGGGATACGCTCCACGATTTCTACACCCTTTTCCCGGAAAGATTCCGCAATGTGACAAACGGCGTGAGCCACAGACGCTTTGTGGCTGCGGCAAACCCCGCTCTTGGCGGACTCATTACCCGCACCATCGGAAACGGCTGGCTGCGGGATGCTGCTCAGCTTGCGGGGCTGGAAAGCCATGTGAATGACAGCGTATTTCTGGAGGATCTGGAAAAGGTCAAGCTGGAAAACAAGCGCCGGCTTGCCAATTATATCGGTCGGGAAAATCACATTCCCGTGGATCCCAATTCCTTCTTTGATGTGCAGGTAAAGCGTATCCATGCCTACAAGCGTCAGCTTCTGAGCATTTTCAAGATCCTTGCCCTGTATGACAGGCTGAAGGAAGACCCCAATGCAAACGTGCCCAATACCACTTTCCTGCTGGCAGGAAAGGCGGCGGCAGGCTATGCCTTCGCCAAGGAGACCATCAAGCTCAGCTGTGCTGTGGCAGACATGGTGAATGCCGATCCGGAGATGAACGGCAAAATGAAAGTGGTCTTCCTGGAGAACTTCAGCGTATCTCTCGGTCAGCTGATCTATCCCGCCGCCGACCTCAGCGAGCAGATCTCCACCGCCGGTAAGGAAGCCAGCGGTACCGGCTGCATGAAGTTCATGATGAACGGCGCCGTGACCATCGGCACTCTTGACGGCGCAAACGTGGAAATTCTGGATCTGGTGGGGAAGGAGAATCTCTTCCTCTTCGGCATGACCACCGAGGAAGTGGAGGCGCTCCGCGCATCCGGCACGTATGATCCCGCAGCGGAGGCTGCTGCAAATCCCGTTCTGGCAAAGATCCTGCGGCGGCTCACCGACGGTTCTCTCGGTTGGAACTTCGGCGGTGTATACGATGCACTGACCCGTTACGGCGATGAGTTCTTCGTCATCCGGGATTTCCCCGACTATCTCAGAGCATGGGAAGAGGCTGCCGCCGCCCATCTCGACAGCGAGCGCTGGAACAGAATGTCCCTTGTGAACATGGCCCGTTCCGGCAGCTTCTCCAGCGACCGGAGCATCCGGGACTATAAAAAGCGCATCTGGATGACAGACTGAAAAGCCCGCCATCTGCAAATGATATCACACGCCCTGCAGGATTAAGCAGGCGGAGGATAAGGAGGAAGGTCCCATGCGCAAGAAAGAATGCATTGCCATGCTGCTGGCCGGAGGCCAGGGCAGCAGACTTGGCGCGCTGACAAAGTACAATGCAAAACCTGCGGTAGCCTTTGGCAGCAAGTATCGCATCATTGATTTTGGCCTTTCCAATTGCGTCAATTCCGGTATCGACACGGTAGGTGTTCTGACCCAGTACAAGCCGCTGAGTCTGAACGACTATCTGGGTACGGGAACCTCCTGGGATCTGGATGACCCCGACGGCGGTCTGCATGTGCTTGCCCCTTACGCAACAGAAACGGGCGGCCGCTGGTATAACGGCACTGCCGATGCCATCTATCGGAACATCGACTTTATCAGCCGCTACAATCCCGAATATGTGCTGATCCTCTCCGGCGACCATCTGTACCACATGGACTACAACCAGATGCTGGCTTACCATAAGCAGCAGAAGGCTGCCCTGACTGTGGCGGTGATCGAGGTCACCATGGAAGAGGCTTCCCGCTTCGGCATCATGTCTGTGGATGAGGAGATGCGTATCACCAAGTTCACGGAAAAGCCCAAGCATCCGGACAGCACCCTTGCCTCCATGGGCATCTATATCTTCAACTGGTCCGTGCTCAAATCCGCTCTCATTGCCGACCATGCGGACGAAAAGTCCCAGAAGGACTTCGGCAAGAACATCATTCCCAGACTCCTTGGGGAAAACAAGCGGCTCTATGCCTACCGTTTCGCCGGGTACTGGAAGGATGTGGGAACCATCGACAGCTACTATGAGGCGCAGATGGATCTTCTTGAGGATGAACCGGAGTTCGGCATCTTCGATCCCAATGTCCGTACATATTCCAACGCAAACTCCTCCGCACCCCATTACATCGGCAAGGACGGCAGCGCTACCCGCAGCCTTGTCTCCAACGGCTGCGTGATCCTCGGCAAGGTGAACCACTCCATTCTTTCCTCCGATGTTACGGTGGAAGAGGGCGCAGTGGTGGAAGATGCCATCCTGCTGCCCGGTGCAAAGATCGGTGCCGGCGCTAAGGTCATCCACGCCATCGTGGGCGAGGATGCCATCATCGGTCCCGGTGCTGTGCTGCAGGGAACGGACGATATCCCCGTCGTTGGCGACAGGGTTCGTTACAATGAAGGAGGGGAGAAATAACCATGATGAAGCGGATGCTTGGTATCATTACCGCAAACTTCAGCGGCGGCGAGCTGGGAAGTCTTACTGCGGAGCGTCCCGTGGCGTCTCTGCCTGTGGCGGGACGGTACCGCCTTGTGGATTTCCCCCTGTCCAATATGCGCAACTCCGGCATCACCACCGTTGGCCTCATTACCCCCTACCTGTACAGGTCTCTCATGGATCATGTGGAAGAGGGAAAGGCATGGCAGCTCAGCAGAAAGACAGGCGGCCTTTTTGTGCTGCCCGGCTCTGTCTACGGCCTCAAGGGCGAGACGGATAAGTTCCTCCTTCGGGATTTCATCCAGAACCGCGCCATTCTTGACCGCTCCAGCTCCGATGTGGTGGTGGTCACCACCTCCGACTGGGTGTACAACATTGACTTCCGCGATGTTCTTGCGCAGCATAACCGCACAGGCGCGGATGTGACCATGCTCTACAAGAAGGATTTCCGCGCAAATGTGCCCGGAAGCCAGTTTTTGCGGATGAAGGATGACGGGGAAGTTACCGCCATCGCCGGCACCGGCAGCGATTGCTTCCTGGATGCCTTCATCATTAACCGTCCTTTGCTCCTCAGCTTCATCAGCTGGTACGGCTCCGTGAACCACTTTGACCTTGTGGCAGACATTTTCCGTGAAAACATGAACCGCATGAAGGTCTACGGCTATGCCTTTGAAGGCTATGCCGGTGTGGTCTCCACTCTTGCGGATTATATGCAGGTGAATGCCGACTTCCTCTCACAGGATGTCCGCAGCCAGATCTTCCGCGTCGACCGTCCCATCCAGACCAAGGTGCAGGATAACGCTCCCACAAAGTACGGGGATAATGCAGCGGTGAAAAATGCCCTTATCCCCACCGGCTGTGTCATCAGCGGTACCGTGGAGGACAGCGTGCTCTTCCGCGGCGTGGAGATCGCGGAGGGGGCTGTGGTGAAAAACTGCGTGCTCATGCAGCATACCAAGGTAGGCCCCGGCACTGTGCTGGATAATGTGGTCTGCGACAAGAATGTGGTCATCCGCGCCGATACCCATATTGCGGGAGCTGAAGGAAGACCCATTGCTATTCCGAAAAATCAGGAGATTTAACTGTGAAATCAAACAAACTCAAGATCCTTCTTGCGGCCTTTGAGGCAGAACCCTTTCTGAAGACCGGGGGGCTGGGCGATGTGGCAGGTTCCCTGCCCAAGGCACTGTGCGCCGAAGGCGCTCAGGCGCGGCTGATCCTTCCCAAATTTTCCAGCATTCCCCAGAAGTATCTGGAGAAGATGAAGCCGGTTGTCAGGTTTGAGACAGATCTGGGCTGGCGCCGTCAGTATGTGGGAGTGGATTTTCTGCGTGTGGGCGGTGTGACCTGCTACTTCATCGAAAACGATTACTATTTCGGCCGCGGCGGCGCTTACGGCTATGAGGATGACGGAGAGCGTGTGGCATTTTTCTCCAAGGCTGTGCTGGATGCTCTGCCCCATCTGAAATTCAAGCCCGATGTGCTCCACTGCAACGACTGGCATACGGCGCTGATCCCTGTGCTTTACCGGGATCGGTACGAAAACCAGCCGGATTGGGCCGGTATAAAGACGGTGTTCACCGTGCATAACCTGCGCTTCCAGGGCTACTGCGGCTGGAGCTTCGCAGGCGATGTGCTGGGGCTTACCGATGAAGCTGCCCGCCGTCTCGGTCTGGAATACAAAGGACAGGTGAACTTCCTCCGGGGAGCTCTGCACACCTCGGATCTTTTGACCACGGTGAGCCCCACCTATGCCGGGGAGATCCAGACGGCCTTCTATGGAGAAGGTGCTGAGGAGCTTTTCCGTGCACGGGCACGGGATCTGGTGGGGATCCTTAACGGTATCGATGTAAAGTCTCTGGATCCCGCTGCGGATAAGGCCCTTTGCGCAAAGTTCAGCAGGGATGACAGAAGCGGAAAGGTCATCTGTAAGACCAGACTTCAGGAAGAGCTGGGGCTTGCCGTTGACCCCAATGTGCCGCTGATGGTGCTCATCTCCCGGCTTACCGAGCAGAAGGGACTTGACCTTCTCCTGCGGGTGATGGATGAGCTGATGGCGGAAAACTGCCAGCTTGCCATTTTGGGAACAGGCTATCCCCAGTATGAGGACGCCTTCCGCGCAGCGGCTGACCGTTATCCCGGAAAGCTTGCCGCTGCACTGCGGTTTGACGGCGCGCTTTCCCGCCGGATGTATGCCGGCTCGGATATGGCGCTGGTGCCCTCTCTCTTTGAGCCCTGCGGACTTACCCAGATGATGTCCATGCGCTACGGCTCTCTGCCCGTGGTGCGGGAGACCGGCGGTCTCAAGGACAGCGTCAAGCCCTACAATCAGTACACCGGGGAAGGAAACGGCTTCTCCTTTGCAAATTTCAATGCCCATGAGCTGCTCTTCACCCTGAAGGATGCCATCCGCCTCTATCATGAGGATCGGGCAGCATGGGAAAAGCTTGTGGATCAGGCTATGGAGACGGATTTCTCCTGGGCGGCATCCGCACGGCAGTATCTGGCACTGTTTTCCGCCCTCTGCGGCAGAGAAATACCTGAGGCGTAAAAACCTTTGCAAACCCGCCGGGGAAATCCTCCGGCGGGTTTGGACAACTGGAGGACCCTATGTTACACGATTCCAGATCCCTTGCCTACAGAACCCCCTTCGGTGCAGTGCCGGTGGGCACGGAGGTCACCCTGTCCGTGGATGCGGAATATGCGGATGACTGCACACTGCTTCTCCGGCGGGAGGGGGAGAGCTGCAAGGAGATCTCCATGGCCTATATGGGAAACAGCCGCTATGCCTGTACGGTGAAGATGCCGGAGGAACCTACCCTCATGTGGTATGCCTTCCGTGCCCATTTCGGGGGCATCCCCGTGTGTTACGGCGGCAGTGCAGACGGGCTCGGCGGTATTGGCGAGGAATACACGGGAGAGCCTGTCTGGTACCAG
>JAFQKD010000072.1 GCA_017397075.1 Oscillospiraceae bacterium | reverse complement strand
CACGGATGAAGAGCTCCTCCGCGTACGCAATGCCCTTGCGGAAAAAACCACCTTCAACGGCAACATCCACACGGTGAACACTCTCCTTCGGGGCACACCCGAGGATGTCCGCAGAGAGGTTCGCCAGCTGAAGGAAGTGTTCCGCGGCTCAGACCGCTTCATTCTCGGCACAGGAGATCAGGTGGCGGGCGATACTCCGGAAGAAAACATATACGCCATGATCGAAGAAGCGCTGAAATAAAAGAATCCCCAACCTCTCGGTTGGGGATTCTTTTATGCGGTTTAGTCGATGGTCTTGTCGATGGCAAAACGGGTGATCTTCCGGGTGGTGTTCTTGGGGAATTCGGTGGTGCGGATCTTTACGAGACCCACCATCTTGTAGGAGGGTACGTTCCTGTTGATCTCTGCCACGTGGTCGCCGAAGTACTTCTGCACGTCCTCAATGCCCATCTCCTGAGTATACTCGTAGTCGGGGAAGATCTCTGCCACGATCACTTCCTTGGATGCATCGGACTTGCTCTCGCCGGCATAGACGATCACTTCCTCAACACCGGGGATTGCTGCGATATCCTGTTCGATCTCTTCGGGATACACGTTCTTGCCGTTTGCAAGGATGATGAGGTTCTTAAGACGGCCGGTGATATACAGCCAGCCCTCTTCGTCCACCTTACCGATATCGCCGGTACGGAAGTAGCCTTCCTCATCGAACACAGCGGCAGTTGCTTCGGGCTCTTCGTAGTAACCGAGCATAACATTGGAACCCTTGACGCAGATCTCGCCTTCGCCTTCTTCATTGGGCTCGCGGATCTTGATAAGCTCGCCGATGTTGGGAGCACCCACGCTGCCGGGCTTGCACTTCTTGTTCCGGTTCACGGAAACCAGAGGCGCGCACTCGGTGATGCCGTAGCCGTTAATGATGGTGATGCCGATGGCATCGAAGGTATAAACCAGTTCCTGATTCAACGGTGCGCCGCCGCAGATGACGAACTCCACCTTGCCGCCGACAGCACTGAGAACGGAAGCAAACATCTTCCGGCGGGCATCAACACCCACCTTGCGCAGGCCGTTGGAAACCTTCATCATGGCACGGAGAAGCTTTTCCTTACCGGTCTTGCGGGCGGTGGACCAGATCTTCTTGTGGATCTTTTCCAAAAACAGGGGAACCAGAACAAGGTGTGTGGGCTGCTGCTCCTGCATCTCCTTGGAGATGTAGCGCAGACCGTTGGAGAAATAGATCTCAGAGCCCTGAGCAAAGTGACCTACAAGGTTTGCCGTGGAGCCGAAGGTATGGTGCAGAGGCAGAGCGCACAGGGTCTTGCGGGTGACCTCGAAGTTATACATACCCTGGGTCATGTCGGTGCAGATGTTGGTCTGGCTGAGCATAACGCCCTTGCCCTTACCGGTAGTGCCGGAGGTAAAGACGATGGACGCCATCTTGTCAGGATCCAGAGGATAATCATAATAGGTATTGTCGCCTGCGGTATACAGGTCATGACCCTTGCCGGTGAGATATACGCGGCACAGATCGCCCTGTACGGGGGTACCCCACATACAGACGAAGTTCTTGATATCGGGGCATTCCTCGCGGAGGACGTCGATCTTGTCGGCAACTTCGGAGGAGTAGAACACGTAGGAGCAGTGCGCGCGGTTCACCGCAGCAGCCAGATCCTTGGCAGGCCATTCCTTATCCAGAGGAACGGAGACAGCGCCGATGGACATGAGGGAGAAATAGGTCAGCGCCCAGCCCACAGAGCCGGCACCGATAATGGCGCAGTGCTTTTCCCGGCAGCCAAGGTCAACAAGACCGGTGCCGTAATCCCGCTGCTCATCACGGACCTGAGAATAGGTGAGGACCACCGTTTTCTCATCGCTGGGCTTTTCCTTGTAGGAAAATGCAGGATCATCGGGATACTTCTTTGCCACATTCTCCGTCATGATCCGGAAATCTTCAAATACCGTTGTTTCGTACAGGGGATAATCCTTCACTTTTGCCATCTTGTCAAGCATCCTTTCTGTTTTTCTGCTCGGAACGGATCAGGTCAGTAAGTGCAAAATACGCGGCACTTGCAGCGACCGCCCCAAAGGCGATCAGGCTGAGCGTTCTTTTTCTGCGGATACGGTCACGGATCTCCAGAAAACGGCGGTCTTCAGGCTCCATCGTGATATGGGGCACGGCAGCTTCCGCTTCACGCTTCACGCTGCGGTACGCATTCCGGCAGACCGGGCAGTTGGCCAGATGCCGGCTGAGAAATTTCACCGTATCTTCGCTTGCCGCACCGTCTGCATACAGAGGCAGCAGATCCTGTACAACACCACATTCATTCATCCAGCAGCACCTCCCGAATATGATTCTTTGCCCGGAAATACAAAACCTTTGCCGAGTTTTCCGAGATCCCAAGCTTTGCGCCGATCTCCGCATAGGGCAGACGGGCATACACCCGAAGCACCAGCACATCGTAATACTTCTTCGGCAGATCCCGGATGGCCTGACGAACCCTCGCGATCTCCACCTCACGGCTGATCCTGTAGCCCGGCTCCTCTTCCGGAGGGGCGGCAAGATCCAGCACGCAGAGATCAAGGTTCAGAAGCTCCCGCTTGCTTTTGCGCAGATAATTGAAAAATACGTTTTTCCCTATCGCTGCAAGCCAGGTAAACATGCTGCATTCTCCACGGTATCTGTGCAGTGCACTGAAGGCCTGAAAGAATGTCTCCTGCGTAAGCTCTTCAGCAGCGGATTCGTCTCCGCAAAGCTTCAGCAGAAACAGATGGATCCGTGCGGCATATCGGTTATAGATCTCTTCAAACTGAAGCTCTTCCCTGTTGCTCACACCGCAATCCTCCCTTCCGCTGTTCTTTAGTACCCGGTGTTTCGGAAAAGTTACACGTTTTCAAAAAATTTTATCAAACATTTTTCAACATTTTGGGGCGCACAGCCGTTCCTGCACGCCCCGCACTCTATATCTATTGTTATTCTCCCTGCTGCGCCAGAATCTCCCGCAGCTCTTCAAGGGAGAACATGGCATTGAGCGCATCCAGAAAACCGTTGGCCGAAAGCCTCCGCGGAAGTCCAAGCGCTGCCTGCAGGGCCAAACGCCGCCCTGCGCTTTCCGCTCCTCCCGAAAGTCCCAGAGCATAAAGGTCCGCCTTTGTGATGCCGCCTTCCCGTCTTCCGCCGCTTCCGAAATCCGCACCGCAGCGTCTCAGGGATTCCAGAATAACTTCCCGCGGCATCCCTTCCACGCCGATTTTTCCTTCCCGGGAAGGCTTTGCTTTCCTGCGCTCCTTGCCGTACACATCGGGGATATAGGCGTGCAGCACTTCCGCATCACCAAGCATCCCCCGAAGCTTTCCGCGAATGAGCTGACCTGCTCCGTCGCTGTCTGTAAGGAGGATCACCCCCCGCTCCTTTGCAAGCTTCCGCAGATAGGCAAGGGTTTCCGCATCCTTCATGCCGTGAAAGCCGCCCGTTTCCACAACGGCAGCATCCACTGCCTGCAGAACTGCAGCTTTGTCATACCTGCCTTCCACAACGATGACCTGCCGCACGGCAGGCTTCGTCCCGCTCAAAGCAGCGCCAGCTCTGCCACGAGCTGCCTCAAAAGGTCTTCATAATCTGCTTTTTCGCTGTTGAGCCGATATGCCGTCTCGCTGCAAAGGCGTACGCTTTCCACACACCAGTGCATTTTCCGCTGTTTTGCGGCGGTTACCGCTTTCTGCAGCAGGAAATCATGCCGGAAGCCGCATACCGCTTTCAGCTCTGCGGTGGGTTTTCGTTCCTCCAGCCAGAGCTTCACGGTGAGAAGTCTCCGCAGCTCTGCGGAAATGGCCGCGATCAGCTTATGCGCAGGCTCCTGCAGGGTGATAAGCTTCCCCAGCGTCTCCATGGCTTCCTCATACCGTCTTCCGGTAAGGGCATCGGTGAGCTTCCATGCCACCGCTTCCACCACGGGGGTAACCAGCGCATCCACATCCGCCCGGGTCACTGTGCCGTCGCAATACGCGCAAAGCTTCATGAGCTCCGGGTCGAGTCTTGTCATGCTGCCGCCGCAGACAAAGGCAAGGTACTCCGCCGTATCTCTGTCCACCCGAACGCCGCCCTTTGCCGAACGGTTCACGATCCACTTGAGGAGCTTCTCCTTCGGCTGAAGACCGAATTCCACCTGCGTAAACTTTCCCATGAGAGACTGGTTGTGCTTCAGTCGTTTATCCGGGGAGAAGGGCAGCGTTTCATAGATGAGCACAAGGCACAGATACTCCGGTGCCTGTGCGAAAAGTCCGTCAAGAGCAGCTCTGTCTGCTTCAGGCAGAGCGAAAATATCCCAGTCTCGGATCTCCACAAGGGTGCGCTCAGCAAATGCAGGATAGGCATCCATCGCCTCCTCCAGTGCGCGCAGAGTCATCCCCTTGCCTTCCAGACGGCGGTAGTTAAACTCCTCCGTCCCGGGAGCCACAAGAGCATCCCGCATCTGTCCCAGATAAAACCGCAGCAAACACGCCTCTTCCCCATGGAAAAGGTAGAGATTTTTTATACTTCCCTGTTTGATATCCTCCCGAAGACGATCCATCTCCGGGTACTGCTGCTTTGCATCAGCCATAATTCACCTCATGCGGAACGTCACTGTTCCGTCTTCATCTGTCCGATATACGGCGATCCCCGCGCTTTGCAGCCGGCGGAGAATCACTTCCGCAGGCTGTCCGTAGCCGTTTGCTCCCACGGAAATGGCAGCCGCCTCCGGGGTAATGGTTTCCAGAAGCTCCTGTGTGGTGGAGGAAACCGAACCGTGATGCCCCGCCACAAGAAGCTCCGCATCCGGAAGATCATATGCCGCAGTCAGCTGCATTTCCAGCGATCCCGGAAGATCCCCGGTGATCACCGCGTCATATTCTCCTGCGGAAAGCACGACGGTAAGGCACCGTTCGTTTTCATCTTCCTCTCCGATGGGCGGCAGAATCTCTGCTCTTGCCTCACCGAAGGTGATCCTTGTTCTCTCTGTGATCCATAATACCCCACAGCCGTGGTCATTTGCAAGCTGTAATATCTCCCCTGCCCTTTCCGCATCCTCTGCTGCAGGCATCGGAAGGGCAACAGCTTCCACCGGCACTCTTGCAAAAAGCTGCGAAACTCCGTTGGCGTGGTCATCGTGGAAATGGGTCAGCACCAGAAGAGACACACGGGTGATCCCCCGGCTGTGAAGATAGTCTGCCGCGGTATCTCCGGGATTTTCAAATCCGTTTCCGCCGCAGTCACAGATCACGGCTGCGGAATCGGACACCGCTGCAACACACTGCCCCTGCCCCACATCAAGGACCGCAACCGAGAGCTTCTCTCCCCTGCTTTCCAGCGCCGAAAACATGAGCACCGCGCACATGGTCACGGTTACCGCTGCCGCCGCTCTTCCGTAGCTCCGCAGATCCCCCCTTGCGATCCGCACGAACACAAACACCGCAGAGGAAAAAATGATCCAGACCCATGTGAGCAGATTTTCCGCATATACCGCAGTAATGGGGGCTGAGGCAAACCACATGGTCATACGCAGGATATATTCCGTACAAAATCCCGCAATGCTCCCCAAAAACTTTCCCGCGGGAAGCCAGATGCCACCCAGAACCGCAGCGCCGCCGCCAAGGCAGAATGCTGCTTCTCCCGCAGGGACGATGAGCAGATTTGCCAGCGGTGCGATCACCGATGCACTGCCAAAGTACCACGCAGCGAGGGGTGCCGTCATCACAAGAGCGGACACGGTCGCAGCCAGCGATGTCAGCACAAAATGCAGCAGCACCCGCGCAAATCTCGGCATTTCCCTGCGGATACGCTTCTTTTCCAGCGGATGAATGAGCGCCTCACGCAGCTGCGGAGCAAGCCAGATGAGCCCCGCCGTGGCGAGGAAGGAAAGCTGCAGTCCGATGGATGCCAGAGCATAGGGATTCGGGAAAAGCAGGATCCCCAGAGCAAAGGCAAGCGAGGTGGGTGCATCCGACTCCCGGTTCAATATGGGCGCCATGAGCACAAATACCTGCATCACAAATGCACGGGTCACCGAGGGGGAAAACCCGGTCATTGCCGCAAAACCCAGAGACAGCGCCGCTGCAAGAACGGCGCTCCATCTTCGTTTGCCGAAAAGCAGCAGGATAAAGCCGGCAAGTATGGACACATGCATCCCGGAAACCGCCAGCATATGGGAAATGCCGATCTCCGCGAACGCGCCTGTCAGCGCTTCGTCCTGCCACAAAAGCGTTCTGTCCCCGGTAAGCATGGCAATGAGAAGCGGCTGTGCCCGCTCCGGAAGGGTTTTCTGCAGCATGGTTTTGATCCAATCTGCAAGATACACCGTCCAGAATCTTCCCGGCGCGGCTTCTCCCGCAAAGGCAAGCTCTCCGTTGAGCCGAAAGCGCAGAAAACAGCCGTCTGCATAGTCCGTAAGGGTCCGTTCATCTCTGTACCGGTCTGCACGGTAATATGTCCCCGTGACCTCCAGAAGATCACCCGGCGAAACCTCCGGTATTTCCGGCTCGTAATCATAGACCGCGATTCTCCTGTTCCCCTCCGCTGTCCGCGCATCAAGCGTCCAGCCGTAGGTACCTGCCTGCGGATAGTCCGCAGCATAAATCAGGATCGTGTCCGCAGTTTCATGGAGCCTTTCCGCAGGCTTCAGGAAAAGCAGATCATATCCGCCGCACCAGAAAAGCCCGGCAGCCCAGCAAATCAGGATCAGAAGCAGCCGTTTCCGCAGCAGGTTTTTCTTCAGCAGGAATCGGAAACCCGCTGCGCACAGCAGCAGAAACGCCCCGATGACAGCGCACCATATGCCGCCGATACCGAGCACATACAGAACACAGCCCGCCGCAAACGAAAACGCAGCTGTCATGAGAATGCGCATACCGCCGCTCCTTTCCGCCATTTTCTCTATCATACTCCGTATTTGCCGCCTCTTCCTGTCCTTTCCCTCTTTTTCTTTGCAAACTGCCATCTTTTTCCGAAGAATTTCTGCACAAGTTTCGATTTTCTGTTGACAATCCCGGCTTTCTCAATTAAAATACACATTGTGTTCTTTAATGATTTAAAGGCACACAATCAAAAGATTCATTCAGACGATACCGATGTTCCCGCGGTTCGCCCGCGGGGTTTTTTATTACGGAAGAGAGAGGATCACACATATGCCCATCACCGATATTCTGGAGCGAAACAGCCGTCTTTACGGTGAAGAAGTCTGTCTCGTGGAGCTGAATCCCGAGCAGGCGGATAAGCGCAGAGTCACATGGAAGGAGTATGAGCTCATGGAGCCCACCTCCTCCGCCTGCTACCGCAGAGAGATCACCTGGAATGTATTCAACGAAAAGGCAAACCGCTTTGCGAATCTGCTGCTCAGTCGGGGCATCGGCAAGGGCGACAAGGTGGGGATCCTTCTCATGAACTGTCTGGAGTGGCTGCCCATCTATTTTGGCATTCTGAAGTCCGGCGCCATCGCAGTTCCCATGAATTTCCGCTACGCCGCAGACGAGATCCTGTACTGCGCAAATCTGGCAGAATGCAACGTTCTGGTCTTCGGGCCTGAATTTATCGGCCGTGTGGAGGAGATCGCAGACGAACTGCAAAGCCACTGCACCCTGATTTTTGCAGGCACTTCCGCCTGCCCCTCCTTTGCGGAGAATTACACCGACCTTACCGCTGACTGCTCCAGTCAGACGCCTCTTGTTCCGCTGACCGACGACGATTACGCCGCCATCTACTTCTCCTCCGGCACTACCGGCTTCCCCAAGGCCATCCTGCACAAGCACAGAAGCCTT
>JAFQKD010000071.1 GCA_017397075.1 Oscillospiraceae bacterium | reverse complement strand
TCATATTCTTATTTTCCAGATATTGATTCCGTAAATATTCTTCAAGTTTTTGTAAATCCGCATCCAGTTGAAACTTTCTAACTTGCATATGCTGTCTCTTTTTCTTAAGAAACTATTTTTTCAAATCTATTTGATAGTTAACACAATTCTCGCCAATTCAAGTTTGTAGAATTGATTGTATCACGGATGCAACCAATTATCAATATGCACAGAGTGTTGGCTCTCGGCGGGAGCAAGCCCCCGCCCTACGATACGCGCGCATAGCAAGCAGAGCATCTGGCTGTCCACCGGCTGCGTCATCCGGGCAGTTGCCCAGACCCACAAATATACGAAAACTGGCAGGCCGTTTTGACCTGCCAGTTGTTTTTCGCGCGTTCTCCGTTAAGGACATCCCGCTTTTGCCTGCGGCGTTTGATGTATAAGTTACAGCGTGACCGGCTTTTCCATGAGAAGCTCGTATGCCCGGAGATATTTTCTTGCGCTGCGGAAATGATCGGACTTGATCTCGTAGTTTTCGCCGCCGACGGTGAAAATTAGATTCTGTCTTCCGTACATAGTGAAGGTGGTGATCTCCTCCAGCGGGAAAACGTAGCTTCCGATACGAAGCTCTTTTCTGCTCATGGAAAGCTCATCCACGCAAAGCTCCTCTGCTTTGTGCTCCTGCCCGATGCGGCGCAGGCTCTGTCCCTTGTCGGAGAAGAGGATCTCATCTCCCGCACTGTGGATCATCCGTTCCATCTCGCCGGACTGCCATGCATCCCATTCGGTGATGGTGCGGAAGGGGACGCGGTCGCCCTCCAGATAGCCGTACTCGGAATAACGGACCTGAAGCCCGCACCGGCTGCAGACGAAATCGTCTTCCACGCCCTTCATGGACTGGATCCCGCCGCAGGTGGGGCAGATGTACAGAGCAGTTTCCAGTCCCTCGGCAAGCTTTTTGCCCCAGTAGCTGACATGATGCTTGTCCTGCACGGCATAGGCATCCTCGCGGATATGCTCCGTGACGGCGGCATTGATCTCCTCGGGGGTCATGTTCTTCAGCTCGTCCTTGGTGTAAATATGGGTCAGGGTGCTTCTGACCTCGCCACGGCGAAGGGTGGTGGACCAGCGGGGGCTGGTGAAATAGCCGCCCTCCAGCCTGTAGATCACCAGATTCGCCTTGCCCATCTTGGCAAGCTTTCCGATGGTGGGATGGATGGGGGTGGTAAGACCGTTGAAGGAACGGTTGCCCTCGGCAAAGATGCACACATTCCGTCCCTTCCGCAGAGCCTTCAGAATGGCCATGGCGGAGGCGCCGTCAGTGCTGCCCTTGAAGCGGGCAATGGGGGCAAAGAAGAGCCAGATGAGCTTGGACAGGAAGCCCCAGCGGTAAATATGCTCACTGCCCACAAAGTACATATGACGCCAGAAGCTGCAGCCCACAAAGAGCATATCGTAGTCCGTGTTATGGTTTGCCACGATGAGGCAGGGACCCTTGGCCTTGGGAGGGGGAGCAAGCTTCACATTGAAGCGCAGCTTGCAGAACAGCCAAACAAAGGGGATCAAAATCCGATAGATGATCCGATGAAACCAATATGCACCGCCCATGATCAGTACCTCCTCAGCCTCCGGCATTCCAGATAGTAGCGTTTATCCCGGGCATGACCGATGGAAAAGCTCTTCTTGGGGAAAACGCCTTCGGTGAGCACCGTGCGGAAAAGCTCGCGCTTGTCGAAGGCGGGCATGAGGACGGAAAGATTTCCTGCCTCTGCGGCAAGACTGATGGCGGAATCATCATCATGGATATAATCGATCTCGCCGCCGTGCTTTGCGGCGAAGTCCTCCAGAAATGCCTGCAGCGTGCCGATGACACCGCCGAGAGACGCGCCGGGCACATGGATAAGGCTCTCTTCCTCACCGCAGAATACACGCAGGGGAGTGCCTTCGATGAAGTTTTCTTCCAACGCAGCCTTCAGCGCGGCGGCATCGGTATGCAGCACCGTGCGGTGGATGGGCTCGAAGCATACGCCGTCGTCGTAGACGTTGTTGACCTCCACCAGAGCGAAGCGGGCGGGGTGGTTTGCCTTTTCCTCCTCGGCAAGCGTCTCCCGGAGCATTTCCCAGGAGGCCTTGGCTGCGGCAAGGGAATGGTTTCCGTCCCCCACAACAAGCTTTACGGGGCCTTCCAGCGCATCCATGGCGTTAAGCACCTGCTCAGCGGCGCTTCCGCTGACCTGCCAGCCGCGGATGCGTCCGCCGCCCTCCATGAGGATGAAATCGTACAGCAGAGGCAGCGCGTCCTTCTGTGCGGTGAGAGGTTCCACCACGGTTTCCTTCGCATCGTCAAGAAGCATCATCACGTGGGGAATATCCAGACTTGCGCCCTTCCGCACGGAGATGCGGGGCGGGAGACGCTCCGGCACGGTGCGCTCGCTTGCGCGGATAGGCACCTGCGCGCCGGGATGCCAGTCGTAGGCCTCCAGATCCACAAGACCTACAAGACCGCGGCGGATCCCTCCGCCTGTTACGTCCCGTTCCACATACACGAAGGAGGCGGGAATATCCCGCAGCACGCCGTCCTTCAGATACTGTTCCATGGCGGCGTTCCGCTGAGGAGCGGCCTCCTCCATGGAAACGCTGCCCAGATATGCCTCAGGCAGGATAACGCGCAGGGAAGAGGGGGCACAGCCCACCATATCCTCCACACGCTGCCAGTAAGCTGCGTCGGAGGTGAACTGATCGCAGGCAATAACGCTCCAGCGGGACTCTGCGCCGCTCAGGGGCAGCAGCAGATCGCCGGGAAGAAACACAGGGTTCATGGCAGGATCTCCTTTGGAAAATTCGAATAATACACACTATATCGCATTTTACTATAAAATGGAAACCTTTGCAAGTGGATTTCATTCCGATTTGACAAGATGCAAACCCTGTGATACAATACCCCGGCATGACTTTGGTGAGAGGAGGCGGCACCATGCATATTCACGGGATCCAAAAGCTGACCCTTCTGGATTTCCCCGGTCATACGGCCTGCACCGTGTTTACCGGTGCATGCAATTTCCGCTGCCCGTTCTGCCATAACGCGTCCCTTGTGCTGAACCCCGCAAACCAGCCCCTTATTCCCGAGGAGGATGTGCTTGGGTATATCCGCAGCAGAAAAGGCCTTCTTGACGGGGTGTGCATCACCGGAGGGGAGCCCACGCTGCAGGAAGATCTTCTGGAGTTCATGGGCAGGGTCAAAGCCATGGATATGGCGGTGAAGCTGGATACAAACGGCTGGGATCCGGAGACACTTTCCATGATCGTGGAGAACGGTTTTGCCGATTATGTGGCCATGGATGTGAAGTCCTCCCGGGAACGTTATGCCGAAGCCTGCGGACTGAAGCAGTTCGATACTTCGAAAGTGGAAGAAAGCGTAAAGCTTCTCAAAAAGGGGCAGATCCCCTATGAATTCCGCACAACCGTGGTGCGTGAGCTTCACGATGCTGCAGTAATGGAAGGCATCGGAAAGTGGCTGGGAGATGTTCCCCGGTACTTTCTGCAGAACTTCAAGGACTCCGGCGACCTGCTCACACAGGGCTGCACAGGGTGCTCTCCTGGGGAAATGAAGGCGCTTCTTGCCACTGTGAAGCAGTGGATCCCCGCTGCGGAGCTTCGGGGAGTGGGCTAAAACGGCACAAGATGTTGTGGTGTAAATTTTAAAGGAAAACAAAATATTGCGTTAATTGTAACCATTTCTGTATTGACAAGATAACAGGATAGCTGATAAGATGGGCGTGCTCCCTTGAGAGCGGGCCCATTCTTTTTGGAATCAGGCCTTTCATGATAAAGGAGGAAACGGCATGTACCGTGTAGTGAAGAGAGACGGCAGAGTCGTGGATTTTGAGATCACCACGATCGCAAATGCCATGAAGAAGGCCTTTGAAGCCACCGAAACCAATTACAACGACAGCGTTATCGATTTTCTGGCGCTGAAGGTCACCGCAGATTTCCAGAACAAGATCCAGGATGAGCTGGTGCAGATCGAAGCCATTCAGGACAGCGTGGAATCCGTTCTGTCCAAGGGCGGCTATGAGAACGTTGCCAAGGCATACATTCTCTACCGGAAGAATCACGAGATGCTCCGCAACGTGGATGCCACCGTTCTGGACTACAAGAAGACGGTGAACAACTACCTGAACATCAACGACTGGCGCGTGAAGGAAAACAGCACCGTGACCTACTCCGTGGGCGGCCTGATCCTGTCCAACTCCGGTGCCATCACCGCAAACTACTGGCTCAGCGAGGTTTATGACGAGGAGATCGCAAACGCTCACCGTTCTGCGGATATCCACATCCATGACCTTTCCATGCTCACCGGCTACTGCGCAGGCTGGAGCCTGAAGCAGCTCATCAAGGAAGGCCTCGGCGGCATTCCCGGAAAGATCACCTCCAAGCCCGCAAGCCATCTTGCCACCCTCTGCAACCAGATGGTGAACTTCCTGGGCATCATGCAGAACGAATGGGCAGGCGCTCAGGCCTTCAGCTCCTTCGATACCTATCTTGCTCCCTTTGTCCGTGTGGACAACCTGAACTACAGTCAGGTGAAGAAGGCTCTGGAAGCCTTCATCTTCGGCGTGAACACCCCCTCCCGCTGGGGTACTCAGGCGCCCTTCTCCAACATCACCCTTGACTGGACCGTTCCCCATGACCTTGCCGAGCTGCCCTGTATCGTGGGCGGCAAGGAGATGGACTTCTGCTACAAGGATGTGCAGAAGGAGATGGATATGATCAACCGCGCCTTCATCGAGATCATGATCGACGGCGACGCCAACGGCCGCGGCTTCCAATACCCCATTCCCACCTACTCGATCACGCGCGACTTTGACTG
>JAFQKD010000070.1 GCA_017397075.1 Oscillospiraceae bacterium | reverse complement strand
TTGCCATGACATGGCTCAATGCGCTGATCGTCGGCGTTTTCGGTCTTCCGGGGGCAGCGATCCTTATTCTGGCAAACTGGCTTATGGGACTGTGATCATGGTTATGGAAACAGAGAGACTCATTCTCCGTCCGTGGACGGAAGCGGATGCAGAGGACGTGTACCGCTATGCCAAAGACCCGGAGATCGGACCTGCGGCAGGCTGGAAGCCGCACGAAAGCGTGGAGGAAAGCCGCGCAGTCATCCGGGACATTCTTTCCGCAGAGGGGACGTATGCCGTGGTGCTGAAGGAGACGGGACTTCCCGTTGGGAGCATCGGCATCATGCGGAACACCGACCATGCAAAAGGGGAAGACACAGCGGAGATCGGCTACTGGCTGGGAAAACCCTATTGGGGTCGGGGGCTTATCCCCGAAGCGGTACGGGAATGTCTGCGCCGCTGTTTTGCAGAGCTTAACTGCAGCGAGGTCTGGTGCTGCTATTATGCGGGCAACGAAAAATCCCGCCGTGTGCAGGAAAAGTGCGGATTCCGGTATCATCATAAAATCGAAAACTGCGTGAACAGTCTTGGCGTATGCCATACGGTGTATGTGAACCGGATCACAAAAGCGGAATACGAGGAACGGTAAACCCTCAGGTAATTCACAGAAAAGACCCTTCTGCCATGCAGAAGGGTCTTTTCCTATGCTTCGGCTTCCGGTGTCTCGATCCGGATATATCCCGCCATGTCCAGCTTTTCCGGGACGGTGCCGTGGATCAGGTTCTCCTTTTCCCCTTTGGTGAGCCGTTTCAGCCGGTACTCCAGCCGGGAGGCTTCAACCCGGCTCTTGGATTGCCACGCAGCTTCGAAGCCCAGCGGGGCGTGACGCAGGGTATATTTTGCCGCCTTTTTGCCCCCCGAAGCATGCTCCCGGAAACGGCGGGGAAGGTCGGTTGTGATGCCGCTGTATAGGCTTCCGTCCTCACAGCGGAGAATGTACGTGTACCACATCATGGGCGAAGCACAAAGGTCACATGATCAAGACCCCGGGGCAGATCAAAGTCCATGGTCCAAACCGTTTTTGTGCCGCCGGGAAGATCCACGGCGTGAGGCTGGATGATGGGCGCAAGGGCGGGATCATATTCCAGAGAAGAAGCGCCGATGCGGATGGCGCTGTCTTCCACGGAGGGGCGCAGAAGCGTGGTAAACCGCTCGGTAATGCTGTCATAATCCGGGTCAAAGGAATCGGTGAGGGTCACAGAATCCGCTTCATGGGTAAACACCCGGTCAAAGCGGCGGAAGTTTTCCAGACCGTAAGCTCCGGAGATCTCCAGCTCAATGCGGTTGCCGTTGTGGGCGATGGTACCCCGGTACTCCTCACCCTGTTTCTGGGTTTCGCCGTTGAGGATGGGGACATTGTGCCCCTGAGAGCCGATGCAGAAGAAGCTTCTCCGAAGGCTCAGGTCATGATAATCCCTGGTATAGTGGCCAACACCCATGTCGCAGAGGATCTGCCCTTCGTCGGTGGAGAAAATGAAGTTCCCCACATCACAGTGGCTCACATGCACGTTGTTGTCCCCGGCACGGACGGCGAGGGAGTATTTTCCCGTGCCGATAAGAACCTGCCCGCTGTCTGGCAGATCCATGCTCTCCGGCTCAAAGGTGCCCTCTGCCGGAGTGGGGTCATAATACAGCATGGAGCGGGTCAGTTCCAGCCAGTTTTCGGGCGCTTCGGGGATGGGCATCATCCATCCGGGAACGGGTTTTACGCTTTCGGGGAAGCGCCTGTGCAGATAGGTCATGAGACCGGGGTTCAATCTGCCGTGACGCTCGCAGTCGGAAAAGCTGATAATGGTATCTCCACGGAGGAAGCATCGTCTGCCGAAACCGGCAATGCGGCGAATCTTTTCCCCCTGCAGAAGGTCGATGCCCTTGCATTCCAGCAGCAGATCGGCAAACCACACAAAGGTGCCGAAGCCGTAATGCCAGTAGCCAAGTCCCTCAAAGCAGGTACCCTCTTCGGAATAGCTGCGGAAGAAGCTCTCAAAAGCTACGCTGCGGATGCGCTCCAGCGCGGCATCAAATTCCTCGGGGAAGAGGTACAGAACGGTTGCCGCGGTATAGCAGCCGATAACGGAAGACCAGTTGTTTTCCGCATCCTCCCAGTTCTGGTGACCGCGCTTGAATACGTCAAGGATGCGCCGTTTTGCTTCGTCTTTGACCCGCTTATGGATTTTCGGGTGGAGCCTGTCTCCCAGAAGCAGACAGATCTCTGCCATGGTAAAGGCAGTGTCGGGGGCCTTCAGGTCGATGTAGTCATTGTCATCTCCCGGGGAGAAACGCAGATGTGCGGGCAAAATCCAGCTGAACTCGCCGCAGATGGCCCACATGACCTCCTGAAGCTCGTCGATGTATCGGTGTTCTTCCGGGTAAATCAGCGCCATCAGCGCCGTGAAGGTCATGGCATGGCGGCGGCGGAAATACACCCCGGCAAATTCCTCCCGATCCCCGTCTATGTCAAAGCGGATACGGGTTTTGAAGGAAATTTCGGGGATGTCCCCGTGAAAGCGGTTCTTTTCATAATGCTTTTTGATGATCCGGCGGTATTCGGCATAATCTTCGCTTTCCCGCACACACTGCCAGAAAGCGGGATCTCTGAGCTGTTTCATACGGATGTCCTTTCTTATTTTACGGACGGATGACAAAGGTCACATGGTCAAGCCCTTTGGGGAGATCAAAATCAATGCTCCAGAGGATCTCCGCTTCTCCTGCGTGGTTCTTCAGGCTGTGGGGCTGAATGATGGGGGCAAGGGCGGCATCGTATTCCAGACGGGAGCTTCCGATGCGGATGACACCGTTTTCCGCCTCGGGGCGACGGAGGGTCACAAACCGCTCGGTAATGCTGTCATAATCCGGGTCAAAGGAATCCGTAAGGGTCACGGCGTTTTCCGTATGGGTGAAGGTTCTGGTGAAGCGTCGGATGCCTTCGGTTTTGTAGGCATCTGCCATTTCCACGGTGATCACATTTCCCGCATGGGAAATGGTACCGCAATATTCTTTCCCGAGTCCCTGGGTTTCTCCGTTCAGGATGGGGACACTGTGCCCCTGAGAGCCAACGTTGAAATAAGTCCTGCGGTATGCGGGGTCAAAATAGTCCCGGGTATAGGGACCGGAGCCGAAATCGCAGAAAATCTGCCCCTCGTCGGTGGAGAAAATGAAATTCCCCACATCGCAGTGCTGGCCAAGTTCAACATCGTTGTCTCCGCCGCGGACGGCAAGGGAGTATTTTCCGGTTGCCACAAGCATCTGTTTGCTGTCGGGAAGATCCATGGATTCCGGCTCAAACTGACCGTCTGTGGGAGCGGGATCCAGCCAGATGAGATTTCGGGTCAGTTCCAGCCAGGGGGTGTTCCCGGGCCAGATGTCAGTCATCCTGTGGGGAACAGGCTTTACCGCCTCGGGAAGACGGGTCCGCAGACAGGTCATGAGACCTGCGTCCAGCCTGCCGTGGCTGGGAGCTTCGCCGAAGTTGATGAGCGTGTCACCGCGAAGGAAGCAGCGTCTGCCGAAGCCGGCCATGCGGCCGGTTTTTTCCCCGGTGAGAAGATCCGTTTCTCCCCGGGTGTACTCCCGCACAAGTTCGGCGAACCACACAAAAGTACCGAAGCCGTAATGCCAGTAGCCAAGTCCCTCAAGGCAGGTACCTTCTGCAGAATAACTGCGGAAAAAGCTGGGAAACGCGGTTTCCTGCAGCCTTTGAAGCAGAGCGGGGAATTTGTCCGGGAAAAGGTACAGCACAGCGCCGACCACGTTCGTGCCGCAGACGGAAGCCCAGTTATTTTCCGCGTGTTCCCAGAGCATGGTCTCGCGTTCCATGTTCCGCAGAATGCGCCATTTCACTTCCTTGCGGATGCGGTGGTGAATGCGGGGGTGGAGCCTTTCACCCAGAGCATAACCGATCTCTGCCAGCGAAAAGGCAGTTTCAGCGGAAAACAGGTCGATAAAGTCATTGGCGTCCCCGGTGGAAAACTTTTCGTGGGCGGGGATCACCCAGCTGAATTCGCCGCAGACGGCCCAGATGATCTCCTGCAGTTCCTCCAGATACTGTTCTTCCTCCGGGTAAATGAGTGCCATGATGGCAGAAGCGGAAAGCAGCTTTCTCCGGCGGAAAAATTCCCCGTCAAATTCCGTGCGGTCACCGTCACGGTCAAACCTTGTGCGGCTTTTGAAGCCAAGCTCCGGGATGGCGCCCTCATAGCGGTTTTCTTCATACATGGTGCGGATCATTGTCCGCAGATGTTCATAGGCAGCGTCGGTTTTCACCTGCTGCCAGAAAGCGGCTTCTTTCAGAATTTTCATGCTTCAGCCCCCTTTGTTGGTTTGAGTATATCACAGGGAACTGAAATTGCAAGCAAAAACTTAAAGGTTTAACTCCGGGAGAAGCTCCCGGAATCGGGGGAGAATTCCCGTTTTGTCCGCCGGAAGATGTGCGGGAAGCTGCAGGATATCGAAGCCGGGGAGGTTGTTGCCCTCAATGAGGAGGGGGCCGTCCTCCGTTACCGCGACATCCCAGCCCACATACCGCATGCCCTCGCTGCGGAGAGCGGCAAGGGTGCAGAGACTGCGGATTTCCTTCCAGCAGGGGATCTGAAAGCCGGGGATGGGGCAGCCGCTTTTCGGATGGGCACAGTAGACGCCGTGGGCTTTGTCGCAGCCGGGATGGGTGACGATGCCGGTCTGTATATCCACAGGGGCGCAAAGTCCTCCGGCGTTGAGATTATCCACAGGCTCGCCGCTGTTTCCCATGCGGAGGAAGGCGTAAAGCAGGTGCACGGTATCTCCTGCCCGCAGAGTGCCGACCCGGATGGTGTTCACAGACCCCGAAAACAGCTTCGCCATGACCGGATGCTGCACCACCGCCTCCTCGGCAAGCTCAGCACCGCTGTCCTGAACAAAATGATACATTTCCCGGATGGAGGAAAAATCCGTTGCCCGCAGAAGGCGGATGCCCGTTCCGCAGGAGCCTTTTCTGGGCTTCAGCACGATTTGGGAAAGTCCGTTCATAAACCCGGAAAAGCGGGAAAGCGTGCAGTCCTCCAGCTTCAGCCACCTTCTGCGGAGAAGGTCAAAGTAGCGGGCGTAAAACAGCGCCTTGTCATCGAAAATACGGCAGTGGGCTTTGTCATTCAGGGCGGCGTTCAGCTTTTCGTTGATCCCCCGGGTCACATAGGTTGCCCGTTGGGCGGGGGAAAGCTCGTAAAACCGAAAGAGCGCATAATCCCGGAAGCCTGCCCCGTATCTTACAGCGCAGCGGGACATATCCGCAAGGAGCGGGAGCTTTCGTTTTCCGCTTTCCTCTGCGCATTGAGACAGGGACTCACGCAGGGCAGGGACGTTCAGGTGGGTGAGATGATGATACAAATGGGGGATACGATGGGACATGGAAGGCTCCTTTCCTGTATGGGGCTGAGAGCGTGTCGGGAACCTATGGTACCATGTGTTCTGAGAAAAAGAGGACGAAAAAACACAAGCCGGGAATTTCCCGGCTTGTGTTTCGGCTTACTCGTAGCTGCCGTAAGCTTCAATGGCCTTGTACAGGGCGAAGACATTTTCCAGCGGCACCTCATCCTGCAGCAGATGGGTCGGGGCAATGACATAGCCGCCGCCCTTGCCGATGGTCGCCATGCGGAGCTTTACCACCTCTTCGATCTCTTCCGGCGTGCCGAAGGGCATGGTGGTTTGGGTACCTATGCCGCCCCAGAAGGAAAGACGGTCGCCATACAGTGTTTTGAGCAGCGCGGGATCCATACATTCCGGCTGCACCGGATTGAGAATGTCCACACCGATCTCAATAAGGTCTTCCACAATGGGATAGATGTTGCCGTCACTGTGGTAGAAGGCGAGAATATCCGGGTTTACCTCTTTCGCGGCGGCGATGACCTGCCTGAGACGGGGTTTAAAGAACCTGCGCCACAACGCGGGATCCACCATCATGCCTTTTTCCGTTCCGAAATCGTCTCCCGTGCGGAGAATGTCTGCGCCGGAACGGGCGGTTTTCCGTGCCATGCGGCACATGATCCCGCACCGTCTTTCGAGCAGAGTCTCGGCGATCTCCTCCTCGCAGAGAAGATCCATAAGGTAAGTGTCAAGGCCGCGAACACCCCAGACCCATTCAAAAAGGCTGCCGCAGGGACCAATGACCGCATAGCCCCGTTTGTGCAGTGCCTCGATCTCTTCGGGAAGCTGCTCCATTCGGGGGAGGGGATCGTCCATGGGATAGCGAAGGATATCCTCCGCCGTTTCCGCGTCCTCCAGCGCATAGTGGGTGACCACGGAAATGTTTTTATGGGCACCATAGCGGCAGACGTTTCCGGTCGCCCAATCCACATATTCCCCGGGGGCAAGCTTTTCCGGGACATAACGGGCAATGGCGTCGGTTTTTTGGGCAGGCGCAGGACTGAGAGAACGGATGTCGTAGTCGAAGTAATCCTCCGGGGTGATGCTGCCCACAGCGGCATGAAACTTTGCCATAAGCTCCGGGGCAAAGGTGCCGTAATCGCAGTATTTGGGGACTTTATCGGGGATGTTTCTGTGCAGAGCGGTCATTGCCCGCTCCCGGGACGTCATCCGTGCCTTCATGTTACTTTACCTGACCGTATTTTTTTACCAGCTCCGCGTTCATGGCGATCTGATCCCGGTCGCGCTGGAACATCCCCACCACCACAGCGTCGATGGGCTTGATATTTTCAAAGATGTACTTAAAGCGCTCTTCGATGATCTCGTCCGAGCCGCATACACGGGAGGCACCGAGAATTTTGAACACAAGGCAGGGCTTTTGGATCTGCTTTACCAGATCCAGCATGATGGGCACGTCTCCCTCCTCAAAGGCTTCCCCGGAATTGGAAATGCCGGTGATGGAGCTGCTGGGACGGAAGTTATACTTCATGATGTTGTAGACGGCGGTCATATAGAAATCCGTCTCCCAGCCGTGTTCCTCCGCATAGGCGATGACCTTGGGGTTGTGGGCGCCGAGACCTGCGGGAACGCCGGCATCCCGGATCATCTTGATGCGGTCATGCAGCTCTTCAATGCGGCCTTCGGCAAACATGGTGTCCGCCTCGCTGCCGTGCTGATAGATGGCCATGGCGCCGGAATTCAGAATCTGCCGCAGACCGCCCTGGAAAGAAGCCATGTAGGGGGCGGTAACGCCGATCCAGTTGGGGCAGCCGCCCTCACGGGTCATCTCCCGCATGAGCTTCCACATGACGTGGTTGCCGCTGAGCTGGGTGGTGTTGATGCCGTGCTCCTGTCCGTGGCGCAGTGCTTTTTTGATGTTCTCAAAGGTGTAATAGGCGTCCATTTCCGCGTCCAGCTCCGGTCCCACATGGGAACCGCCGTTAAAGGGATTGCAGCCCATGATAAGGCGGCTGATCCTGTGGCCGAAGAAATCCACGGTAGGCATTGTGCGTTCCATACTGTCATCCTTTCTTAGAAAAACACGGTTTTGTTTTCTGCAGAGGCTTTGTAAATGCCAAGTACGGTGTTCAGGGAGCAAAGGGCATCCTCTGCCCCGACCATGGGCGGGCGGTTTTCCCGGATGGAAGCGGCGATGTCCCTGTACTGACGAAGATGTCCCTCGGGAGAAACACGGGCATCCCGGTTTTCCGTGTACAGGGCGGAAGCATCCAGCAGGGCATCCAGCTCCGGCGCATCCGGAACGGAGGAGTAAAACAGCGCATGGTTGCGGATGATCACGCTGCCAAGCTCGCCGTAGATGCTGACCTCACTGTAAAGCCCCGGCTTTGCATCGGTGGTGGCTTCAATGGAGCCGAGCACGCCGCCCTCAAATTCCAGACAGGCGATGCCTACATCTTCCGTTTCCAGGCGGCGGTTCCCTGCGCATTTTCCCCGGACGGAAACGGGTCTTCCCAGAAAATACTGCAAAAGATCCAGATAGTGGATGGCCTGATTCATGAGTACGCCGCCGTCAAGGGCTGCGGTGCCCCGCCATGAACCGCTGGTGTAGTAATCCTCCCCCCGGTACCAGATCACATGGGCAGAACCCCAGAAAAGCTTTCCCAGCTTCCCTTCCTCAATGGCGCGCTTTACCGCCGCGGATACGGGGCTGTATCGATGCTGCAGGATGGGGTAGAGAGTCACGCCGTTTTCCCGGCAGGCGGCGATCATGGCTTCCGCACGGGAACGCACTGTATCCAGCGGCTTTTCGCACACCACATGCTTTCCTGCGCGGGCAGCCTGCACCGCAAGCTCGCTGTGCAGCCCCGAGGGGGTGCAGATCACCACCGCGTCCACATCTTTCCGGGAAAGGAGCATATCATATTCTGTAAAGGCGTCGCAGCCGTACCGTGCGGCAAGGGCTTCTGCCGCCTCTTTCCGCACGTCAAACACAGCGGCAAGCGAAGCGCCGGGAAGAGACGAGACAGCTTCGGCATGTACTGCGCCGATGGCACCGCAGCCTGCCACGGCAAAACGAATCTCTTTCATATACACCCTCCGTTCTGCCACTATTGTAGCAGGAACGGAGGGCGTGATACATGTCTGAAAAAGACGGGAACATATCCAAATCTGACATTTTCGGAAAACGGAAGAAAAGTTACATTACCGGGGAGCCTTCACTGCCGTTTACGGATTTTCTGTATTTTGTGGGTGACATTCCGAAGTATTCCCGGAATTTTTTCGACAGCACAAATCCGTTGGCATACCCCAGATGCTGGGCGATCTCCTCCACGGTCCGTGAGCTTTGGAACAGCAGCGTTCTTGCCGCCTCCATGCGGATCCTGCCCAGATACTTTACCGGAGACACACCCAGATATTTTGTGAAATAGCGGGAAAAATAGCTTTCGTCCATGTTCATCTGCCGCGCCATGTCCGCGACAGTGATGCTTGCGCCGGCGTTGTTGTTGAGATAGACGAGAAGCTCCATAAGCTGCGGCGGCATAACGGCGCGGTTTGCCCCGGCAAAGGCGGTGATGTCCATGGGAGTCTGCTGCAGAGCCTCTATGGCGGCAAGCTTCAATACGGATTCCAGCGGCACGGGATTTTCCGCATATCGGAAACGGTTGTATTCCCGCGCAAACAGCGGTCCAAGAGTGTCGCCCGCCTCCAGCCGATGGGCAGAAACGGGGAAGGACAGGCTGTGAAAGTCCCTGTCCAGAAGCTGAAAGTGGCAGTAGATCTGGCGGCTGTTTTCCGCCGTGACGCAGGAGACCACATCCCCCGGGGCAACAAGCAGCAGCGTCCCTGCGGGACTTTCCTGCTTACTGCCGTTAATGAGATAGGTATAGTGTCCCGAAACGGTGTATAAAAGGTCGAAGTCCACGGTGGTGACGCCGAATTTGCTGCCGGTCTCATGGCTGTTGTAGCCGTTGGTGTTGATTTGAACTGCCGCCCCGGAAACGAGGCGGCAGACGAATGCGGCAGAATCCATCTCAGCGGTTAAAATCCCGCAGCGCCCTTACCATGGCGGCAAAGTTCTCCACGGGGGTTTTGGCCTGGGTGTTGTGGATGGTGTTGAAGACATAACCGCCGCCGGGTGCAAAGCACTTGAGGCAGTCGGTGACCTGAGCGTACACTTCCTCAGCCGTGCCGTAGGGCAGCACACGCTGGGTATCCACACCGCCGCCCCAGAAAACAAGGCGGCTTCCGTATTTCTGCTTCAGATTTTCCTTGTCCATGCCTGCGGCGGTCCACTGAACGGGGTTCAGAATATCAAAGCCGCAGTCCAGAAGAGAATCAATGAAGGGCTCCACAGCGCCGCAGGAATGCTTGAAGGTCTTCCAGCCGGTGTTTTCATGGATCCAGTCGTTGATTTTCTTGTAGTAGGGGAAGTAAAGCTCGCGGAAGGTATCCAGAGAGCAGAAGGTGCTGTGCTGGGTACCGAAGTCGGTGCCGCAGACGTTCACCACATCCGCAAGGTCGCCCACAATGTCCTTGTAGGTCTGCAGATTCTGAATGGAGATCTCCGTCTGGCGGGAGAAAACCTCGTGGAGATAATCTCTGCGGATGGCGGTGGAGACATACCATTCCTCCACATCCCGAATGCCCTTGGGAGCGGCAAGCTGAACTGCGGGCACCATGGCGATATCTCCCAGACCTGTGCCGCCGGGGCCACCCACAACGCCGTAGGAGGTTTTCGCAAGCGCTTCGGCACCTTTTTTCAAAAAGGCAATGTTTTCCTCGGACAGGGGACCGAACTCCTCCAGATTATCCTCGGGGTTCAGATCCTCTTCGTCAAACTCCTCCTGACGCACAATGGCATCAAAGAAGCAGCCGGAATCGGGCAGTACTGCGGAAGCGGGAGGATTTTCTCCCTGAGGCGGGAAGGAATACACCTTGCCGTCCTTTACTTCATAGCGGAAATCCCCGGGCATCAGCACATCCTGTCCCCAGGGGGTTTTCCATTCCTGCACATCTCCGTTGTGCCGCAGACCCATAAGGTCGTAGAGGGCGGGGTAGCCGATCACGTCCACACCCAGAGCCTGCCGCAGATCCTCATCCACAACACCCAGCATCTGGTAAGGGTCCTGAATGGTCACCGGGCGCTTTTCCAGTCCGTAATATTCCCGGAGCTTTTCCACGATGGTGCAGTGGATGCCGGTAATGGCGGTGGCGCCGAAATCCACCGGCACGGGGCCGTCCCTATGATTCAAAGCAAGGTGCAGCTTTTCCTTTCCTATCATGGTGTGTCATCCTTTCGTTCCAGTATGGCAACTTCCTGCCTGCCGTCGTATTCCGGAAGACGGACTTCGATCAGCTCTTTTCGGGAGGTGGGCACATTTTTACCCACAAAATCCGCCCGTATGGGAAGCTCCCTGTGCCCCCGGTCAATGAGCGCGGCAAGGCGGATGGCTGCTGGGCGGCCAAGCTTCATGACGGCTTCCAGCGCTGCACGGGCAGTTCTGCCGGTGTAGAGCACATCGTCCACGAGGATCACGGTTTTTCCCTGCACGTCAAAGCCGATCTCCGTTGCGGAGACCCGTGCCTCCTCGCCCTTTTCGCTGAGATCGTCCCGATAAAGGGTGATATCCAGCACGCCCACAGGGATATCTTCCCCGTTTATGCGGCGGATGTTTTCCGCGATGCTTCTGGCAAGCGGCACGCCTCTGCGGCGGATGCCCACCACGCAGAGAGGTGTGCCTTCATCCCGCTCCAGGATCTCATGGGCGATCCGCATGAGGGCGCGATCCATGGCAGCGCCGTTGAGGATCACCGCTTTTTCCGTATACACAGGCATCACTCCTTGGTGTATTCAGCATAGACTGAGCGGATCAGTAAGCCCCTCAGGCGGATTCGGGTTATATCGCTCAGCCTAAGCTGATACTATCAAACATTTGCTCCGCTGTCAAATCCCTTGACAGATAAAGAAAAGAAAATTATAATATATATGGAAACTTCGTATACTTCACCTGAAGGGAGGGGCGGCATGAAAACCTTTGCGGAGAAGGTGCGGGAGAACAGACTCTCTCTCCATCTGACGCAGGAAGAACTGGGCGGTCTTATCGGTGTGTCAAAGCGCTCGGTCCTTGCCTATGAAACCAAGGGTATCAGACCCCGGTCCGGCGTGATGCAGAAGCTGGCGGCGGCGCTTGGCGTGTCGGCGGAATATCTTCGCAGCGACGAGGTGGAAGATCCCCTGTACGGGTTGGAGCGGGCACCCTATGTGGAGGCGACCCGTGCCAGATTCGGTGAAAAGGCAGCCCGGGAGATCGACTATCTCATGGATCGGAACGCAGCTCTCTTTGCCGGAGGCGAAGTGACCCAGGAGCAGAAGGATGCGTATTTTGAGGCGGTCATGCAGGCGTATCTTGCATGCAAACAGGCTGCCCGGGCATCCTACGGAAGAAAGAAAAATCCGTGAGCGGCCGTGCTGCCGTGACAGCCGGGATCTGTGCCGGACTGCGCAGGGGAGAGGCCGTATGGAAAACTGTACAACAAATCAGGAGGTATACATTTATGGGTAAGCTTGGCAAGGTTCTTGCAGCAGGTGCAGGCATTGTTGTGGCAGCAGGCGCAGCCGCTACCGCAGGCATCGTTGTTGGTCTGAAGAAGTGGGCAAAGGATGAGGAGTCTCAGGATATCAAGATCGTCTTCGGCGGCGATTACGGCCTGAAGATCTCCAAGGGCGCTGCTCCCGGCGAGTTCCAGATCGACACCAAGTACGACTGGCAGAACGACCCCGACTTCGTGGACGAGATCGATGAGGACGAAGAGAGCTGCGAGTGCGACGTGGAAGTCGTGGAAGCAGATGAGTGCTGCTGCTGTGCAGAGGAAGTTCCCGTGGAGTCCGGCTGTGACTGCGCAGAGGAAGCTGCATGCGAGTGCGAAGAGCCCTGCAAGTGCGAGTGCGCTGAAGAAGCACAGGCATAATTCAAAAACGGAGGAATCCCCATGCTTTTGGAAGAGATCCTTCAGACCGTAAACGGTCTGAAGGAACGATATGAGACGGCAGATCCTGTCCGCCTTTGCGAAAGCATGGGGATCCTTTTGCTCTATGCGCCCATGGGCAGCACGAAGGACGCCTGCAAGGGGTTTTATCTCACCCAGTCAAGACAGCAGGCGGTCACTGTGAATTCGGACATGGAAGCGCCGCTGCAGAGGGTGGTCCTTGCCCACGAGCTGGGACACGCCGCACTTCACCGGAAGGCCGCAGGGGTCTGCGGATTTCAGGAGCTGAAAATGTTCGATGAGACCAGCCAGATGGAGTATGAGGCGAATCTTTTTGCCGCAGAGCTTCTCATGGCGGATGAGGATGTGCTTTCCCTTATGCAGGGGGATATGTCCTTTTTCGGTACGGCTGCGGCGCTTGAAGTACCGCCGGAGCTTTTGGATTACAAATTTCGGGTGATGCTGAAAAAGGGGTACAAGCTGGTATCCCCGCCTTTGGGCGCCCGAAGCGATTTCTGGAAACGGATCTGATGGGATGACAGACAGAGAAAAATATGTGGCGCAGGCTCTGGAAATGGGTGCTGCGGATGCTGTGGCGTTCGATATCGGGGACATCGTGTTCGATCCCCGTACGCTGCTCAAGTGTATGTACGGCTGTGCCGACTGGGGAAAGAACCACACCTGTCCTTCAAGACCCGGCTCTCCCTCCATGGCGGAGTATCGGGAGATGTTTTCCCGCTATAAGTGGGGCGTCATCGTGCATACCCACGATAAGGCGCTGAGCCAGAAGATCTCCTTCAGGCTGGAGGGGGATGCCTATCGGGACGGGTATTATTTTGCCTTTTCCCTGTCGGACTGCGCCTTGTGCGGCACCTGCTCTGCGGTAAACTGTGAGGCCTGCCGTTTTCCCCATACGGCAAGACCGGCATTCCACAGCGTTGGCATCGATGTATACAAAACCGTGCATCAGCTTGGCCTGCCCCTCAATACCCTTACCGATCCGGATACGGAGGAGCAGAACTGGTACAGCGCCGTATTTGTGGAATGATCAGGTCAGCGTTCCTGCGCGGCACGCGAGAGCGTACCGCGCTTTTGCCATGTCACAGTGACTTCACAAACGGTTCCGCATAAGTTCACAGTGAAGGATTAGGGTAAGTTATCATCCGAAAGGAGAGAATCAATGCTCTTCAACCCATCCCATTATCTTCTTGGCTGCAGATTCGATAACTGGCTGCGGCTTTTGTGGCGGGATCGCTTCCGTATCCGCCCGAAGAGTCTCGTTATGGCAGGGGGCATTACCCTCACAAGCCTTTTGCTCTATCCCATGGCGCTTTTGGAGGAGGCTGTGTGCTCCCCGGCTATCCGCAGGGAGCAGGAAAAGCTGAAGCCTCCCATTTTTGTTCTGGGTCACTGGCGCTCCGGCACCACATATCTGCAGAACCTTTTGAGCCGGGATCCCCAGTTTGCATGGACGGATCCTGTCCGTACCGTGACCTATCCCTACGGGAAGCTGATGAAATGGCTCATGGTGCCCATTCAGCGCGCCTGTCTCAAGGATGCCCGCCCCATGGACAATCTGAACTATGAGCTGAACCTTCCCATTGAGGAGACCTTTGCCATGGCAACGATCTCCCCCCATTCCATCATCCACATGCTGGCATTCCCATGGGTATACAAGGATTACATCAAGGCAGCCTTTTCCGAGGATCTTCCGGAAAAGGACCGCAGGGAATGGCGGCGGAAATACCGGCGTATGCTCTGTAAGTTCAGCGCCGCTCAGGGCTCGAAGCGGCTGCTGCTCAAAAGCCCGGACAACACCGCAAAGGTGGCGGAGCTTATGGACATGTTCCCCCGGGCGCAGTATGTGAATATTTACCGCGACCCCTATGTGACGGTGAAATCCACCATCCATATGTTCCTCAAGCAGATGGAGCGCATCCAGCTGGGTCCCCTTCCCGATGGGGATCTGGAGGAAATTCTGGAAGATGCCATCGTGGGGATTTTTAAGCGGATGTATACGGAGCTTTTTGCCCTGATGCCGAAGTTTAAGCCGGGGCAGTTTGTGGAGTTCCGCTACGAGGATTTCGTGCAGAAGCCGGAGGATACCCTGCGGCTCATGTACCGCAAGCTGGATCTGGACGGCTATGAGGAGGCGCTGCCCGCCTTCCGGGAATACATCGAAGGGCAGAAGAATTACGTGAAAAACAAGTTCACCATCTCCCCGAGACTTCGGGAGAAGATCGACAGGGAGCTGGGGTTTTATCTGGAGCACTACGGATACCCGAAGTACGAAGACAGGGAGGCGGTCTAAACGGACCATCTGGATAAGCTGGAGAGTAAAAGCGTGCATATTCTCCGGGAAGCCTATGCGGCTTTCGACAATCTCTGCATGCTCTGGTCCATCGGCAAGGACAGCACTGTGCTGCTTTGGCTTGCGCGAAAGGCCTTTTACGGTCATGTGCCCTTCCCGCTGGTGCATATCGACACCCATTACAAGATCCCGGAAATGATCGAGTATCGGGATCGGCTCGCCATGGAATACGGGCTTTACATGGTCTACGGTGAAAACCGTGAGGCGCTGGAGAAGAAACAGACCTTCCCCGACGGCAATACCAGCCGTGTGGAATGCTGCAGACTGCTGAAGACCGAGGCGCTGACCCATACCCTCAACGGCACATGGCCCCGCTACCGGCTGAATCTCAAGACCGGGAAGTACGAGGAGGATTCCAACCATGAGCCCTATACCGGCGTCATCGTGGGCGCCCGCAGCGATGAGGAGGGCAGCCGCTCCAAGGAGCGCTATTTCTCCCCCCGCAACGTGAATAACGACTGGGATCTGGACGATCAGCCCCCCGAATTCTGGAACCAGTTCAAGACGGACTTTGCTCCCGGCACCCATGTGCGCATCCATCCCCTGCTGGACTGGACGGAGCTGAACGTCTGGGAGTATATCCAGCGGGAGAATATCCCCACCGTGTCCCTGTACTACAACCACGGGGACGGCTGCCGCTACCGCTCTCTTGGCTGCGGTCCCTGCACAGGACCCATCCGTTCCGAATCCCGGAACGTGGAGGAGATCATTCAGGAGCTGCGCACAGGCGCCCTTTCCAACATTGCCGAGCGAAGCGGACGTGCGCAGGATGCCGAAGACGGCGGCGGTCTGGAAACACTGAGAAGGAACGGGTATATGTAATATGGATGAGCGTGCTGAACTTCTGAATATTGTTACCGTGGGTCACGTGGACCACGGCAAGTCCACGGTCATCGGCCGCCTTCTGGCGGATACGGGCGCTCTGCCCGAGGGCAAGCTGGAAGCCATCCGGGCAAACTGCCTGCGCAATTCCAAGCCCTTTGAGTATGCCTTCCTGCTGGATGCGCTGAAAAATGAGCAGGCACAGGGCATTACCATTGATACCGCCCGCTGCTTCTTCCATTCCAAAAAGCGCAACTACATCATCATCGACGCCCCCGGTCATATTGAATTCCTCAAGAACATGGTCACCGGTGCTTCCCGCGCGGAAGCGGCGCTCATGGTCATTGACGCATCCCATGGTGTTGAGGAAAATACCCGCCGTCATGGGTATTTCCTTTCCATGCTGGGTATCCGCCAGGTGGCTGTGCTGGTGAACAAGATGGATATCGTGGGCTATGACAAAGCGGTTTATGATGCCATTGTGGCGGAATTCAAGGACTTTTTGGAGAAGATCCATATCGTCCCCGCGTCCTTCATTCCCGTAAGCGGCATGGAGGGGGACAATATTGCATCCGCACCTTCCGCAAATATGCCCTGGTACGATGGTCCTGCCGTTCTGGAGCAGATGGACAGCTTCACGCCCATCGCGCCTCCGGATAAGCTGCCCCTCAGAATGCCGGTTCAGGGCGTGTACAAATTCACCGAGGGCGGTGACGACCGCCGCATCATCGCCGGCACTCTGGAAGCCGGTGAGGTGAAGGCTGGGGACAAGATTGTTTTCTGGCCCTCCGGGAAGAAGACCACCGTGAAAACGCTGGAGGTCTTCTCCGCCCCCACGCCGGAGAAATTTTCTGCCGGGGAAGCCGCAGGCTTTACCATGACGGAGGAGATTTTTGTCCGCCGGGGCGAAATGGCCTGCCGCGCAGATGAGCCTGCCCCTCAGGTGGGTGTCCGTCTCCGGGCAAACATCTTCTGGCTGGGGAAGGAGCCTTTCTCTGCCGACCGCCGCTACTGGTTCAAGTGCGGTACCGCCAAGGTGGAAATGCGGCTGGAAAAAATCGAGCGCATCGTGAACGCCTCCAATCTTCAGTGTGAGGACAGACAGTACACGGAAAAGCACGAGGTTGCCGAGTGTATTCTGAAGCTTGAACGCCCCTGCGCCTTTGATCTGGCAGGGACCTGCGATTCCACCAGCCGTTTTGTTATTGTGGACGGCTATGAGATTGCTGGCGGCGGTATTATTACCGAAGCGCTGGAGGAAGAGGATTACAACAAGCGGAACATCCGCTGGTCCGCCGATGCCATGACCGCCTCCGAGCGCCAGCGCATCACCGGCAGAAAGGGTCTTGTGGTCTGGATGACCGGCCTTTCCGGCTCCGGGAAAACCACCCTCGCCCAGGAAGCGGAGCGCCGCCTTGTGGCAGCAGGCATCCCCGCCTACGTGCTGGACGGTGACAAGCTGCGCCGGGGTCTCAACAGTGACCTTGGCTTCTCCGATGAAGACCGTACGGAAAATATGCGCCGCACCGCAGAGGTTGCCGCGCTCTTCGGCGATGCGGGGAATGTGGTGCTGGTGACCCTGATTTCCCCCTTCAGCAAGGCCCGTGAGGCTGCCCGGGAAACTGCCCGCTGCGGCTTTATGGAGGTCTATGTGAAGGCAGATGTGGAGACCTGCGCCAAACGTGATCCCAAGGGACTTTATCAGAAGGCTCTTGCCGGGGAAATTCCTCAGTTCACCGGGGTCAGCTCTCCCTATGAGATCCCCGAAAACCCGGATCTTCTGCTGGATACGGAGGGTGCCTCCGAGGAAGACTGCGTGCGGCAGCTCATTTCTGCTATCGAAAACGCAGTAAACGCATCGGATAAGGAACTGTAACGCATCAGAAAACCGCCGGGAAACCTCCCGGCGGTTTTTCTGCGGAAACCCTTGCATTCTCAAGTCTTTTGGGGTATAATAACCCCACTTGCCGGTGTGATGGAATGGTAGACGTGACGGACTCAAAATCCGTTGATGGCAACATCATGTGGGTTCGAGTCCCACCACCGGCACCATATAAGGAGGCTACCTTTCGGGGTAGCCTTCGTTTTATTTACCTAAAAATCCAGCTGGAAATAATATGTCGGATATGATAAAATATCCGCACAATCCGACGATATGGTGTCTTCCGTATGCAAGGCGGTGGAGGTAGAAAATGGAACTGAAGTCTGTGGGCGTTTTTGGTGATTGCTTTGAACCGGACAAATCACATCCGTTCAACTTCATGTTTGATACAACAGCAATCAATAAACTGGCTGAACGGCCGGATGATGTAAAATTGCTCAAAAGGGCAGGCGCAGAACTTGCATATGAGTTCTTTGCGTGCCGGATACAACACGGTGAAGTAGTCGGCATGAAAAGTGACGGTTCCTTCTATGAAAGCTTCTCTGCCAATGACGAAAAATCCAAGCAGATGCGTGCTATTATGGATACCCTTCCTATACGGAGGATTCCTTGCTTGGCTGCGTTTGTTCAACGTGGTATCTTGTTGGATGGGACAAGCTATCTAGCTGATAGCCACGGCAAACTCTACGACGTGTTTGAAAATGTTTTCAAGAACGACCCGGAGAACATTGAGGATGCAATTATTGTAGAGTCCGGAATCCGGCATAACTGTGTTATCATTTCAAATGATAGGGCTATGTGCGAAAATACAAATGCTGTTTTTCCAGGCAGGACCATGTGGTATACACGCTTCATAAAGGAAACGCAGGCAAAGTTAATATGAAATCGTTACAGTTTTTAGGTTAGGAGCAAGGAGGTGCTTAATTGTATAACAGAGAAGTACTATGTAGGTTTAATCGGTATGAATACCATAAAGGATTCTATAATGATGGCGATCCAGAAGATACATTGTTTCAACTAAAGTATTCTGAATTTTTTGAATTGCCGGACGATGATGAGTTTCCTTATGACACAGCGCACCCCCTTCTTTGCGGATCATGTCATATTTTCGCATTATCATTACAAAAAGCACTTTCCTATACCCCTTATGTAATTGAAGGGATTTCTAAAAGAGGTTTTCATGCTTTTTGCCAAGTACGCAAAGACAAAAAAATCTATTATGTGGATGCCAGAGGAATTACATCAAGTTTTGATGAATTTATGGATGTTGCAAAAACATTTGTAACAGATGAGTATGTTATACGGCCGGTAAACCAAAATGATATTAATGAATGGGCTCAGGATAATAAGTATGATGCGGAGGCTTTCGCTTTTGCAGAAGCGGTGATTACCAAATACAAGGAATGCTATTTACTGTGATCCCCCTGTGCATTTTGCTTCAAAAAGTTCAGTAAATTAACGAATGCAACGCTCGGTCACTTTGCGTTGCATTGTATCAAATTCTGTAGTATATGCCACGAAAAAAGAGTCCTTTGTCTGGTAGACAAAGGA
>JAFQKD010000006.1 GCA_017397075.1 Oscillospiraceae bacterium | reverse complement strand
TCCCGGATATCGTCGCCGTGGTAGCCGTTATCGGGGAATTCCACGTTTTCCTCACCGTAGAGGAGCTGGAGATATCTTGCCTCGATGGATTTGCCGAAAAGGTCGATCTGGTTTCCGGCGTCATTCACGTAGAATTCACGCCACACGTTGTAGCCGGCAAAATCCAGAACGGTAGCCAGCGTATCGCCGAGAACGCCGCCCCGGGCATTGCCGATGGTCATGGGACCGGTGGGGTTTGCGGAGACAAATTCCACCATGACCTTTTCGCCCTTGCCGTCGTTTATACGGCCGTAATCGGCGCCGTCAGCCTCAATGCCCTTGAGCAGGTCTGCGTACCATGCATCGGAAACGCGGAAGTTGATGAATCCTGCGCCTGCGATGGTGCATTCACGGAAATAAGTGCCGTTCAGGTCGATCTGCTCCACAAGAGCCTCTGCGATCTTCCGGGGAGCCATGCGCATATCCCGGGCAGCGGCCATGGCGCAGCCGCAGGCATAGTCACCGTAAACGGTGTCCTTGGGGATCTCCACAGCACCCTTCAGGGTCTGTCCGGCAGGCAGCGTGCCGGCAGCGGCAGCCTTGTCATAGGCAGCATGCATCAGGTCCCAGATCTGCTGTTTTGCAGCTTCAATAAGATTCGTCATTTGTTTTTCCCTCACGCTCTTCTGATATTGATATGAAAAGTATTTTTACTTACAAGGTTATTGTCCATGTCGATGGCGTACTTGATCTCCAGCTCACCGCCGCCTTCATGGAGACGGCTGCGGACGGCATGGGTATCCACGCCCATCATCATGGCACCGTAGGGGGTATTGTAGGCAAAATAATGCTTTCGCCCTTCCTGAAACACCATCTGGGAATTCACCGTTCCCACCCGGGTGAGGATCACCTTGTCCGGCTCCACCTGAAAGGTGGTGCGGGTTCCCTCAAGACCGGTAAGCTCGCTCTCCTCATAGCTGAAGGTGGAGCCGTTTTCGGTGGTTTTGTAAAATCCGTCGGTAACCAGCTCCAAAGAATCGGGTGCTTCGTTGGGGTCCGTGGTCTGTTCTCCCCGGATCGAGATCACGTAATTCTGTATATCCATGCTTTCTCCCGTGTTTATTCTGTGATATCTGTATGGGTCACGAACTGCCCGGCATCCCGCCCAAGGAAGAGAGAGGCCACAGAGCCGAACTTTTCGCTGTTGTCGGTGATAAAATACTGCTGACTGCCTCCGTCGCTTCTGCCGGAGAGCATATTGCGCGCCGTAAGCTCCCGGGAAATGTAAAGCGCCGTTTCCTCCCCGGGATTCACAAGGGTCACATCCGGCCCCATAATGCCGCGGATCACATCCAGCAGCAGGGGATAGTGGGTGCAGCCAAGGATCAGGGTGTCCACGCCCGCTTCCTGCATGGGAGCAAGATATTCCCGTGCGCAAAGCTCAATGAGCGGCTCGCCGGGATGGATGCGTCCGTCCTCCACAAGGGGCACAAAGAGGGGACAGGCTTTCTCCGTGACAGAGGCATCGGGCAGATACCGGCGCACGGCATTTCCGAATGCGCCGCTGCGGATGGTGGCTGCGGTGGCGATGACGCCGATTTTCCCGGAGCGGGTGGAATTTGCCGCCTTTCGGGCGGAAAGCTCCACGATGCCCGTAACGGGGATAGCTCCTGCTGCCTCCTGCACTTCCCGCAGGGCGTTGGAGCTTACCGTACCGCAGGCGATGAGGATGGACTTCACATTCCTGCGCATGAGAAATTCCGTGTCGTCAATGGCGTAGCGAAGGATGGTTTCCCGGGACTTGCCGCCGTAGGGAACTCTGCCCGTATCGCCGAGATACACGATATCTTCACCCGGCAGGACCTCCAGCAGCTTCCGCACTGCGGTAAGACCGCCAAGACCGGAATCAAATACGCCGATGGGACGGCTGTCCATGAAACCTCCTCCTTCCGCACATAATAATAGCCTTATAATGATATTCCAAATCAGGCAAGAAAACAAGCACTAAATCGCATTTTCCTGTAGAATTTCCCTTTTGTCTCTGCTATACTGGTGTATACCGATCAAAATCCCGGGGGTGATCCGTTGGTCCGCATTGATTTTTCAGATAAAGAATTCCGGCGGCTGCTGGATATGGTATATATTGGCAACTGGGTGCTCAACTCCATCCGGGGCAACGACCGCTTTACCGACTACGATGTGGTGGAAAGCAAGGTCTTTGCCCACTGCGCAAACACGAAGATGCGCTCTCTTTTTGAGATCGTGGAAGGGGAGGTGCTTCCCTCTGCAGCATACGAGGAGGGCGGTATCCATGAGGCCATCATGGAGTATGAGGATACCGTGTTTTTCGAGATCCTTGCCGAGGAGCTTTCCCGCAGAGATATGGATGATGCGGATATCCGGCAGGACAATCAGGAAGAACTGAACACCAGAATGAACGAGTATATGCTCGAATTTGAGCAGAACGGTGTGGAAAATCTGGAACTGGAGAAATAGAAAAGGAGCATCATACTTTGGCTGTGGTGAATGACATCGTAAATGAGATCCTCAATGCCGCCGGTGTTCAGGCGAATGATGAGGAAATGCGGGAGATCTTCGGGAAATACGCAGCCCATATTTCCCACGGCGGCGTCATATCGGTAGAGCTTCTTGCTCTTCAGGCGCAGGTCAGCGTCAGCACGGCTTTTTATGAACTGCAGCGGCTTGTTTCCCGGGGGTTTTTCGGGAAGGAAGCCTATATTGACTACATGCGCAAGGCGCTGGTACTTCCCGTTGTGGGAAGCAAGGCAGGTACGCCTCCCCCAAAAAGACAGGAGCCGCCAAAAGCCGCGCCAGTCTATGCGAGACCCTCTCATCAAAGCAAAGCGGTCACCGTGACGCAGCAGGAAAAAGCCGTCTTTGTCCGCCCGAAAAACGGTCTTATCGCCGGGGGCATCCTCTCTGTTATCGGCGGAGCGGGACTTGCGGCGCTGACGGGGATCGGTTTTCTTGCAGGAGCGGGTGAGGCTGCCCTGACCTTTTTCGGCAGCTGCGCGGCAGTATGTTTCTGCGCTGCCATCGGTTTGTTCGGGGGCAAAAAGGCTCTGGAGGAAAAAGCCGGGAGATACCGTACCTATCGGGTGCTCCTTGGGGAAAAGGCAAAGGAATCCATCGCAAAGCTTGCGGGAGCCGCAGGCATCGGAAAGCGCAGAGCCGCAAAGGAGCTGGAGAAAATGGCCCGGCAGGGACTTTTCGGCCCCAGCGCCCTTGTGGACAGAAAGAGCGGCTGTCTCCTCCTCTCCCCAGAGGCAATGGAGAAGGAAGCTCCCGTGCAGAGCGGGGGACAGGAAAACGAGAATGAAGCCATTCTGCGGCAGATCCGCAGGCTGGATGATGAGATCCGGGATGAGGAGGTTTCCCGCCGTATCCGCCGCATCGAGGCGGTCACGGGGAAGATCTTCAAAGCCGTGGAGGAGCACCCGGAAAAGAAACCCCAGATCAAAAGCTTCATGAGCTACTATCTGCCAACCACCCTGAAGCTGCTGAATTCCTACAGCACCTTTGAAAAGCAGGAGGTTGAAGGGGAGAATATCCGTGCCGCCAAGGAGAATATCTCCGGCATTCTGGATACTCTCGCCGCAGGCTTTGAACAGCAGCTGGACAAGCTCTTTCAGGCCGATGCCATGGACATTTCCGCCGATATCGATGTGCTGGAGACCATGATGAAGCGGGACGGACTTTCGGATGATGACTCAGGTATCAGCATGTAAAGGAGAAACGGCATGAAGCTTCGGTTTGATGTGCAGGACAGGAATCAGCCCGATCCCTATATTTTCGAGGATGAAGGGAAATTCTATCTCTTTGTCACCGCGCGGGATGGAGTGGAAGCCTATGAGGCGGAAGACCCCTTCGGCATATGGCGCTTTCGGGGGACTGTCTGCACCCTTGAGGGGGCGAAGGATTACTGGGCACCCTGCATTCTGAAGCACGGCGGGAAGTATTATCTCTATTTTTCC
>JAFQKD010000069.1 GCA_017397075.1 Oscillospiraceae bacterium | reverse complement strand
TCCAGATCCGTGCCGTCCGGCAGAACGCAAAGACGGAAGGCAGTTTCCAGCCTGCTCATGCCCACAAAATAGGCGCCCGCTGCCGCAAAGAATTCCCAGAACAGCACGCTCAGCTGCACAAGCGCACCTGCGCAGGAAAGAAACTGGTTGGGCGTTCCTCTGCGGGGAGCGTTCATGAGCACATGGAGGTGGTCTGTCATGAGGGAGAGGATCATCTCCCCGAGAAGGTCGTTTTCCATGAGACCGTGCTTTGTGAGATAGGCAAGCTCTTCCGTCCATGAGGCGGTACGGCTTTCACAGGCAAGGGAGATCCATGACCCGCCAATGTAATCCGGGCAGAAACCCTCTCCGCCGTAAACGGGGAGGTACTCGTTTTCGTACACGGGCAGATGCTTGCTGTAGGTGAGATCGGCCGTGCCCAGAGGATGGTTTTTCAGAAACTGACGGTGGATATCCTTCCACTTGTCGATATAGCACAGCTTTCCTGTGGCAGCGTGGGCGGAAAGCAGCATTTTTGGGAAATACAGGTATCCCAGATGGCTCTGCCACTGCTGATCCCCGTCCGGGCAAAGCACCCAGTCAATGGGGTCTCCAATGTTATGAAGCCGTGTCTGCAGAAGGCTCAGTCTGTTTTCCAGAAGGGCGTCTGCCCCCTCCATGGTCTTTTCGTCTGCGGGGGAAATTCCGTCGGGGATGGCGGAAAGCCGCTTTTTCAGCACCTCAATGACGGCATTTGCGGCAGCGTCGTCATTGCCCGCATTGTGCAGGCGGAGCGCATCTTCAAGACCCCGGCTGTGCAGGTCGATGAGAGATAAAAAACGTTTCACATCCATGGCGCTTACCGTTTTGCCGGAAGGATCTCCAGCCAGTACTCATCCGGGTCGGTGATGAAATAGATGCCCATGGCTTCATTTTCCATGGCGACGCAGCCCATTTCCCTGTGTTTTTTCAGGGCAGAGTCGTAATCCTCCACGGTGAATGCCAGGTGGAACTCATCGTCACCCAGATCGTAGTGATCCTTGTCCCAGTCTCTGAGCCATGTGAGCTCCAGAAGATGGGGGGTCACACCGTCGGTGAGATAGACGATGATGAAAGAGCCGTCGGGAGCGGTGATGCGCCGTGCCTCCGTGAGGTCAAGGGCCTCCCGATAGAAGGCAAGGGACTTTTCCAGATCCATGACGTTGAAGTTGTTGTGGGCAAACCGGAATTTCATGCTGCGTCCTCCTTTATCTTCGTTTTTTGGCCGGTGGCAAAGCGGAAAGCCGTGCGTTCAGCGCCTCCTCCATTTCTGCGCGGAGGGCGGCAAACGCCTCGTTTTCCGCAAGGTCGTTGAGCTCGTAGGGGTCAGTGCGGAGATCGAAGAGCATGGTTTTCTTCCTTTTTAGATCCCTGCAGAGCTTATAGTGCCGTCCGCGCAGGGCGGCATAGTCTTTCCCCGTGATGACAGCGGGCGTGTCGTCCGTTTTCCCGTCAAGGATGGCGGGGGCAAAGCTTCTTCCTGTCATCTCCTCCGGAACGGGGAGATTCAGAAGGGCAAGGATCGTGGGGCAGAGATCCGCCGAAGAGATACAGAGCTCCGCTTCGCCCGGAGAGAGCACCATGGTCCGGCGAAGGAAAAGCGGTGTGCGTACGGCCTCTTCATAAAAGGTGCCGCCGCCGACGCGTCCGTGATCCCCGAAGAGAAGTCCTCCGTCGGAGGTGAAGACGATAAGCGTGTCCCGGGAAAGGGCAGATTCCTCCACCCGGGAAAGGATGCGCTCCACGCAGCGGTCAAGGGCGGTCAGCATGGCGTAGCGCAGCTTGCGGCGCTCGTTTTCTTCGCCGAGACGGGAGGCGGTAAGCCGGGCGGATCTCGGTACGGAGCGATCGTTCAATGCAAAAGAAGGAGCGGGGCGGAACCACCTTTCCCGAAAGGGATCAAGATCATCACCGGAAACAAGCTCCGGGGAGCTTCCGTCACCCGGCGCGTCAAAATCGCAGAAGAGGGCAAAGGGAGCGCCGCTGCGGCTGAGAGCATCCAGCGTGTCGAGCAAAGCATCCGTCTGGCTGTCGGGGGAAAGGGGGGCATGCCCTGTCCTGTTCCAGCTGCCGGAAAAATGCACCCCATAGCCTGCCTCTGAGAGACAGCGTGCAAAGGCAGTTTCCTCCGGGGGAAGGATCTCTGCCCGATAGCCGCCGCCGAGCACTGCAGCCCTGCAGGCTTTCCCCTCCGGTTCGCCGGAAAGCGCGCAGGTGATCCTGACGCTCTCTTCCCCGAGGGCATCAATGGCATCGGTATAGGAAAGGCAGTTTCCGTTTATGCCGGGCATGGCCCAGTCCAGATTGCGGGCAAGGAGAAAAACAAGATTAGTTGGCTTCATGAAGGCCTCCGCAGATGATCTGAGACTATTCTACCCTTTTTCTTCTGCGGGGTCAATGAAAACCGGGGATTGCAAAAACGCGGAAGATTGTGTATTCTGTCATCAGAAATTACTATGGTAAAAGGAGCGTATGCCCATGACCGCAAAAGATGTATATATTCTCAGGGAGCTTGCCCGCAAGGTACGGGAGATCGCCGAATCCCCAAGAATGCAGGAGCTGCGGAAGAAGTGGTTCGCCCATAACGAGCGCCGCACCACCGAACCCATGGTGTTTATTGAACTGTTCGATATTAAAGATCCTCTGTTTCCCGCACTTCTGCAGTGCGAGACGGAGGAAGCCAGAGCCATCGAAAAAAAGCTGCGTACCCGTATCTATCAGGCGGAAAACGTGGGGGATGATACCGTGGTGGATGCAAACTGGCATGTAAACTGGAAGGTAAAGTCCCACGGTTGGAAGGAAAAGCTGCAGGACAAGCGCAGCCTCGACATGGAGGGCAGAAATCTGGGTCATGTAGCTGTGCCCATTCTGGAAGACCCCTGGGATGTGGAAGAACTGGAAAAATCCACCTTTGAGGTGGACCGCAAGGCCACCATGGAAGAGCTTTGGCGGATGCAGTGCCTCTTCGGAGATATTCTGAACGTGCAGATCGAGGGCGTTTACTGGTGGACCATGGGCACCACTGCAACCTTCCTGCGCATTACCGGCATGGAGGATTTCCTCATCATGCCCTATGATGATCCCGAGGCCTTCCACCGCATCATGCAGTTTATGGAGGATGACCAGCTTGCCTTCCTGGATTTCCTGCAGAAGGAAGATCTTTTCACCCTGAACTGCGCAAACCACTATGTGGGCAGCGGCACCCACGGTTTTACCACCCAGCTTCCCGCAAAGGATTTTACCGGCACCGTGCGCCCCAAGGACCTTTGGGTGCTGATGGAATCTCAGGAGAGCGTTACCATGTCTCCCAAGATGTTCGGGGAGTTCATCTTCCCGTATCAGAAGCGGATGGCAGAGCGGTTCGGCCTTTGCTATTACGGCTGCTGCGAGCCGCTGCATGACCGGTTCGATTATGTGAAGACCATTGAAAACCTCCACTCCCTTTCTGTCTCTCCCTGGTGCGACATGGCCTCCATTGCCGAGCAGATGGAGGGGAAGTACATCTTCTGCCGCAAGCCGAATCCCGCATGGATCTCTACCGAACGTTTTGAAGAGGAGCTTCTCCGCGAAGATACACGTGCTGCCCTTGCGGTGACGAAGGAGCTTCCCAGTGAATTTGTGATGAAGGATCTCCATACCGTAAACGGCGACTTTGACCGCTGCAGACGGTGGACGGAGCTTGTGCGGGAAGAAATTGTTCGGATGAGAGGATAAGGAGAATATCGATGTATTGGACAGACCCGAATTTGTTTTGCGGCACCGACAGTGAAAAGATCCGCGCAGCCGTTCTGGAGGCGGAGCGTCTCGGTCTGGGGATGACCGTGATCTCCCGGAAGAAGGATGCCCCGGAAGAACCGTGGAGCATCACCGAGCCCATAAGCCTGCCCTCGGATTTTACGCTGGTCATCGATAACTGTACCCTCCGCATGGCGGACGGTACCTTCTGCAACATGATCACGAACCGAAACTGCCGCCGGCCTGCAGGCCGCACCATGGAGGGCAGACAGCGCAATATCCGCGTTGAGGGACGGGGCAATGCCTGCATCTCCGGAGGAGCGTACAACGGTCTCGGTGAGCGGAACAGCGGAAAAAACGGCATGCCGGACATCTGGGAAAATAACCTCATCCTTTTCACCAACGTGGAGGGGGTCACGGTGCAGAACCTGCGCATCGAAAACCAGCGCTGGTGGGCGCTGAACTTCATCCACTGCGCTGACGGACTTGTGCGGGATCTTCGCTATATGTCCGACTGCACCAGCTTCGGCGAAAATGGAGAGGTACTGCAGGGAATTCCTGCCGATCCTGCCCGCCGTGACGATGCCCGCCCCATAACGGGAGAAGAGTATGAGGCCATCCGGGTGAAGAATGCCGATGGCATTGACCTTCGCGTTGGCTGCCACGATTTTCTTATTGAGAACATTTACGGCTTTGTGGAAGATGATATGATCGCCCTTACGGGACTGAACGGCAAACTGGAAGAGAATTTCCGGCTGGAGGGAGCTTCCACGGATATGCGGAACATCACCATCCGCAACGTCCGCGCGGCAAGCATCTGTTCTCTGGTACGGCTTCTCAATCAGGGAGGCGTGAAGCTCTATAACATCCATATTGACGGGGTCACCGATATCTGGCAGAGCGGGAAGCTTTATCGCAGAAGCCACGGCGCCGTGCGCCTCGGCGATATCCACCCCTACGGGAAAAGACCGGCCTTCCCGGAGGAAACGGTGAACATCACCATTGAAAACGTGATTTCCGCCGGTGCCCAGTACGGGGTGAATCTTTCCGGCGGCATGACGGATGTTCTGGTGCGGAATGTGCGCCTTTGGAATGCTGCGCCGGAGGCCGAAGCGGTAAAAACAGATGAAGCAAACGGCACGGGGAT
>JAFQKD010000068.1 GCA_017397075.1 Oscillospiraceae bacterium | reverse complement strand
GATCGAGTTTGAGCGGGATATCCCCGGCGGACGTGAGATCCGCTTCACCTTCCGGAGTGAGGCAGGCTACCGTGTTCCCTGCCATCTGCTGCTTCCCGAAGGGGTGGAAAATCCTCCGGTGATGATCTGTCTGCAGGGGCATTCCAAGGGCATGCACATTTCCCTCGGTCAGCCAAAGTACCCCGGTGACGAGGAAACCATTGCCGGAAACCGGGATTTCTGCGTGAGAGCGCTGCGGGAGGGCTATGCCGCCATTGCCACGGAGCAGCGGCATTTCGGTGAATGCGGCGGCACCGCCGAAGGCCCTCAGTGCCTGTATCCCTCCCTCACTTCCCTTCTTATGGGGCGCACCACCATCGGCGAGCGCGTCTGGGATATCGCAAGACTCATCGACGTTCTGGAGGAAAGCTTTGCCGACAAGGTAGACCTTTCTGCCATCTGCTGCATGGGCAACTCCGGCGGCGGTACCGCAACGGCATACGTTGCTGCTTTGGATGACCGTATCCGCCTTGCCATGCCCTCCTGCGCCATGTGCACCTATAAGGACTCCATCGGCGCCATGCCCCACTGCGCCTGCAATTATGTGCCTCACATCGCGGAATATTTCGATATGGGCGACCTGATGGCCATGGCATACCCCAAGTATTTTGTGCAGGTCTCCGGTAAAGAGGATCCGATTTTCCCGTTTTTCGGCGCAGAAGCTGTGTTTGAGGCCGGAAAAGCCGCCTATGCCGCAAACGGTGACGCAGAACGCTGCGCCATGGTCATCGGTCAGGGCGGGCATCGGTTCTACGCCGACGATGCATGGCCCATTGTCCACGAACTTTTGAAACGATAAGAGGCGGCTTTTTTGCGTAACTCAACCAATTTCTCGCTTTTTGACAAAGGCGGTCTTTCCGCAGCGGGGCTTAAGCTGCTTGCCTGTGTGTTCATGTTCATTGACCACATGGGACTTCTGCTGTTTCCGAACGCGCTGTTTCTGCGGGTCATCGGAAGGCTGGCGTTCCCCATTTTCGCCTTTTTTATCGCGGAAGGCTGCCGTTACAGCAGGCACGGACTCAGGCGGTTTCTGACCATTTTCCTGCTGGGTGCTGTCTGCGAGACCGTCTATGTGCTTTTCAGCGGAGGATGGTACGGCAACATTCTGCTGACCTTCTCCTGCTCCATTCTGCTCATCACTCTTCTGCAGGCATGGAAGCGCTCCATGTGCGGAAGCGACCGCAAGCGGCAGTTTCTGTATTTCCTTGTGTTTTTCGCCGCATCGGCGCTCATCGGCATTGTGATCTCCCGTGTCGGCATTGACTACGGCTTTCCCGGCGTCATGCTGCCGGTGCTGATTTCCCTGTTTGACTACCGGGAGGGTGCCGCGCCCGAACCGCTGAAAAAACTGGATCGCCCTGCGGTAAAGCTATGCATCACCGCAGCAGGACTGCTTCTGGTCGCCGCACAGCCGAATCTGCACGCTCTGCAGTACTTCAGCCTTTTTGCACTGCCTCTTCTGGCGCTGTATAACGGAAAACCGGGACCGAAAGGCTTCAAGTACGGCTTCTATGTATTCTATCCCGCCCATCTGCTTCTTTTGCAGACTGTGGCACTGCTGATCCACTGACCCGGAGGTTTCTACATGTATACCGAAAAACAGCTGATCGCGCAAATCGAGTCCATGGGTATTCGCCCGGACGATCTTCTCACGGCTCATTTTTCGCTCAAATCCGTGGGCACGATCGTCACCGCGGAAAAAACCGGTGCCGAGGTGGTCATTGATGCATTGCGCTACAGTGTACGCGACGGACTTCTTCTCATCCCGTCCCACACCTATTCCAACATCAGAGAGTTCCCCGTTTTCGATGTGCGCAACACAATGCCCTGTATCGGCGCTGTCCCCACCGTTGCTGTGCAGTACGCAAACCGCGCACGCGACGCCGGAGATCCCACCATTGTCCGCTCACTGCATCCGGGTCACTCCGTGGTGGCCTTCGGGAAAACCGCCGCTCAGTATGTGGCCTATGATGCCAAAGCCGCCACACCTATGCCGCCGTTCGGCTCCTACGGAAAGCTCGGGCGGCAAAACGGAAAAATCCTGCTGATCGGTGTCGGCCTGCAGAACAACACGTTTATCCATGCCATCGACGAATTCATGGCTCCAAACGGAATCTCCGCGCCGTACCCCATCACCGTTGTGGACTACGACGGGAATGAGAGCCGCCGTTTCGCCTGTAACTGCATGGGTCCTTCGGCATCCTACCCCAAATATCAGCCGTATCTCGAAGCAAGCGGCGCCATCACTTACGGCAAACTGGGCGAGGCCCATGTTATCCTGTGTGATGCCAAAAAGACGTGGGTCACCATTGTGGAAGTCTGGAACGATCTTTTGGGAAAATAACCCGTTATCCTTTTTCCTCTTTCCTGCAAAAACGCATCGCACGGATTTTTCCGTGCGATGCATTTTTCCGTTTATGCTCTTTCCACCTCGATGATGTTCACCGAATGGGGCTCCAGCGCGATTTCCGCCGTGCCCGCACAGGCTGTCCATTCTCCGTTCTTCCGGGTAATGCCCTCAAGCCCCACATCATTATACGAATCGGTGCTCTCTCCGTTCAGGGTATGCACCCGATATCTCGCCGCGCCGGGGATCTCCAGCGAAATTTTCCGTTCGGACGCCCCATCCTTGTTTACCGCAGCCACAGTGATCATTCCGTCCTGCCGAAAGGCGGCAACGGTGTCCACCGCATCCACACTGCAATGCTTGCCGTCTTTGCTGCGCACGGTCATCTTCTCCGTCTCCTGACACCACTGGTCAAGGATCCTGTCGCCCATGAGCTTCACATACATCCAAAAGACATGATATGTACCACGCAGAACGATGCCGTCCCTGTGCGTATAGATGCAGCCCCGGGTGTTTACGATGGGGGCAAAGTTTGCCATGCCCACAATGTCACCGTTGCGGTTGCAGGTATTGAGGAAGCAGGCGGCAAAGACCGCATCCGCCATGGTGTAGCTTGCGTTGTCGTCGTTTTTATCCCGGGGGATAAGATAATCCCGCTTGTCCTTGGCAGGGATCATGGCAAAATTGGGGTGATGCCATCCCCGCAGATTCCACTCATCGAAGGCAATGCGGACCTGTTTTTCCAGTCCCAGCGCGCAGAGAAGTCCCCGCACCTTCCGAATATCCCGTTCCAGATCCTCGGTATAGGCCATGCTCTCTTCATAGGTGGCAAGCCGGTTTACCTGATTGAGCTGATCCCAGTAGGAATGGATGGAGATCCACTTCAGCAGCGGACCGCAATTGCGCAGGATCTCCAGATTCCAGTCAACATCCGCCAGCGCCGCCGCAGAAAGCTGGATCTCCGGATCCACACGCAGAAGCATTTTGGCCGATTCCTCAACAAGTCGGCCCCATTCCTTCGTTCCCTTTGCGCCGATCTCCCAGAAGCCGTAATTTTCGTTGCCGATGCTCCAGTATTTTACGCCGTAGGGCTCCGGATGACCGTTTGCAATGCGCCATTTGGCATACTGTCCCTCGTTTTCCAGATTGCAGTATTCCGCCCAGTCACTCATTTCCTCAGCGGTACCCGTCCCCGCATTGGTGCAGATATACGGCTCACAGCCGATCTTGCGGCACATTCCGATGTATTCGTCAGTGCCGAAATCGTTGGGATCCTCCACACGCCATGCCTTATCGAAAAAGGGCTTTCTCTCCGGGCCCACACCATCCTTCCAGTGATAGCAGGAGACAAAACAGCCGCCGGGCCATCGAAGAACAGGCACCTCGAGCTCCCGCATGGCTTCCAGCACATCGGTACGAAGCCCGCTCTCATCCGCAAAGGGACTTTCCGGGTCATAGACCCCGCCGTAGATCTGCCGGTGAAAATGCTCGATAAAATGACCGTAGATCATCTTATCCCGCTTGAAAAGCTGTCTTTCGGGATTTATGCGGATCTTCATTTTCCATTCTCCTCCATGCACAAAATCTGAATCAGCTCATCTACGGTATCTGCCACAGCAGCGGCACCTGCGTTTTTCATTTCCTCCGCGCTGCCGTATCCCCAGCTGACGCCGATTGTGGGAATGTTATGCTCCGCAGCGCCGATGACATCAAAGGCGGTATCCCCCACCATAACAGCATCGCATTCCCCGAGCTGCTCCAGAAGATACCGGATCACCGCTGCCTTGCTGTCCCGGGATTTATCCAGAGACGCACCGCAGACAGCCTCAAACTCGCCCAGAATCCCGAAATATTCCAGAACCTCCACTGCCATTGGCTCCGGCTTTGCCGTTGCCACAAAAAGCCTGCGCCCATGCTGATGCAGCGCATCCAGAAGCTCCCGGATCCCGGGATACATGGTGCATTCCAGGATCCCGCCGTTGAGGTAATTTTTCCGGTAGACCTGCATGGCAGTCTCGATTTCCTGCCCAGGCACACCATATTTTCGGAACATATCCCGCAGGGGCGGCCCCACAAAGGTGCGCATGGCGGCATCACCGGGATCGGGAATGCCGAAATGGTACAGAGCCTCTCTTGCACACCGGGTGATCCCCGGTCCGGAATCGGATATGGTTCCGTCAAGGTCAAAAAACACAGCCTTTTGTTTCATGTGTACTCCTTCGATAAAACGCAGGGAAGAGCCTCTTCCCTGCGTTTTGCAGTTTATCCCAGTACCGGGGCGCAGATCACCCGCTCGGCAAGGTTCAGCACATCGCCGATATCCCCGCAGCTGCTGCCGGGCATGGCTGCCGCCGCAGAGCCCGCAGCCACCGCAAAGCGAAGCAGGTCGGCCTCTTCCATACCGCTGGTCTCTGCCGCTGCAAGAGCCGCCACCATGGCATCTCCCGCTCCCACGGTGGAATGCACCACGATCTCCGGCGCTTTTGCATAAAGCGCCTGCCGCCCCTTAATGAGCACGGCGCCTTCTCCGCCCATGGAAGCCAGAACATAAGCCCCCGTCTCCAGAGAGAGAACTCTCGCCGCCCGCACCACTTCCTGCGCCACCTCGGGATCATGCTCCACCACGGTGCGAAGCTCATCCGTATTGGGCTTAATGAAGTAAGGCTTTGCGTCCAGAGCTGCCTTCAGTGCGGCACCGGAGGTATCCAGAATGGTCTTTGCCGCCTTGCTGCGGCACATATGGATAAGTTCCCTGTAAATATCCTCCGGCACGCCCGCAGGCAGACTTCCGGAAAAAATCACCGTATCACCGCCGTGAACAACGCTCTTCAGCTTCTTTTTGAAGGCGTCCAGTTCCTCTGCTGTTACTTCAGGCCCCGGGGTATTGAGATCGGTGGTCTCCCCGCTTTCCGGGTCGATGACCTTGGTATTGGTGCGGGTCGCTCCTGCAATACGGAGAAAATCCGTCTCTATCCCCATTTCCTTCAGGGCAGATTCGATGGCATCCCCGGCACTTCCGCCAAGAAGCCCCATGGCAACATTGGACATGCCCAATGTCTGCAGCGCCTTTGATACGTTGATTCCCTTTCCGCCGGGATCAAAACGAACCTCCTGAGCACGGTTCACTTCCCCCGTGCGGAAATTGGGGATGGTCAGGGTATAATCCGCTGCAGGATTCAGCGTTACTGTAAAGATCATTGCGTTATTCCTCCGTATTCCATTCGCCAACCACACGGTTCAGGAGCCTTGCCAAGGCAACGGCCCCCTCCCGGGAAAGCAAAATGCTGGAAACCTCATCCACCACCTGTCCGGAAACATCCGTAAGCGTTCCGTTTTTCATGGTGAAGTTATGCTCCGTATAGGCATGACCGAAGGACAGGGCGATTTCCGTCTTGTTCTTGTTATGGGTCACATGAAAGGTATTGGAAAATACAGGCTTCATTTTCTCCACTCCTTAGCTGTTGCTGATAAACGGAATGGCTGCATAAGCGCCGTAGGCACTGCCGGACTGGGGCTGCCACGCGTAGACCAGTGTGACAAGGGTCCCGTCCATGGGGCAGAGGATGCGAAGCTCGCCCCAGCGGATATCCGTCTCATCGGTAAAGGTGCGGTTCACCATGGCGCAGCCGCCGGACACATAGACCTCCGCATTCTCATAAAGCTCCGGCACTGCTGCCGCAGCAGTCTCCGCGTCTTCCCATTCGGTGCTCTCCGTATAGATGGCAGCATAGGCAAGTCCGTCCATGGTGGTGAGCCAAACGCCGTCTTCCGGCTGCATATCTGCCGGAGCATCGGTGAAAATGCAGGGCAGGACTGCGGAAAACCGCCCCTGGGGATCCAGATACACAGAAACCACCTTGCCATTCAGCACCGTTTCGGAGATGCTTGCAGGCAGAGCGTTTGCTCCAAGCGCCGCTTCATAGCCTGTGGGATCTTCCTCTGTTCTGCTGTAGCTTCCGGAAGGATCAAGCCCTTCCACCGGGAACGCACCCTCCAAAGAAAGCTCCATGGCCGAAGCATCGGCACTGAGGGTCATGGTCAGGGCAAAGCTTTCCCCGGTATAGGTCACCGCATCGGCAGACACCTGCACATACCCGGAAAAGTTCCCCGCCTCCCCGGCATCCAGCACCATCACCGCAAAGTCGCCTTCCCTGTCACGGATCACAAGGGTAATATCATCCTTGCGGTAAACGCCCTCCCATGCAGGCCCCTGCATCAGGGCATTCAGCTCTTCCTCCGTAAGGGGAACGCCTTCGGGAGAGACTGTTGTCTCTGCTGTGGGTTCCGCAGAAGGCTCCGGTGTTTCGCTCGGCTCAGGGGTCACCATGGTCGCCCCATCCGCTCCGTCCTGTCTGTCTTCTTTTGCTGCACCGCAGCCGCAAAGCAGCACCGCCGCCAGAAGCAGCGAAAGCGCTGCCGAAAAGATCTTTTTCATCTCACTTCTCCTGAGCCTTCTTCAGTGCAGCTTCCAGCGCACGGGAAAGCTGATCGGGGCAGGAGGTAGGCTTCCCGCCGCAGGTGATCCCGCGGATGAGCGGCAGCACTTCCTCCACCTTGCGGCCTTCCGCAAGACGGGCAACCCCCTGCGTATTGCCGTTGCAGCCGCCGATGAAGTTCACGCTGCGGATCACATCGCCGTCCAGCTCGATCTCAATGGCACGGGAGCATACGCCGCGGGTGGTATATGTGGTCTTGGTCATGTATCGTTCCTCCATAAGATTTCGGTGTCTTTCAGTATACCATTTCCCTGCCGGAAAAACAACGGCATACATTGCCCCCCTGCCGCATAAATTTTTTCCGAAAGGGGGAATGGGTATGTTCCGAAAACTTCGCCGCCGCGGGATCCGCCCCGGAATGCTTCTGGTACGGGGAATGTTTCTGCTTGCGGCGCTTCTGCTGCTGCGCACCGCCATCGAAAAGGATGCGCTTATCCTTCTGAAGCATAAAATCACCGATGTGCTCTCCGACCCCGCCACAGCGGCATTCCTTCTCGGCGGAGAGCTCCCCGCCTCCCCCGCGCCGGCTGCAAGCACCCCCGTGCCGGAGACTCCCGCTCCTGTTTCGGAGCCGTCACCCTCCCCGTCACCGGCAGCAGGCAACGCATCGGATCTGCTCTATTTCGGCTCGGGGACCTCGTCTTCTCCCGCGCCTGCGCCTACCCCCTCGCTGGAGTCCTCACCGGAGCCCACGCCGGAAGCCCTGACCTATCCGCTTGACCCCGGAAGCATCCGTATGCAGAACGGCTCGGTATACGCCATTGATCCCGCCTCGCTTATGGCGGAGGGACTTGCGCTTCCGGAAAATCCCAAGGTGCTCATCGTCCACACCCACACCTGCGAATCCTATACCCCGGACGGAGACGATCAGTACATCCCGACAGAGCCGTACCGCACGGAGGACACAAATTACAACGTAGTCCGCGTGGGCGAGGCGCTTGACGCAGCGCTTACCGAGCGGGGCATCACCGTGATCCACGATACGGCGTATCACGACAGTCCTTCCTATAACGGGGCATACAACCGTGCGCTGGAGACCATAGAAGCGAATCTTGCCGCCGACCCGGACATTGCCGTGGTCATCGACCTGCACAGGGATGCTCTTGCAGATGCCGACGGCAATACCTACAGCACATCCTGTCTCGTAAACGGCAGAGAATCCGCGCAGATCCTCCTCGTCTCCGGCACGGACAGCAGCGGTCTCGATCATCCCAACTGGCGGGACAATCTGGCCTTTTCCTTCTACCTGCAGGCTGCCATGAACGCAAAATATCCCGGACTTACCCGCCCTGTGGACATTTCCCAGTATCGCTACAACCAGCACGCCACCCGGGGTTCGATCATTCTGGAGGTCGGCTGCAGCGGAAACACATTGCAGGAGGCTCTGTATGCCGCGGAGCTTTTTGCCGATGTCTGCGCCGATGTACTGCAGGGCAAAGCCGTCTATGACGGCTGACGGGGTTCCACGAACCACCGTCCTACCAGCGTCCCGGAAAGCGCCTCGCTGCGCTCAAACCACAGATAGGTCTCCCGCCCGCCAATGCGCACGGTATACCGATCCCCCTGTCCGCCGCAGCGCAGGGATGCCGCCGGACGCACATCCAGAAGTCTGTCCACGGAAAACACTCTTCCGTCATCCCAAAGCACCTGCTCCGGGCGCATCTTTCCGTCCGGCCCGAAGCATACCGATACCCGCACATAGATCTTTTCATCCATTTCTTCCCCTCCTGCTTGACTTTCTTCCTCTTCCGCGCTATACTAAAAGCGAAGTTTGTGAAGTTATGAGCAGTATACACGGAAGTTTTGGGAAAGTCAACCGCTCCGGAAAGGGAAATTATGGAACAGGAACGAACGATCCTCCACAGCGACCTCAACAGCTTTTATGCCTCTGTGGAAATGATGCTCGACCCCTCTCTGCGGGGAAAGGCAGTGGCGGTCTGCGGTTCTGCGGAGGATCGCCACGGCATTGTGCTGGCAAAATCGGAAAAAGCCAAGCGCGCGGGAGTGAAGACCGGCATGGCAAACTGGCAGGCAAAGCAGCTTTGCCCCGACCTTATTCTCCGCCGCCCCAGATATGAGCAGTATCTCAAATATTCCAAGCTTGTCCGTGCCATTTACAGCCGATACACCAATCGGATCGAACCCTTCGGTATGGACGAGTCCTGGTGCGATCTTACGGGCTGTGCAAACATCCGGGACGGCTTTGCCGCCGCGGATGAGATCCGCCGCACGGTTAAGGATGAGCTTGGTCTCACGGTGAGCATCGGTGTCTCCTTCAGCAAGATTTTTGCAAAGCTTGGCAGCGATATGAAAAAGCCGGACGCGGTCACCCTTATCACCCGGGAGAATTTTCGGGAAAAGGTATGGCCGCTTCACGTTTCCGAGCTTCTCTATGTGGGACCCGCCACCACGAGAAAGCTCGCTTTCTACGGCATCCACACCATCGGGCAGCTTGCCGGGTGCGACCCCGCCTTTTTGCGGCGGCTTTTCGGGGTAAACGGCCCCACCCTGTGGACCTACGCAAACGGCCTTGACAGCAGCCGTGTTGCCCCGGAGGGGTATGAAGCGCCCATCAAATCCATCGGCCACGGGGCGACCTGCTGCCGTGACCTTGTCTGTGAGGAGGATGTATGGCGGGTGCTTCTCTATCTTGCGCAGGATGTGGGAAGGCGGCTTCGGGAGGACAACTTCTGGGCAGAAGGAGTGCAGCTTTTCGTCCGGGACTGCGAGCTTGGCACCCGTCAGTATCAGACTACGCTCCCCTTTCCCACAAGAAGCCCCCGAGAGCTTGCCCAAAGTGCGCGGAAACTTTTCCGGGCAAACTACGTCTGGCGGAAAAACATCCGCTCCGTCACCATCCGTGCCATCCGCCTCACGGACACAAATCTCCCCCGCCAGCTTGCTCTCTTCACCGACGACAACCGCCGGGAGAAGCTGGAAAAGCTGGATGACGCGGTGGATGCCCTCCGCAAACGCTATGGAAAAAACATTTTGTACCCCGCCTCTCTCATGGACGGCGCTTCCGTTCGGGAGATCGGGCAGCATCTGGCCGTCATGCCCGGGCTGATGTACGGATAAAATCAAACGAAAGAAGGAATCACCATGATGAAAAAGCTTCCCACCCACTGCGGGGACGACACCTGCTCCTCCTGCGTCATTGCGGGGGACTACATTTTTCTTGCCCATCACGGCGGCGGACAGGATGTTTCGGACATCGTCCACCAGACGAGAGAGACCTTAAAAAGCATGGCAGCCACCCTCGCCTCAGCAGGCGCCTGTCTGGATGATATTGTGCAGCTGAACTTTTACATCAAAAACGTATCCGATTTCCGCAAAGGCGCCGATGTGTTCCGGGAATTTTTCCAAAACGGCCCTCCCGCAAGAATGACCGTGGTCACCGAATTTATCGGCCCGAACTGCCTTTGCCAGATGGACGGCATTGCCTATCTGCCCCGGGAATCGGCAGGCAGGCGATGAACTCTTCTATCCAAAAGGCGTTACCGATCCCGACTATTGTGTTCTGAAATTTACCGCCCACAAAGGAAGATATTACAGCAGCTTCAAATCAGAAGACTTCGAAATATAAACACAGACAAAACGCAGGACTGCGGTCGAAACCACAGTCCTGCGTTCTCTTTTTCCATCATCCGCTTTTTCAGGAAACAGGCTTGCAGGAGATGACCCCCGCATCGTTGGAGGCAACCACCTCATATCCCGGCGGCACCACAAGGAAGCTTTCCTCGTCCCATTTTCCCGCAAGAAACCGTTCCAGAAGGGACATATCCCCGTCGATCAGGTTGTAGTCCCAGTGGTAGAAATCCGCCGCGGTCTGCGTAAAGCGCTGATAATCCTCTTTATCATAGAAGGGCATTTTGATGTAGGCCGCGTTTTTGTAGTTTTTTGTCCAGCCGTTCATCTCTTCCATGAAGAACTCCAGATCTTCCTCGTCGTAGCCTTTTTCCAGATAATATTCCCGCATACGCGCTTCCTGGGCCTCACAGGGCATATCGGAGTTTTCGATCCAGCTTGCGGTGTACCAGAAGCAGCCGGGAAGACTTTTGAAATACTCCGCGTACCGCTCCTTGGAGCCGAGGAAGAAGGTAATACAGTCATGTCCCCGGGGGATCACCAGCGTATGCTTTTTGCTGCGCAGCCCCACAATCCCGTTGGAGCAAAGTCCGTAGCCGATAAGAATGGCATCAAAATCCTCGCTGTTCAGGGGCGAGGGCTTGTCCCCGTTTCCGCCAAGCTCATTGGTATGGGGATCCTTGCCGGATTCCACGGAATCGATCTCCTGCTGCAGGTTCCGCCGCAGCACTTCAGGCGCGCTGTGATAGCCTTGTCTGACAAAGGTGATGTCGATATTGTTCTCCGACAGTGCGGAAAGATAGGAAAGCTCTCTGCTGAGAGCCTTACAGGCAATGAGCTTCAGCCGCATGGTCATATCCTCCGTTCCCTTTCCTGCACGTCAGTATAGCACATCTATGTCAAAAAGCAAGCGTGATCGGCATCAGACCGCAGCACAGGTCTTGATGACCGCAACAGCTTTTTTGAGCACATCCCAGGGGATATTCAGCGCAGGCAGAAGCCGCAGCTTCTGCTTTGCCTTGATGACAAGCACCCCCTGCTCCATGCAGGCATTGAGGATTTCTCCGGAATCTCCCTCCGTCTCGATGCCGATCATGAGACCCATGCCTGTTACGCTTTTGATCCCGGGTGCGGAAGAAAGCTCGTTAAAAATATAGTCCGCCTTTTTCTGTACCTCCGCAAGAAGCACATCATCGAGCCGCGAGAGAATGCTTACCGCTCCCGCACAGCAGACCGGATTTCCGCCGAAGGTGGAGCCGTGGCTCCCCGGCTGCAGTACATCCTGCACCTTCTCCCCCATCAGCGTCGCGCCAAGGGGAAGCCCGCCTGCAAGTCCCTTTGCCGTGGACACAAGATCAGGCGTGATACCGTAATGCATATAGCCGTAAAGCTTTCCCGTCCGTCCGTTTCCGCACTGCACCTCATCGCAGCAGAGAAGCACATCCTGCTCTGCCGCACACTTGCTGAGAGCTGAAACGAATTCCGGCTTCAGGGGCAGAACACCGCCCTCCCCCTGCACACACTCAAAAAGCACCGCCGCCACATCTCCCTTTGCCATGCGGCCGCAGATCACCTGCGGATCATCGGCGGGATAGCTTTCAAAGCCCTCGGTCTGGGGCAGAAAATCCTTGTGGAACACGTCCTGTCCGGTAGCCGCAAGGGTGGTTACGGTCCGTCCGTGGAAGCTGTTTTCCAGCGTCAGAATGGTGTGCCGTCCGGCACCGTATTTATCGGCGGAATATTTCCGCGCGGTTTTGATAAGACACTCGTTTGCCTCCGCACCGGAGTTGGAGAAGAACACCTTCTTCATCCCTGTGCGCAGACAGAGCATTTCCGCAAGCTTCGCGCAGGGTTCGGTATAATACAGGTTTGAGGTATGCTGCAGGACGGAAAGCTGTTCCGTCACCGCCTGCACCCATGGGTCATCCGCAATACCGAAGGTATTCACGGCAATGCCCGTGGCCATGTCGATGTATTCTTTCCCGCTCTCGTCATAAACGAGAGAGCCCTTTCCGTGGGCAAGGGCAAGGGGAAATCTGCCGTAGGTATGGGCAATGTATGTACTGTCCAGCGTCTGAATATTCATCTGCATTCTCTTTACGCCTCCACTACCATAGTTCCCGCACCCTCATCGGTCAGCATCTCCAGCAGGATGGAATGAGGGATCCGTCCGTCCAGAATGATGACCTGCCGCACACCGCTGCGGATGGCATCCATACAGCAGTCCACCTTGGGGATCATGCCGCCGGAGATAACACCGTCAGCCTTCAGCTGTTCGGCCTCTGCAAAGGTCACATGGGGAATCAGGGATGCAGGATCATCCTTATCCCGGAGAATTCCCGGAATATCGGTCATGGTGATAAGATTTTCCGCGTGCATCGCTCCGGCGATCTTGGCTGCGGCGGTGTCGGCATTGATGTTGTAGACATTGCCCTCTGCATCGCAGCCAACGGTGGAAACCACGGGGATATAGCCCTTTTCGATGAGATCCAGAATGGGCTGCACGTTCACCTCGGTGATCTCGCCCACATAGCCCAGCCGTTCATCCTTCACCTTCGCCCGGATCATGTGGCCGTCGATGCCGCTGATGCCCATGGCGGTGCCGCCCTTGGTCTCCAGCAGATTCACAAGGGACTTGTTGATGGAACCGGCAAGCACCATCTGCACCACAGACACCGTCTCTTTATCCGTGACCCGCAGGCCGTCCACAAACACGCTCTCCTTGCCGATCTTCTTCAGCATTCCGGTGATCTCCGGCCCGCCGCCATGAACAAGAACCACCTTCACGCCCACAAGCTGCAGAAGGACGATATCCCCCATGACCTGCTGCTTCAGTTCTTCGTTGATCATGGCGTTGCCGCCGTATTTGATGACGACCACCTTTTCGTGATAGTTCTGAATATAGGGCAGCGCCTGAGTCAGCACCTCCGCCCGGGAAGCATTGGAAATTTCCATGGTTTTCACCTCTCAGGTTCTGTAGTCGCCGTTGATGCGGACATAATCGTATGTCAGGTCACAGCCCCATGCCGTTGCGCTGTCCGTGCCGGAATTCAGCTCCACATGGATCTCGATTTCCTTCTCCAGCAGGATCTTCTTGGCCTTTTCCTCGGAGAAATCCACGCCGGCACCATCCTTGCAGACAAGGATATCTCCGGCCTTGGAGATAAACTGCACATCCACCTTCTGCACATCCACCTCCGCGCCGCTGTAGCCGATGGCGCAGAGCACACGCCCCCAGTTTGCATCAGCACCGAACATGGCCGCCTTCACCAGCGAGGAGCAGATCACGGACTTTGCGGTGATCTTTGCCTGTTCATGGGCCGCAGCACCGGTGACCACACATTCCAAAAGCTTCGTCGCTCCCTCACCGTCAGCGGCGATATGCTGACAGAGATATACCGTCACGGTATTGAGGGCTTTCATGAATTCCTCAAAGGCCTCGCCGGGAGCAGTAATGGGCTCGTTCCCCGCCATGCCGTTTGCAAGGATGGATACCATGTCGTTTGTGGAGGTATCCCCGTCTACGGAGAGCATATTGAAGGTCTCCGGGATATCACCCTTCAAGGCAAGAGAAAGCATCTCGGGACTGATGGCCGCATCCGTGGTGAGAAACACCAGCATGGTGGCCATATTGGGATGGATCATGCCGGAACCCTTGGCGATGCCGCCAAGCTTGCAGGTAACACCGCCGATCTCAAAGGACACGGCGATCTCCTTTTTGGCAAGATCGGTGGTCATGATGCCCTCTGCGGCGCTATCGCTGCCCTCATAGGAAAGCGCTTCCACAAGCTGCGGGATCCCGGCAGCAATGGGGGCAATATCCAGCGGCTGTCCGATGACACCGGTGGATGCCACCACCACATCCTTTGCGGAAATGCCCGCAGCCTTCCCCACAAGCGCGCACATCTCTTCGGCGATCTCAATGCCGTTTGCGTTGCAGGTGTTGGCATTGCCGCTGTTGCAGATGACCGCCTGAGCATAGCCGTCGGAAATGTTGGCCTTTGTCACGGCAAGGGGTGCACCCTTCACCAGATTCGTGGTATACACCGCAGCGGCAGAGGCTTTTACGTCGCTGAGGATCATGGAAAGATCCTTTTTGGTCTTGTTCTTCCGGATGCCGCAGTGTACACCTGCAGCTTTATATCCTTTTGCGGCGCAAACACCGCCGGAAATGATCTGAATGCTCATATTTTTCTCCTTTACAATACAAGTCCTGTGGTCTCGTCCTGCCCGGTCATCAGGTTCAGGCACTGCACCGCGGCGCCCGATGCCCCTTTGCCAAGGTTATCAAACAGTGCGACAAGAAGCAGTCTATCCTCATTGCCGCAGACGCTGATCTGCATACTGTCCTTGCCTGTCATGGCGTTTGCGGACAGAAATCCGCCCTCATCCATGCTCTCCGTATACCGCACAACAGGACCGGTATAGGTCTCTGCATAAATGGCCTTCACTTCCTCCGCAGAACAGGAAAGCTGGCTTTTGAACAGCGGAACCGTAACGCACATCCCACTGTAGAAATCCGACACGATGGGGCAGAAGATCGGCTCCGTCCGAAGTCCCGCAACAGCCTTCATCTCCGGCAGATGCTTATGGGTCTGGGAAAGGGCATACTGTCTGGGGGCATCCAGCAGAGCGCACCGCGCATCCTCTTCATACTGAGCGATCATTTTCTTGCCGCCGCCGCTGTAGCCGGTAACGGAATGGCAGGTCAGAAGTGCATCCGCCGGAAGAACCCCCGCATACACCAGCGGCTGCACCAGTGCGAGAAACCCGGAGGCGTGACAGCCTGTTACGGCTACACGGCTTCCCATTTCGATCTTTTTGCGAAACTGCCCTTTAAGCTCCGGAAAGCCGTAAGCCCAGCCGGGAGCGGTTCTGTGGGCGGTAGAGGCATCGATCACCCGGACAGCGGGATTTTCGATCATCCCCACGGCTTCCCGCGCCGCTTCATCCGGCAGACACAGCATGGCGATATCGCAGCTGTTCAGCGCTTCCCTTCGCTTCAGAGGGTCCTTTCGCTCCGTATCGGAAAGGGCGAGAAGCTTAAGATCCGTTCGCCCGGATAATCTCTCATGAATCCGAAGCCCCGTGGTTCCTGCGGCGCCGTCTAGAAAAAGCAGCATGGTTCACATCTCCGTTCCGTATAATATTTCCTGTATTCATGAATTATTCACGTATATTACATGATTATTCATTATT
>JAFQKD010000067.1 GCA_017397075.1 Oscillospiraceae bacterium | reverse complement strand
CGGATATTCCGCCCCTTTTTGGCGTCCAGAGTTTTTACCGCAAGTTCTGCAACTTCCCGTGCAGTCAACATACTCATCTCTCCTGTTCAGATTCAGGGTTTTTCGGGTCTTGAAGGCTCAGGATCCCGTTTCGTGTTGGGGGGCAGAGGCTCATGGGGATCCGTATACACCGGCTCGCCCTCCACGTAAACAGGTTCAAGCTCCGCAACGATCACACCATTGGTGGAGGTCACCTCGCCCTCAATGGGATCATAGCGAAGAATGCTAAGCTCTTCCAGCGTAAAGGGTGCAATGTAAGGATTAAAATACTCATTGAGGTACATGAGCCAGCTTTCCGCATGGATGCTGAAGGCTCTGCCGCTTCCTTCCCGTACTCCGGGCACCGCATCGTAATAGGTACCGGGGATGGTGTAGAAGTTCATGGCAAGTTCAGGCATACTGCAGGCCTGCAGGGTAAACCAGATGATGTTTCCGTAGGAAAGGTCGGTCTCGCAGTTCTGCACAATGAGCCGAGCAAGTCTGGAAAGGCTGATCTCATCACGGTTTTCCAGGATCTGGCGGGCAGCGGCAAACAAAAATCCGTGCTGATTCTGGATCCGTGCCTCGATACCGCCGTTTTCCAGTTCCTCGTACCGCATAAGCTGCACCGCAGTTGCGCCGTCCAGCTTCTGCATACCGGAGGTAAGCTTGATGGTCACATTCTTTGCGGGATCGGTGTAATCCACGCTCTGGGGAATGTTATATTCCACGCCGCCGATCTCATCTATGAGCATTGCGAACGCATCCATCTTCACGGTGATGCTGAAATCCAGCGTGTAGCCGGTGATATGGCTCAGTGCCGTGACCACGGCCTCCGAACCGCCCTCACCGTAAAGGGTGCTGAGATGGCGGGGGTCTTTCCCCGTATTCACCAGTGTATCCGCAGGCAGGCTCATCACATCCAGATGCTGCCGCACGATATCAAAGTAGCAGATCATGACCGCATCGGCGGAATCCCCGTCCTGATCGATGCCAAGCACCGCAAAGGTATAGGCAAGAGCGCTTTCCGGCACATCATACACCGCAGAAGGGGCAGGCGTCAGCACAGGCGTAGGGGCAGGCGTTGCCGTGGGCACAGGGGTAGGCGTGGGGGTAGGTTCGGGCGTGGGGGTCATCTCGATGGAAGCCACCATGTCCGGCGTGGGAGAAACACCCGCATCCTCTGCCGCTTCCTCATACAGGAAACTCAGCCGTTCACGGACGATTTCCGGCGGACGGACATACAGGAAATAGTATGCCGCGCAGCCGATGGCTGCAAGAAGGACAAGCACCAATAGCCACACAAAAAGCCGTTTTGTCCGCTTTCTTCTGCGCGCTTTCCGCTCAGCTTCTTCCTCCGATTCCGGCACCGCATCTCTCCAGGTTTCCGGGATCCGGGATGTCTGATCCTCTTTATTTCCATTGCCCCTGTTGGAGCTGCCAAATAGCTTCATTCTGATCCCCTTGTCTGTCTCTTCAAAACGCGGTCACTTTTTCAAATCTTCCAGTGCCTGCAGCGTAGCGGGATGGACATCCAGTCCCCGCCTTGCAAGGCTTTGAAGCGTCCCCTCAAAGCTCATGCGCAAAGCTGCATCCAGATCCGTATACGCAAGCTTGCGGATCTCTGTCAGATCCGCGTAGGTCCTTGTGGGTTCGATGGCATCGGCAAGACAAACCACCTTTTCCAGCGTCGTCATACCGGCTCTGCCCGTGGTATGAAACCGAATGGCGGAGACGATCTCCGCCGGGCAGCCGAACCGTTTTTCGGCCTCCGCAGCCGAGGTTTTGGAATGCAGCAGCATAGAGCTGCAGGATTCCAGCGTATCTGTTATCATACCATATTCCCTGCACAATTTCAACTGTTCTGCAAGGTCATATTTTTTGGTAAGATCATGCAAAATGGCAGCTTCCCGGGCATCTTCCGCCGATACGCCCCATCTTTCCGCAAGCCTTGCGGCTTCCTCCTCGCATCCCCGTACATGGGGAATGCGTGCGGGATCCTGCAGAGGCTCCGTCACGCTTCTGAGCCAGGAAAGAGACGGCTTTGCCCCGTAATATCTGCGGGAGATCACGGTCTCATACACAGCAGGATCCAGAAGCTCCCTTCCCATCCGCCGGGTAAGAAGCGCTCTCACCTGTGTGGAGGACACGGGAAAGGGGTCGGTCTCGATCCGCTCCACCCTTGCGCCGCAGGTTTCCGCAAGATGGCGCTCCATCTTGGCAAGGTCAGCATCCTCCCCGGGATTTCGGGAAAAGGCGCCGATCACCGCAAGACGAAGGATATCCCCAAAACGGAACCACTTCTCCAGACAAAGGAACATATCCGTTCCCATGAGGAGCACCAGCTCATCTTCGGGATACATGGCATGCAGCCGCTCCAGCGTTTCCACGGTGTAGCTTCTGCCGCCCCGGGAAAGCTCGATATCCGAAACCTCCGTACCGGGAAGATCCCGGAAGGCAAGCCTTGTCATCTCCAGCCGTTCTTCCGGACTTGGAGAGCCTGCGGTCAGCTGCTTGTGGGGCGGCTGATTTGCCGGGATCACCAGAAGGCAGTCAAGCCCAAGGGCATCCTTTGCCTTTTCGGCAGCGATCCTGTGTCCCCTGTGAGGAGGGTCAAAGCTGCCGCCGTATATGCCGATCCTCACGGGAGGGTAATGCGCTTTTCGGGAGCCAGCTTTCTGTTTTCCCGATACAGCACGAACTTGGAGCCGATGGCGCACACAGGCTCTGCATTGCAGGCCTCAGCCAGCATCCGCACCACTTCGTTTGCAGAATACATACAGGTCTCCAGCACCTTGCCCTTAATGAGCTCACGGGCGGTCAGGGCATCGTTTGCCTGCTTTTCCGTATTTTCAGTCACGCCGTCCTTGCCCACCAGCAGGATGGTTTCCAGCGTGGATGCACGGCCTCTGAGAAAAGCACGCTGTTTGCTTGTCAGCATGGATGTTCCTCCTTCAAATATTCTTCAAAGATCTTTCTGAATTTCACAAGAGCCGCGCCCCTGTGAGAAATGGCATTCTTTTCCTCCATGGTCAGCTCCGCCATGGACCTGCCAAGCTCGGGAATGTAGAATACCGGGTCATAACCGAATCCGTTTTCGCCTCTGGGTGCACGGAGGATCACGCCGCGGCACTCCCCTCTTGCCTGCAGCACATCCCCGTTGGGAAATACGCAGACGATGGCGCTGACAAACATGGCATTCCGGTTGCCCGTGTTTTCCATGTTCCTCAGCAGAAGACGGTATCTTCCCTCGTCATTCAGCCCCTCTCCGCCATATCTTGCGGAGTAAACACCGGGCTCACCATTCAGCGCCTCGGTAACGAGACCGGAATCGTCCGCCATGGCGGGAATTCCCAGCGCCTTGCAGGCAGCCTCTGCCTTCAGGAAGGCATTCTGCTCAAAGGTGGTTCCGTTTTCCTCCACCTCAAGCTCAAGCCCCGCCTCGCTCTGGGAGAGGATGGCAATATCGGTACGTTCCAGCATTTCCCGAAACTCCGACAGCTTATGCTTATTGTTGGATGCAAGTACCAGCTTCATTCCAGAATCGCCTCCACAAAGCCTCTGGCATCAAATTCCAGAAGATCTTCCACCTGCTCGCCCACACCGATGTACTTCACCGGTACACCAAGCTGAGAGGCGATGGCAAAAACGATACCTCCCTTTGCGGTGCCGTCAAGCTTTGTGAGAACGATACCGGTGATGCCGGCATAATCCTTGAACTGCTTTGCCTGAATAAGACCGTTCTGCCCGGTGGTGGCATCGATGACAAGAAGGGTCTCCCGATCGGCACCCGGAAGCTCACGGTCGATAACGCGGCGGATCTTATTCAGCTCGTTCATGAGATTCGACTTGTTGTGGAGCCGTCCCGCGGTATCCACGATCACAAGGTCGCTGCCTCTTGCCTTGGCGGCTGCACAGCCGTCAAACACCACTGCAGCGGGATCGCTTCCCTCTTCGTGGCGGACAAAATCCGCCCCGGAGCGCTCTGCCCAGATGCCAAGCTGCTCAGCTGCGGCTGCACGGAAGGTATCTCCTGCGCAAAGAAGCACCTTCTTGCCTTCCTGCTTCTGCTTCAGAGCAAGCTTTCCGATGGTGGTGGTCTTCCCCACACCGTTCACGCCGATGGTAAGGATCACCGCAGGCTTGGTATCCAGCTTCAGCGCAGGATCGCCTACAGAGATAATACGGGTCAAAATGTCCGCAAGAGCATTGCGGATCTCCTCCGCACCGCGGAGATTCTGCTTTTTGGTGATTTCCCGCAGCTCTTCCACAGCCTCGGAAGCCAGCGTCGCACCCACGTCCGCAAGGATCATGGTCTCTTCCAGATCTTCAAAAAATTCCTCGTTTGCTCCGGTGAAGGCGGCAAACATTCCCCCGATATGGGCGGCAATGTTCTTCTGCGTCCGCTGCAGCCCCTCACGGATCTTGTCAAAAAAGCCCATGATGCACTCTCCTTATTTTGCGAATTCCTTTTCTGCCTCGTCCAGATCCACGGACAGCACCTTACTGACGCCCTGCTCCTGCATGGTAACGCCGTAAAGCTCGTCCGCCTCTTCCATACTGCCCCGACGATGGGTGATCATGATGAACTGGGTATGGTCGGTGAGATTTCTGGTGTATTCCGCAAACTTGGTCACGTTTGTATCGTCCAGTGCGGATTCGATCTCGTCCATGACAACAAAGGGTGTGGGACGGACCTTCAAAATGGCAAAGTACAGTGCGATGGCAACGAAAGCCTTCTCGCCGCCGGAAAGCAGGGTAATGACCTTCAGCGCTTTTCCGGGAGGCTGCACATGGATCTCAATGCCGCAGTCCAGAATGTTTTCCGGATCTTCAAGCTCAAGAGAGGCGCGTCCTCCGCCGAAAAGCTCCGCGAATGTCACCTTAAAGGCTTCCGCGATGCGCTCGAACTCTCTGCGGAAGATCTCCTCCATCTGGGAGGTAATGTCCCGAATGATATCCAGAAGCTCTCCCTTTGCCCGTTCGGCATCGTTCCGCTGTTCGGTAAGGAAGGTGTAGCGTGTATTCACCCGGTCAAACTCTTCAATGGCACCGATATTGGGGTTCCCCAATCTGGAAATGCCCCGCTTCAGCTCCGCAATACGGTGGGTCGCAGCGGTAACGCTTTCCAGTGCAACACGCACTTCCATCGCAGCGGAACGGGAAAGCTCGTAGGTATCCCAGAGCTTGTCGATGATCTGCTTTTCCTCCATCTCGCAGGCGGCCTTCTGCTGCTCCAGACGGGCGCATTCCCGCTCCTGGGTGAGGATGGCATCGTTTTTCTCCTGCAGATCCCGGTCTCTGCGGTTGCGCTCGGCTTCCATATCCATGCGCTCCCGGGTGATACGGGTCAGCTTCTGCCGTTTTTCTTCGATCTTCAGCCGATTTTCCGCATTCTGCCGCTCCTTTGCAGCAATATCGTTCGTAATGCGGGTGTTTTCCTCCTGCAGAGACGTCTGCAGCGCGACCTGCGTCTGCCGTCCGCCGGAAAGCTCCTGCCGCAGAGCGTCCAGTTCTTCCACCGCGCGGATGGTCGCCACCCGTTCGGCTTCCAGAGAAGCATCCCGGGCAAGGATCCCGGAAAGCTCTTCGCTGAGCATTTCCCGCTGTGCGCGGAAGGCCTCGCAGCCTTCGTTGCACTTTGCTTCCTCCTCTGCAAGGACAGAAAGCGCGCGCTCATGCTCTGTGATCCCGGAACGGATCGCGGCGACCTCTTCTTCCATCCTGGAAACACGGGTGGTATTCTCCCCGGCTTCCTGCCTGAGGGAATCCATGCGGCTCTGCGCTGCTTCCAGAACAAGGGCGAAGTGGGTCTTCTCTGCCTGCAGACGGAGAAGCTGATCCTCTCCCCGGCGAAGCTCATCGGCGCAGACCTCCGCACTGTAGCGTGCTTCGTTCAGCTCACGCTTTGCATCCTCTTCCGTCTTCACCGCAAGGGCAAGATCCTGCTCCACCATGGCTTTCTGCTGACCGATGCGTGTCAGTTCGTTTGCCCGGGAGATGATGCCCACATTTTTTGCCGTGGAACCGCCGGTCATGGAACCGCCGGAATTCACCTGCTGCCCGTCAAGGGTCACAATGTTGAAGCGATGACCGTAGCGCCTTGCGATGCGGATGGCATCATCCAGCGTCTCGCAGACGGCATACCGTCCAAGAAACCGGGACATGATGCCCCGATATTTTTCATCAAACTCCACAAGGTCAATGGCAAGACCCACAAAGCCGTCTTCCTGATCCAACCCCCGCTCCTGCAGGACATTGCCCCGCACAACGCTGATGGGCTGACAGGTGACGCGTCCGCCGTCTCTCCGCTTCAGAAGGCCGATGACCGCCTTGGCATCCTCTTCCGTGGATACCACGATATTCTGAGAGCCCGCACCAAGGGCAGTTTCAATGGCTATGGCATAGGCATCCCCCGTCTTCACAAGGTTTGCCACAGGTCCGTGAACATTCCGCAGAAGTCCCCGCTCCGCACTCTGCATGACCATTTTGACCGCACCGGAGAATCCCTGATACTCCTTTTCCATATCGGAAAGCATCCGCTCACGGGAGCGGAGGGACTCCAAATCCATGGTAAGCTTCATCCGCTTATCTGCTGCGGCATCGCACTTTTTGCTGCGGGAGGTCATGCGCATATTGTACCCGGCAAGGGTGTTTTTCAGGGAATCCACCTGCTCCTGCGCATTCTGCAGAGCCTTATCGTTCTTCTCCGCCTCTGCGCGGTAGTCTGCAAGCTGGCTTTCCACATCCGTGGTTTCGGAAAGAAGCGCCGTCGTACGATCCTCCACAGCCTGAAGCATGGCCGCAAGAGAGGACAGCTTCTCCCGCAGCGCTGCGAGAGAGGATGTCTTGTCTTCCCGTCTGGAAATGACCTCCTCCAGAGCGCGGGCAGCTTCTCCCGCCTTATCGGCAAGGGCGCGGATCTTTTCCCGCATGACTCCCGCCTCTTCGGCAAGCTTCCTTCTTCCTGCGTCAATATCGGAAACCCGCTCCTGCCGCTGCTGCAGCTGATCCCGGATGCCGGTATCCCGGCCCTCCTGTGCTTCCAGCTCCTGTGCGATACGGCGGATGTTCTCCGCATTGTTCTGCAGATTTGCCCGATGCACAGCGATCTCACCCTCCAGCGCAGATACTGCGCCTTCCAGTGCGGAGATCTCTTCCCGGACACGCTCCCCTTCCAGATCCTTATTGCGCATGGCTTCGCTGAGCCGCTCACCGGAAGCATAAAGCTTTTCCAGCTCCTGCTTTGCATCCTCAAGGGCTCTTGCGGCAAGGCGGCTTTCCTCCTGCAGCTCGTCTGCACGGAGGTTCAGCTTCTGCAGCGTTTCCAGCCACACGGAAACCTCAAGTCCCCGCAGCTCGTCACGCAGTACAAGATACTTTTTCGCCTTTTCCGCCTGCTCCCGCAGGGGTTCCACCTGCATTTCCAGCTCTGCGATCTTGTCGTTGATGCGCAGGAGGTTTTCTTCCGCATGGGAGAGCTTCCGTTCGGACTCTTCCTTCCGATAGCGGAAACGGGAAATACCGGCGGCTTCTTCAAAGATATCCCGACGGTCAGTGGATTTCAGCGACAGGATCTCGTCGATCCTGCCCTGACCGATCATGCTGTAGCCGTCACGGCCGAGACCGGTATCCATGAACAGCTCGTTCACATCTCTCAGGCGGACAAGCTGACGGTTGATATAGTATTCACTTTCCCCGGAGCGGTAATACCGCCGGGTGACCATGACTTCGCTCGTCTCCAGAGAGAAGGTGTGCCCGGAATTATCCAGCACAAGAGAGACCTCCGCAAAGTTCAGCGGGCTTCTGGCCTGGGTGCCGCCGAAAATCACGTCCTCCATCTTGCCGCCGCGAAGCGTCCTGCTGGACTGCTCGCCCATGACCCAGCGGAGAGCATCGGCAATGTTGGACTTGCCGCTGCCGTTGGGGCCGACGATGGCGGTGACGGGCTTATCGAAGGTAAGGCGTGTTTTCTGGGCAAAGGACTTGAAGCCTTGGATCTCAAGGGCTTTTAAGTACAAAGTTTTACCCTCCAATTCGGGTTTGCTGTTCCGGCATGAAATACCGGCGGGGCCCCGCAGGGTCCCGCCGGCACGCAACCCGGCAATATTATATTATACTGCATTTATTTCTCTATTGCAACGGATATTCTTCTGATTTCGCCCTTTTGTATGTCCGTTTCGTGGATTTTCAGGCGGTTCAGGCCATATTTTTCCGTCAGGTACCGAACATTCTCCCGTTTATGCCCCAGAGCTGCGGAAAGCTGTCCCCGGGAGACGACAAAAACCGCCTCTTCTCCGCGATCACCTTCCAGAAGCGCATCCATTTTCCTGCGGTATTTTCTGCCCAGAACCAGCTCCCCGAAGGCAGGATGATACGCACCTGCCGCAGCATCTCCCCCGGAAAGCTCCTCCGTGGGGTTCAGTCCGCAGCGGATCACGGGGATATTTGCCGCGTCGAATTTCTCCCAAAGCAGGGCGCATAGGTCTGCCGCATCCTCTACAGATTGGGGCGTGTAATCTCCCTTTTGCCAAAGGTCATAAAGCGCCGTATCCCGTATGACCACCGTGGGATAAATCCTGACACCGTCAGGCTTCAGGGAAATGAGCCGTTCCGCCGTACAGAGGCTTTTTTCCGCCGTATCCCCGGGAAGTCCCGTCATCATCTGCAGGATGAGCCGCAGTCCCGCAGCTTTCACAAGCTTCGCGGCATTTGCCGCATCATCGGAGGTATGTCCTCTTCCGGAAAGACGCAGCACATCCTCATCCATGGACTGCACGCCAAGCTCCACCGTTTCCACACCGTAATGGGAGAGCGTCGCAAGAATTTCTTCCGTGATGCAGTCCGGTCTTGTAGAAACGCGGACACCACTGACCGTACCGTTTTCTCTCCACGGCGCAAGCGCGGAAAGCAGCGCTTTCTGCTCCCCGGGATCAATGGCGGTAAAGCT
>JAFQKD010000066.1 GCA_017397075.1 Oscillospiraceae bacterium | reverse complement strand
GTGTTGCTATCGGCCGCGCTATCGTCCGTGACCCCGCCGTCTTCCTGATGGACGAGCCCCTCTCCAACCTGGATGCTAAGCTCCGTAACGCCATGCGTGCTGAGATCATCAAGCTCCGCCAGAAGGTCAACACCACCTTCATCTACGTCACCCATGACCAGGTCGAAGCTATGACTCTGGGCGATCGTATCGTCATCATGAAGGACGGTCTGATCCAGCAGATCGGTACCCCCCAGCACGTTTACAACCATCCCGCAAACCTGTTCGTTGCCGGCTTCATCGGCGCTCCCCAGATGAACTTCTTCGACGATGCAAAGCTGGAGATCGTGGACGGCAAGTACCAGGTCAACCTCCGCGGCAGCATCTTCGTTCTGCCCGAAGACAAGCAGGAAATCCTGAAGAGCAAGGATCAGCCCGCAGGCGATATCGTCCTCGGCGTGCGTCCCGCTCACATCACTCTGGCTGACACCGGCGTTGTTGCCCACGTTGACGTTTCCGAGATGATGGGTGCTGAGCTGCACCTGCACGTGGATGCTGAGGGCACTGACGTTGTCATCGTCCTGCCCACCGCCGACCTGAACCGTGACTTCGTGTCCGGTTCCAAGGCTGAGATCCACTTCACCTTCCGTACCGACCTCATGCAGCTGTTCGACAAGGAGACCACCAACAACCTGTACTAAGAAGTACAAGGCGGTTTCAAAAGAACAAACCGACAGAAACGGCGAAGCCTTCGGGCTTCGCCGTTTTTCTTATCCAAGTTCTGCGGTGAGCCGCAAAGCCTCTGTCATGAGAGGCAGGTTTTCCTGCAGAAGATCGGGAAGCTGCGCAGGGGGCAGCGGATTTTCTCCAAGTCCCGCTTCAACGGTGTATCCCGGTCTGTCATAGCGAAGGATGAACCAGTCCTTATAGCCTGCATTTGCGGATTCGGGGGGCGTGTTTTCCAATGCATATCCGCTTGCACGGGAAAGCGCTTCGCCGATGGCGCGGGCATTTCTGGGATCCTCCGCTCCGTAGCGCCAGAAGATCACCTGCCCCTGGGTGTGGTAAGACAGGGTAAGAAGAAAATCGTTTGCAAGGGTGAGATCGTAGACTGCCTTGCTTTCCGGTGCGGAGAGAGGTGCGGTACCCACAAAATCCCGGGGAGCGGGGCGGGTGAATCCCTGTGCAAACTTGATCCTGCGTGCTTCCTCCCATCCGGCAGGGTACTGCAGATTCAGGTCTGTGCCTTCGATATTTGCTTTCCAGCCATCGGGAAAAGGGATGCTCGAAAATTCGGCGGCAATGGCCGCCGCTTTTTCATATACGGGACCGGAAGCAATGCTGCCTGTGACGAGGTCAACACCGTCAGGATCCACCATGGGCATGAGAAATACGGTGGTGTTCGTGAAGAGCGCAGCTGCATCGCTGCCGTAAAACTCCGTGCCGTGGATGACCGCACTGCAGTATTCCTCCAGCCATGTGAGAACGACGGGCGTTGTGATCCACTCGTTTGCGTGGTGAGCGGCATTGACAAACATCTGCGGCCTTCCTGTTCCGCATCGAATGCACCAAAGCGGTTTTCCAAGAACGCTTTTTCCCGCACTTGTTATGGAGAGAAAGGGATATCTGGCTTTCAGTCCGCGAAGTGTAAAATCCAGCAGAATGGATGTAAAATGTATCCCTGTCGTAAGCAGCGGGAAAGCATAGGGGATCACAAGCCGTGTGCCCGGCTGCAGATTGAAGGGATCAATATTGGGATTTGCGCTCTGAACGGCAATCACTGTGGTGCCGTAAGCCGCAGAAAGCCGGTACAGCGAGTCGCCGGGGCGGATCACACGGGTGGTGTACCCGAGAAGATAAGGCTCCAGTGCAATCCATGTGCGCTGACCTGCGATCCCATCGGCAGGAAGGCCGTTTTGACGCTGAAAGGCCTGCAAAGCGGCAGCTGTGCGGGAACCGAATACCCCGTCAGTCCTGCCGGGATCATGCCCCGAGCGCTGCAGAGCAAGCTGCAGAAGCTCAACAGAGGGACCTTTGTTACCGTAACGCAGTGTGGGCAGCTTTGTCATGTTGCGCCTCCCGCATGAAACTCGGCGCAGGGCCGGCAGATGAGTATATGCGTGAAAGAGAGAAAAAGACCATCACACCCGAATGTGATGGTCTTTGCTTACAGAAAGAGCATTTTCAGTTCTTCTGCGGTCATTTCCCTGTATTCCCCGGGGCGAAGAGCTGGGTCCAAGGTAAATGCCCCGATGGAAAGTCTGCGCAGATAGGTGACGTGTCCTCCGCAGAGGGATATGAGCCGCTTGACTTCATGGTATTTTCCCTCGGTAACGGTGACCTCCGCCGTATCCCCGGGCAGACGCTTCAGCTTCGCGGGAAGACATTGGATCCCCTCGGGAAGAACGGCGCCTGCTGCAAGAAGCGCTTCGGCATCTTCCCGAAGAGTTCCCCGATAGGTAACGAAATATTTCTTTTCCATGCGGTTTTCCGGTCTTGTCACTCTGCGGCAGAGGGCGCCGTCGCTGGTGAGGATCAGAAGTCCTTCCGCATCCTTATCCAGCCTTCCCACAGGAAAGAGGGGCATGGAGCGGTAGGGTCCTTCCAGAAGCTCAAGAACCGTGGGACCCAGATCAGAAGTTGTGGCGCAGATGAGGCCTGCAGGCTTGTGAAGCATGAGATATACAGGGGCGGGCAGAGAGACAGCATCACCGTCAACGGAAATGACAGCCTCGGGAGAAAGCCGCATACAGGCGGAAAGCACAGGCTCTCCGTCAACGCAGATGCGCCCCTGCGACACAAGCTCTCTCGTCTCTTTTTTGGAATACAGCCCCGCATCCCGCAGAAGCTGATCCAGTCTCAGCGGAGTATCGGCGAGCCACATCTTTCGAATGTCCATGGTTCTCCTTTGCAATCAGGCGGGGCATTGCCGCCCGGTATGGTCAATGGTATAGCTGCCCTGCAAAAGAAGCTCAGATACGGGAACGATGCTGTAGCCGTTTTGGATAAGATATTCAATGATCCCCGGGAGAGCCTCAGGCGTATGGAGCGCAGCGTTGTGAAACAGCACGATGCTGCCCGGCTGTACTTTGGAGGTAACGCGGCTTTGGATCTCCGCGGCGGAAAGATCCTTCCAGTCCAGAGAGTCAACATCCCACTGGATGGCAGTCATGCCGATGCCGGTCACGGCGGCGATGACATTGTCGTCATACTCCCCATAAGGGCAGCGGAAATATTGGGGACGTACGCCGGTGATGGCTTCGATCTTGTCGTTGCAGGCATTGAGCTCCGCTGCGATCTCCTCGGCGGAAAGTGAGGCGCAGTGGGGATGGGTGTCGGAGTGATTCATGATCTCCATTCCCGCATCGGACAGGGCTTTCACGGATTCCGGGAATTTATCCGCCCATTCTCCCACAAGGAAAAAGGTCGCTTTCACGTTGTATCGGCCGAGAATGTCGATAAGCAGCTGGGTGTCTTCGTTTCCCCATGCGGCATCGAAGGTAAGACTTACCGCCTTGTTGTCCCGCTGCACGCAGTAGATGGGCAGAAGCCGCGTCGTGGCGGAAGCACCTGCAATGGAAGGGTGCATGACGATGCTGCAGATGAGCACTCCGGCCAGAAGCACGCCCAGAACAGCATACCGCCTTGGGTGACGGGTCATATATCGGCGAAGCATTCCATACAGTTTTTTCATACCGGGACCTCCTGAAGAGAGATGCTTCCAGTATATTCAACTGCGTGGGGAAAGAGACCGGGCAGCGGAATGCTGCCCGGCGGTGTTTAAAGAGTCTGGAAGAATTCGATGACCTCACCGTTGAAGCCCTTTACGAAGGCGATGCGCACGGGGCGGTCAATGTCACCGCTGATGGTGAGACTTTTCGGCGGTGTCTGTACGGTGCAGCCTGCGGCCACGGCTGCCTCAAAGACGGCATCGCAGTCGTTTACATCCAGCGCAAGGTGGCACCATGCGCCTTCCGGGGCATCCGCACAGCCGTTTTCAAAGATCTCCACCCGGCTGCCGTCTCCCGTGTGGAGCATGACGGCACGGTTTCCCGGTTCGCCCCAGCACATATCGTGGGTAAAGCCGAACACGGTTTTGTAGAATTCCACGGTGCGGTCGATATCCACGGCGTGAATGGCGATGTGATGAATGCCGTTAACAGGTCTTGCCATAACGATTCCTCCTTGATATTGTGATTCAGCGGATTCGGGTGTATACTGAGAAAAACATCGGAAGGGAGATTCGGAAATGATCCGGCTCAATGAAAATAAAGAGATCGTGGAGGCTGTCCGGGAGGGACTTCGCCGCTCCGGCGGATACTGCCCCTGCAGAAGAGAAAAAACGGAGGATACAAAGTGTATCTGCACGGAATTCCGCAAACAGATGGAGGATCCTGATTTTGAGGGGTATTGCCACTGCTACCTGTATTACAAAGCCAGAGACTGAGGTTTACTTGCGGCGCATGACCTCATAAATCTCCGGGGGAACAAACATGTCCACCCGCTCGCCGTAGCTGAAAAGCTCCCGCACCATGGAAGAAGAGATGCCTACATGCTTTGTGCGCAGATAGATGGAGTTCAGGTTCGGGTTAATGAGGCGGTTTACCTCAGCAATGTTTTCTTCATAGGAATAGTCCATGCTGTTGCGCAGACCGCGGACAAGGTAGCTGATATTGTGCTCAGCGCAGTATTTTGCGGTAAGTCCGTCATAGACAGTGACAACGCAGTTGGTGATATTTTCCCGCTGCAGCATACGGCGGATGGCCTCGGCCATGTCTTCGGCAGCGTAGAGGCGCTTTTTTGCGGCATTGATTCCGATGACAAGGTGTACTTCCTCAAAAATATCGCAGGAATCCCGCAGAATATCCAGATGACCGTTGGTAAAGGGATCAAAGCTCCCCGCATAGATGGCTTTCATGTGCAGTCCCTCCTTTTTTGCAGGGTTATTATACCAGAACATCCCTCGGTATGCAATGCCGGGGGATGGTTTTTGCCCGGTGCTTGACTTGAAGAGCAGGGTATGATACCATAACAAAAATGGGTAATTTTGCCCGGAAATATGCCAGAGGTAGAAAAACATATGCGGCATGGAGTGAAAAAAGTTACCGTTTGGGATAAGCTGAAGGAAAGCTTCCGAACGGATCGGAAAATATGGATCATCGGTGCAGCCTGTGCTGCGGCAGTGATCCTTGCGGTGATCCTGATTTCCGTCACAGGGGGCGGAAAAGGAAAGCTTGGCGGCGGCGCGCGGTGGGAATTTGACCGTTCGGGGATCCTGACCATCTCCGGCGAGGGCTCCACGGGGGATATGGATCTTGCGGGGAAAGCGCCCGCTTGGGCAAAGTATGCCTCCCGGATCACTACAGTCATTGTAGAGGAAGGGGTCACGGGGATCGGGAAAAGTGCCTTTGACGGGGATTTTCTTCCCGAAGGGCAGCGCTATGCCATGACGCAGGTGATCCTTCCGGAAAGCCTTACGGAGATCGGCGACTGCGCGTTCTATAACTGCGTATATCTGGAAGAGGTGGCTTTTGAGGAGAAAAGCAGCCTTACACGCATCGGCAACAGCGCGTTTTACGGCTGTACAAGCCTGCAGGAGATCCGTCTGCCTGACGGGGTAAGTGAGATCGGGGAAGGTGCTTTTGAAGACTGCGCTGCCATGACCTTTGCGGGGATCCCCGGCACGGTGAAATCACTCTATTCTGCCTTTGCCGGCTGCACGAATCTCAGTCAGGTGATCCTTGGGGAAGGTCTTGAGGATATCGGTTACGGGACCTTCAGCTACTGCGAGAAGCTTACCCGGGTGGATCTTCCCATGTCCCTGCAGCGCATCGGGGAATATGCCTTCTGGTATTCCGGTCTTACGGAGCTTACGGTGCCAGCTGCCGTGACTGAGCTTGGAGAGGGCGCTGTTGGAAAGTGCACTGCGCTGAAAAGCGTTTCGTTTGCCTGCCCCCTTTCCATGATCCCCCAGCGTTTCTGCTACGGGAATATTTCCCTTACGGAGCTTACGCTGCCCGAAGGTGTGCAGTGCATCGGCGGGGAAGCCTTCCGCGAATGCACGGGCATTGCCGAACTCACGCTGCCGGAAGGTATCCGTGAGGTGCGGGACAGTGCGTTTTACGGCTGCACAGGTGCTGCGGCGCTGTCTCTTCCCGAAAGTATGGAACGGATCGGTGCGTTTGCCTTTGCAGGGCTCTCTGTGGAGGAAGTTGTGTTTCCTGCTGCGGTGCAGGAGATCGGCGAAGGCGCATTTGCGCAATGCGCTGTGCTGTCCGGTGTACATCTCCACTGCCCGCAGGCCGTTATCGGCGCAGGCGTGTTTGAAGATTGTATGTCTCTTTCTTCCGTCTATGTGGAAGAAAGCGGTATGGATGCCGCCCGGGCGGCACTGAGCGGGGTCATTGTCCATGGGGGCGCTGTGCTGTCCTGCGATGATTCCTGCGGTCAGGACTGAGAAAGGAGCGGAACATGAAAAAAGTTTTCCGGATTCTTTGTCCTGCGGTGTTTTGCGTGCTGATTTTCTGTTTTGCGGCCTTTTGCACTGCGCAAAAGGTATCGGCCGCAGAAAAAATCAGTCCCGAGACCGGGAGTATTTTGCTTACCATGAATACCGGCGCTGTTTCCGGTGATGCGGACAGCCGCGTGATCCGGCTGCTGAACATTCCCGCGGATTTTGCCGAGCGGTATACCTCGCGCTGGACCTCCGCCGATGAGAGCGTTGCCACGGTAAGCCCCGCAGGGGAGGTTCGCGCTGTGTCGTCGGGGGAGACCATGGTGCGCTGTGAGATCAGCCGCGTTTCCACCGGGAAGCACTGCGCTACGGTGACGGTGAATGTGACCGTGCAGGAAGGCGGCGGCGGTGCTGCCATTATCGGTTTTCCTGACGGCAATACGATGTCTGTGGGGGACAGCTACGCCCTGCACAGAAACAAGGATGAACGACTTGGTGTAAGCTCCACAGACAGAACGGTTTGGGAGGTATCCGATCCCGATGTTGCTGTTGTGGACGGAAACGGCGTGGTTACTGCCCTCGCGGAGGGGAGCTTTACCGTGTGGGCAAGGACCTATGATGCCTATGGTGCGCTGACTGCCGTAAGCAGCGGCGTAACCATTGAAGTTGCCGCAGGACTTGGCTCCGTGAAGCAGCTGAGTGCAAATTCCGTGGAGGTAACCTTTGTGTCCCCAATGACGGATTTCCCGGAGGACGGGGACTTTACCATCAAGGAAGAGGACGGTACCCTTTTGGGCATCAAATCTGTTACGGAAGGTGCCGGCGGCAGATCTGCGGTGATCGAGACCTTTGCGCCCTTTCATGACGGAGATATCTATACTGTTGCTGTCAGCGGCTGCGGCAGCATGCAGTTTGAAGCCTCCCACGGTGAAGTGGCAAAGGTTGAGGTGCTGACCACGCGCATTGAAGCAGGTGAAAAGACGAAAATTGAATATGCGCTTCTGGACGATGCCGGCGGTCAGCGGTACAAGGGCAGCGAAACGGAAGATGTTCTCGTAGACGGTGACAGGGTGGAGCTCGTTTCCTCCGATGACGATGCGTGGATCGATGGTATGGAGCTTACCATCTACGATCTGGACGCAACTGCTGCGGTGACTGTGCGCTATTATCCCACCGGGGAAGGTACCTATGTGGAAAGTGCGCCTGTGATCATCCGGGCTGTGGAGGATACCACCACGGTCACTTCTGTCACGAGCTATACCGTTACCCAAAATTCCGACGGCAGTGCAGCGGATTGGGGTGCTGTGCAGACCTACGTGCACATTGGTGACAGCGGCTGGTATCTGCAGCTGAGCGCAAAGGACAGCGAAGGAAACCGCATGTATACCGATGCATGGGGGGATGACGGCTGGTACTTTACCTCGGAAAACCCGGAAATTCTGGGTATCGACAGTGATACCGGTCATCTGACCCCGTTCAGACAGGGAACTGCCTCCATCTACTGTCTGCATAATGAGTTTGAGTACTGTGTGAATATTACCGTGAAGGCAGAGCGGACTCCCTCCGGGGTGCAGGCAGCTGCCGATAAGACCACCCTCTCTGTGGCCGGAAATACGGATACCGCAAGCGTTTCGGTACAGATCACGGATGCGGCAGGCGTTGTTCTGGCCGCAGATGCGGAGGATCTCACATGGCAGTTTACTTCCGGTGCGGAGCCGCATCCCGTTGTGGCGGTTACCGATACGGAAGCGGGGATCTTCGTCACCGTTACCGCATCGGATGCAACAGGTGCCGGACAGCACGTGCTTGAGCTTTCCTACGGTGCAGGCAAAACAGCCCTGACCTTTACCGTGTCTCAGAACGCCGTGGGAGAGACCACGGATGTGACAGGCGGTGTGCTCTGGTATGCTGCGGACGCTGTTCGTCCCGCATCGGTGACGCTGACGCTTTATGCCGACGGTGTTTCTTCCGCTTCTGCGGATGTGACTGCGGCAGACGGCTGGCAGCACACATGGACAGATCTGCCTACCAAGCAGGGCGGCAAAACGGTGACCTATACCGTGAAGGCTGCTGCCCCTGCAGGTTTCTTTGTAACGGGGGAGGATAATGTGACCACCGCTATCTATACAGCGGAGATCACGGGAGCCTCTGCCCAGACAGACGGAAGCGGCAATGTGACACTTACCGTGACCTTCAGCGGAAGCCTTTCTTCCGACGAAGCCGCCGGGATTTCCGTCAGCGGCGGCACTGTGCAGAGCGCAAGCCTCAGCGGGAATACGCTGGTACTGAATATGGGCGCTCTTCAGGCAGGGACGTATACGGTTTCCGGAAGCGGCATTTACGGTGCCGCAGGCGTGACCGTTGCAGCAGGATAAAACAGGATAAAAGGAGAAAAAGTATGAAGCAGTTTCAGCGCAGCGGAGAATATACCGCTGTTCCCTCCGACAGAAGGATCCTCGGGTCTTTTATCGAATCCGGCTACGGCAGGCAGGTGCCCGGTATGTGGGCGGAGTGCATTTATAACCGTTCCTTCCGCAAGGTGGTGCCCTATAAGCATCCCACATGGTGCTGGCTTGGTCTGGATGCGGAGCATTACAACGAAAATGCCCCCTTCTGGCACAGCGGTTATGAAGAGCACGACTGGGAATTCATCGGTGAGCCTGAGATCGAACGTACTCTCGGGGAGGAGACCCATAAGGGGAAAAGCTCCCTTCTGCTGAATAACGGGGAAGTGAAGCTTTGCGGTGTGCTGCAGAAGGGCATCCATCTTCGGGGCGGCATCAAGTATACCTTCCGCATTTTCCTCGGTCAGCGCATAAACCGTTTCGGCGCCGATGCCTCCATCAGCGGCTTTGGCATGAACGTACGGGCACTGGACGAAAAGCCGGTGAAGATCACCATCGGCAGCCATGAAACCGTCATCAACGCGGCAGGCGATCCAAGAGAGCACGTTTGGGAGTTTGTGAGCGATAAGGATGAGGTCTGCACCCTTTCCATCACTTTCGACTGGAAAGGCGGACTGATCCTTGCCACTACATCCCTTATGCCGGAGGACAATATCCTCGGTTGGCGGAAAGATGTGGTGGAAGCCATCCGCGAGGCGGCGCCCTCTGTGGTGCGTTTCCCCGGGGGATGTTTTGTGAGCTTCTTCGACTGGAAGACGGCGGTCGGTCCCAATGAGCGGCGCGAGCCTATGGAAAGCTTCTATTGGGGCGGTCTGGAAGAGAACGATGTGGGGCTCAGGGAGTTTATGGAGCTCAGCGAGCTTTGCGGCTATGAGGCTCAGGTCTGCTTCAATATGCTGACCTCCACGCCCTTTGACGCACGGTGTATGGTGGAGTATCTGAATGCGCCTGCGGATGTGGGCTACGGCAGACTTCGCGCGCTGGACGGGCATCCGGAGCCGTGGCATGTGCGCTTTTTTGAGTGCGACAATGAAGCCTACCGCCGGTGGAATCCTGTGCAGTATGCGGAAAAATGCGTGGAATTTGCACGGGAGATGCGGCTTGTGACCCCGGACGCGGAGTTCATGATGATCGGCTACGGTTTTGATATCAGCCATCTGCCCATGATGCTGGAAATTGCGGGGATGGACATAAACTATGTGATCCACCGAGACGGAAGTCCCGAAATGGTCGAAAAGCTTCTGGCGGTCATCCGTGCCTACAATGAAAAGAGCGGGCGGAACATCAGGCTTGTGAATACCGAGTGGCTGCCCTCCTGTGCAAGTCCCGAACCCTTTGAGGTTGCGGGAATGCGGCAGGATTACCGCTGGGATTCCAAGATCCACAACGACTACAACGATGTGTATTCCCGCCATCAGCTCAGCTGGAACTATGCGCTGAACGGCGCGCACCGCATTCTGGACTATATGTCCTACGGCGGAGAATTTGCCCTGGCAAACTTCAACAACATGGCAAACACCTTCGGTCAGAATCTGATCGAAGCGGCAAAGGACAAGTGCTGGCTTTCCTGCATGGGTGAGGTCTTCTCCTTCTTCCGGAGAAATTTCGTGCCCTGCACCGCAGCACACTGCGATACCGGGGATGAAAATGTGTTTGCCCTCTTTGCCAGAGACGAAAACGGCAGAGAGCAGCTGTATGTGGTAAACCACAGCAGTGCGGAAAAGGAATTTGCCCTGCCGGAGGGGAACTGGTGTCCTGCAGACGGCATCGCAAGCGAGACACGGGCGGCCTTTGTGACCGCGGAAGAGAAGCCTGTGCAGCGGTATCTGCCGGAAACGGAAAACGGGATCCTGCGGCTCAAGGGACTTTCCCTGTGCTGCTTTGAGAAACATTAAGACGGAAAACGTTAAAGGGAGGATATTATGGAACGCTACAAGTTTTTGGACGACAGAAAAGAGATCACCATCTCCCGCTGCGACACCCCCACCCCATGGATGAACTATCTTTCCAACGGCACTTTTCATGCCATGATCTCTCAGGCAGGCGGCGGACTTGCTTTCTACAAGTCTCCCCAGATCTGGAGAATCAACCACTACCGCTTCTATAACCTGCCCACTGACCGCAGCGGCTTCTACACCTATATCAAGGACGGCGATACCGTGTTCTGTCCCACATGGGAGCCCGTCCGGGAGAAACCCGATACATGGAGCGCCACCCACGGCATGGGGTACACCGTATTCCGCTCCGAAAAGAACGGTCTCAAGGCAGATACCCGCTACTTTGTGGGACCTGAGGCAAATGCGCTTATCTGGGAAATGACCCTGAAGAGCGATACAGACCGCACGGTCTCCGTGTTCCCCTATGTGGAGCTTGGCATGATGGAGTACATGCGCGAGATCCAGTGGCAGTGCTACATGAAGCACCAGATGCAGGTCTACAGCATGGACGATATCATGGTCTTCCGCTACGGTGTGGAAAACCAGCCCAAGCCTGATGAGACACCCCTGATCTATTTTGCTGCCGATATGCCCGTCGCTTCCTTTGACGGCGACCGTGACGAATTCATCGGCGCTTACCGCAGCGAGGAATGCCCCCTGCGTGTGGAAGAGGGCAAGTGCTCCGGTTCCACCATGGCGGGCGGCGATCCCTGCTTTGCCTTCTGCATCCCCGTTGAGCTGAAGGCAGGCGTGGAGCAGAAGCTGCATATCTTCCTTGGCGCTGCCATGACCGAAGAGGACATCCGCCGTGATGTGGCACTCTGCCGTGAGGCTGATTTTGCCGAGCGTTCCTTTGCGGGTCTCAAGGCTGTCTGGGACAAGTACTTTGCCGCACTGTCCTGCCAGATCCCCGACGAAAATGCACAGCGCATGGTAAACATCTGGAACCCCTATCAGGCAGAGCGGAACTTCCAGTTCTCCCGGAACATCAGCTACTACGCTACCGGTACCTTCCGCGGTGTGGGCTATCGGGATACCGCGCAGGATGTGCTTGCCATGATCCCCTACAATACCCAGCGCGCCCGGGAGAAGATCAAGCTCCTTCTCACTCAGCAGTACCGGGACGGTCATGTAAACCACTATTTCTTCCCCACTGAGGGATGGGATCCTGTTACCAGCATCCATTCCGATGACCATCTGTGGACGGTCATTTCCGCTGCACGTCTTGTGGAAGAGGAAGGCAGCCTTGATTTCCTCTCGGAAGTTGTGCCCTATTTTGACGGCGGTGAAGGCACCGTTTGGGAGCACACCAAGAAGTCCATCGAGTTCACCCTCTCCAAGCTTGGCGAGCGGGGTTTCCCCCTGATGCTTCGCAGTGACTGGAACGACCAGCTCTTCCGCGTCTGCCGTCAGGGTAAGGGCGAGAGCATCTGGACCTCCATGCAGTTCGGCGTTGCCCTGCAGCGCATTGCCATGCTGGCAGAGCGCATGGGTGAGGACAGCGCACCCTATCTTGCCGCCTATGCCGATCAGGAAAAGCGGGTTAACGAGCTCGCCTGGGACGGCGCATGGTACCGCAGAGCCATCATGGACAGCGGCCGTTATGTGGGCAGCAAAAACGAGCCTCAGGCAAAGATCTGGCTCAACAGCCAGACATGGTCAGTCATATCCGGTATGGCAGGCGAGGAGCGGGGACGCATTGCCATGGACAGCGTGAAGGAGCTTCTGGATACCCCCATGGGCATCAAGAAGATCGAGCCTTCCATCAAGGACTACCCCTCCAAGGAAGACCCGCTAACCAACTACAATAAGGGCTGCGGCGAAAACGGCGCCGTGTTCTGCCATGCAAATACCTGGGCAATCATCGCCGAGTGCATGCTTGGCCGGGGCGACATGGCATGGCACTACTATGAGCAGCTTCTTCCCATGGTCGCTCAGGCAAAGGCCGGTGAGTGGCGCTACAAGGCTGAGCCTTATGTCTATTCCTCCAACATCTTCGGACCTGAGAGCGACAAGTTCGGTCTGGCAAACGTCAGCTGGCTTTCCGGCACCTCCGCATGGATGCTGGTGGCAGTTACCGAGTACATCCTCGGCGTGAAGCCTGTATGGGAAGGCCTTACCGTGAAGCCCTGCATCCCCTCCGCATGGGACGGCTTTAAGGTGAAGCGTCTCTTCCGCGGCGTCAGCTATGACATCACCGTAAAGCGCGGTGAGCCTCGTGT
>JAFQKD010000065.1 GCA_017397075.1 Oscillospiraceae bacterium | reverse complement strand
TCGGCGCTGTCGTCTGCGGTGGTGGCATCGTCTGCAGCAGCAGCATCGTCGGCAGCAGCAGCGTCATCGGCAGCATCGTCTGCGGGAGCACCGCAGCCGGCCAGCGCAACGCATGCCATCGCAAGAACGAGCAGCAGTGCAAGAAGCCGCTTGGTGATGGAATTCATTGCTATACCTCCTAAAATATTTTGCAATGTTATATGAATCAGGCGGTTTCCGCCGGATCCTCGTTTTTGATCTCCTCCACCGCAAGACCTTTCCGTCTGCGGAAGAGAAGGATCGCCGTGAGAAGAAGGATGAGAAGCATCCCGCCGAAAAGGATATCCGCGGGCAAAAACAGAGCCGAAGTTTTCAAAATCACCATGACGGCATAGCCAAGAAGCGCCGCCCCGGCAAAAATGAGATACAGAAGACTTGAACTGCAGCGCCGTTCATAGACGCCGTCGGCAAATTCCCGCTTCATGGGAGCCTTGTGAAGCCAGCCTGTAATGAGGGACCAGCTCACATACACCAAGGGAAGAAAACAGCACACCGCAGGAAGGATCACATACATCGTCCGCCCGGCGCAGGTGTTGAGCATCAGCGCCGTGAAAAGCGCCGCCCATGCAAGCACCGTGATGCCGCTGTCCCGCAGAAGCTGTCTGCGGACAGTGCCCTCCTCCGCCCTGTAGCGGAAGAACTTTCCCCGGTAGACCGCTTTGGTATGGAGTCTTCCGCGGATGTCGGCATAAACCTCCGACTCATAATCTTTTGCGTACTTTTTGTATCCCATGGCCGTATCTGATCGTCCGTTTCCAAGACATATCATGGTTTACACATGTGTAAACCATGAGGCGGGCCCGCCTCAATTTTTTCACAGGCGACCCGGGCTTCATCCGCTGATTTTGCCGCGGCGCTGATCTGAAAAGAAATCTGCAAAAAGGCAGACTTCCCCCGCGGAGCGCATTTTAAGCTGTGCTATTTTACATCAAATCCTTATGGATGTCAATATCAACCATTGGTTTCATGCCGATTTTTGCGAAAATGCGACAGTTTTCCACTTTTTGATGAAAAATCGCCTGCAGCACCTTTCGGCGCTGCAGGCGATTCATTTTCGTTATTCTACACGCAGCACGACCTTGCCCACATTTTCCCCCTTATAGAGGATATCCTGAGCAGCTTCCGCCTCGGTAATGGGCAGGATCCTGTGAATGGTGGGCTTCACCAGTCCCGCAGATACCTTGGGCCATACCTCACGCACAAGGCTTGCAAGGATCTCCGCCTTCTTTTCCGGGGTACGGGAGCGAAGCGTGCTGCCGATGATGCGCACATTCCGCACATAAATGTTCTTGAGGTCGATCTCGGTCATCCGTCCGGCCAGTGCGGCGATCATGATCCACCGTGCGCCGTGGGTGAGATAGTGGATGCACTTTCCCATGATCTCACCGCCCAGACAGTCGATGGCCACATCCACGGAATGTCCTTCCGCAAGCTGTGTTTTCAGCACCTCCACAATGTCCTCGTTTACGGTGTTCACCACGATATCGGCGCCGGTCTTTTTTACCGCTTCCCGCTTTTCCTCGTCAATGATGGTGGTGATGACCCGGATGCCGAAGGCCTTTGCCATGGGGATCACCACGCTTGCAAGACCGCTTGCCCCGGCGTTCATGAGGAGGGTGTTTCCCTTTTCCGCCTTACCTTCCCAGAAGAGGTTCAGGTACGCGGTGGCAAATGCCTCGGGAAGCGCCGCAGCCTCCGCCATGGAGCAGTTTTCCGGCACGGGCATGAGCATATCGTACTTCACCGCGCAGTACTGGGCATAGCCGCCGCCGCCAAGGAGCGCGCAGACCTTGTCCCCAAGCTTCCATGCGGAAACATTTCCGATCTCGCTGCCCACCTCCACGATGGTGCCGGAGATCTCCAGCCCCATCCATTCGGGACAGCCGGCAGGCGGGGGATAATCCCCTTCCCGCTGCATAAGATCGGCGCGGTTCAGCGCGGCGTATTCCACCTTCACCAGCACCTCGTCGGGCTTGATGACGGGATCGGGCACATCTGCCCAGACGAGAGAGCGGTCGTCCTGTACAAGAATGGCTTTCATTGTCAATTCTCCTTATCTAATTTCCGCCAGTCGAACTGCACCACGGGGAAGTTTTTCTCCGAAATGAGCCGCTGATAAATTTCCGGTGCTTCCGCCGGGGAATGGATCTCCCGCAGGGGAGGCGCAAGATTTATGCGCCCCAGTGCGTGAAGCTTCAAAAGCGCGTTGCGGTCATCTGCATCCGTCCACAGTCCCCGGGAGGATTCCGTCTTGGGACGGGCAAGGGTATGCGCGCCGTAAAGCACAATGCCGGGTCCGTGCACCTTTTTATAATAGTCGATGGTAAAATCGGAATGCCGCGTGCAGCCAAGAAGGGCAACTCTGCCCATGGGGGCCATGCAGTCCAGCGCCTGATCCAGTCCTTTGCCGAGACCTGTGACCTCAATGGCCACATGGGCTCCGCCGCCCGTAAGCCGTTTTACCGTTTCGGCAAAATCCGCCTCACGGGGGTCAAGGGCGAAATCTGCGCCGTAGCGGAGAGCGTACTCCCGCTTTTCCGCCACGGGATCCACCGCGATCACGGGAGCGGCTCCCGCAGCATGGAGCAGCTGCACCGCAAGCATACCCAGAATGCCAAGCCCCATGACCATGGCAGGCTCACCGATCTCCAGATGACACTTGCGCACCGCCGCAAGGGGGAAGGTTCCGATATGGGCAATGGCTGCATCTTCGAAGGAAACGCCCTCCGGCAGCAGGGATACCTGCTTTTCGGGGATGCAGTTATATTCGCTGTGATGGGTCCAGCACATGGCAACACGGTCTCCGGGCTTTACCGAGGTGACACCCTCCCCCACCGCTTCCACAATACCGGAGGTGCTGTAGCCTGCCTGACGGGGGAACACAGGCTTTTCCGGCATTTTTCCGATGCCCACATTGGCCTCGCCGATGAGGTTTGCCCGCTCCGTGCCTGCGCTTATGGTGGAGCACACGGTTTTCACCAGCACCTCGCCGGCTTCCGGCGCCTTTACCTCCTGCCAGATCAGCTCCGCGCGGTTTGCTTCCGGGAAAATGATGCCTCTGCTCTTCATCACGACAAACTCCTTTCCGAATATACCTGCATTGTAAACGGTTGACGGGAAGATTACGATATGCTATGCTTTGGAAAACAGACAGTATCCTCCAGAATATCGAGGTGATTTTGCAATGGATAATGCAGGATTCTCCAACTGCTTCCGTTTTCTCACCATCACGTTTGCAAAGCGCCATGTTACCGATAACCGGGGCGGTGTGGACCGTCACTTCATCGGCTACATGCGCCGGGGGCATGTGACGCTGGAATCGCAGGACCGCACCATCACTGCTGATGCCGGGGAGGTCTTTTACATCCCCAACGGCTGCCGCTACATCTCCCGCTGGGAGGATCCGGAGCTTATCCGCTTCGAATCCTTCGGCTTCCGGCTCTTCCCCGATGGGTCAAACCGCCGCTATCTTCTGCAGAAGCTGCACCCGGATGCGGAGGGGTTCCGTCTTTTGGAGGCGCTTTCCGCAGATAAGGAGACCTCCTGCCGTTCGGTGGGTCTGCTTTACGCCTTTCTTGGACGAATGCTTCCCCAAATGGAAAGCGAGCCGCTGGATGCAAAGGCCGCCATCGTGGAAAAGGCGGTAAGCTACATGGCGCAGAACCCGGAATTCTCCGCGCAGGAGCTTGCCCGTCACTGCGGCACGAGCCAGTCCGGACTTTATGCCGCCTTCCAGCAAAGCACCGGGATCACCCCTGTGGAGATGAAGCACCGTCTGCAGGCGGAAAAGGCGGTAACGCTCCTCACCGCAACAGATCTCTCCGTGGAGGAGATCAGCAGCCAGCTCGGGTTTTCCTCGGCAGCCTACTTCCGCCGTGTTCTGCGGCAGATCACGGGAAAAACACCCCGCGAGATCCGCAAAACAGCCGTGTTTTGATCAGCATACTATAATTTTACGGGAAAGAAAATGCAAAAAACGATCCCGTTTTGAGAAAAGGAGAACAACATGGACGAGGCTAAAATCCTCCGCAGCCTTGCCAGAGCCTACTGGGAGGCTGCCATGAGTCCCCAAAACGCCCATCGGATGATGCTGCACCGGGCAGTAAACGACCTGAAAATGGTGCGCCCCGTGGTGCTGATGGACGAGATCCCCTTCCACACGCTGAATTTTGACGGTTCCCTCACCCTTCGCTGCACGGACCCCGTTTACCGCATGGCAGAGGATCATCTGCGGAAAAAGCTGTTCCAGTGGAAGCATTTCCCGGCGGATATGATCCTTGAGCCCTTCTTCCCTGTCAGAAAGATCGTGCACAGCACGGGCATCGGTGTTTCCTCCAGCGAGGATCAGGTCTGGTTTGACGACGCCCATGCAGGCATTGCCGCCCATATGTATCACGATCAGCTTGCCACCCCGGAGGATGTGGAAAAGCTTCATGAGCCTGTCATCACCTATGACAAGGACGCCACCATGGAGCTTCACGATCGTCTTGCGGAAGCCTTCGGCGACATTCTCCCCATCCGCCTTACCGGTGACTGCGGCTTCATCAATATCTGGGACAGGCTCACCACCCTGCGTGGTGTGGAAGCAGTGCTCATCGACCTCATTGAAGAACCTGAGCATATGCACAACATCCTCCAAAAGCTTTTCGCCTTTGAAAAAAGCCGTTTGCGGCAGATGGAGG
>JAFQKD010000064.1 GCA_017397075.1 Oscillospiraceae bacterium | reverse complement strand
CTGCCTTTGATCTTGCGGAAAACGGCATCCGGAAGGCGCGCAGACTTGCGGAGATCCACGGTGTGGAGGTGCAGTTCTTCCGGGCGGATATCCGGGAATATCTGCCGGAGGAGGAGTATGACATCGTCTTTTCCAGCGGTGTGCTGCATTATCTCCCTAAGAAGAAAGCGGAGCGGCTCTTTTCCGCACTTATGGAGCATACCGCTCCGGGCGGTCTTCATGCCATGAACCAGTTTGTCCGCAAGTCCTGGCTTGACCTGCCTGCGGATATGGAACAGGCGGAGCGGGAGGCAGAACCGTGGTATACCGGTGAGCTTGCGTCGTTCTACCGGGACTGGAACATTCTGAACATGGAAGAAGTTATCTTCCCCTGTAAGAGCGGCGGTATTCCCCATGTACACTGCATGGATGTTGTCATCGCGGAAAAGCCGCAGCGAAAAAATGTATAAAGAAAGCAGAATGCTCCATGGTATCATGGAGCATTCTGTGTTACAATGGGACTACCTTTCAAAGGAGGCTGAAATTATGGTCATTCGGGAAACAAGAGAAACACCTGTCAGCCGAAAGTGCGATGTGCTGGTTTGCGGCGGCGGTTTCGGCGGCATTGCGGCAGCGCTTGCAGCGGCAAGAAAGGGGAAGGATGTTGTCCTTCTGGAAAAGGAATATATGCTTGGCGGTCTCGGTACTGCGGGACTTGTCACGATTTACCTGCCTCTTTGCGATGGAATGGGGCATCAGGTATCCTTCGGCATTGCCGAAGAGCTTCTGCGGCTTTCTGTGTCCATGGGGCATGAGGGAGAGTGGCCGGCAAACTGGATGGAAAGTGACGATCCTGCCGGAAGAACGGAAAAGGATCTGCGCTTTTTGGTGCGCTATAATCCCCAGCTTTTTGCCATGCTTGCGGAAAAGCTTCTTCTGCAGGAGGGCGTGGATATTCTCTACGGCACCTATGCGGTGGCTGTTCACCGGGAGGAAGACCGCATCGGCGCGGTGATGATCGAAAACAAGTCGGGAAGACAGGCCATCGTCCCCGATACGGTGGTGGATGCCACGGGAGACTGCGACATCGCCTGGTTTGCCGGTGCGCCTACGGAAAGGTTCAGGCAGGGGAACCTTCTTGCCGCATGGTACTATGCCTGCGGAGATAAGGGCTACGAGCTGCATACCCTCGGTGCCTGTGACATCCCCGATGACCAGAAAACCGGGGATAATGAAGTGGAGAAGCTGTCAAACAAGCGGTTTACGGGACTTGAAGGGGAAGAGCTTTCCCGCATGATGCAGCTTTCCCACAGGGAGACCATGCAGGATCTTCTGAAGCTGCGGGAAACCCAGCCCAATGCCGTTCCCGCAACCATTGCCTCCATTCCGCAGATCCGTATGACCCGGCGTATCTCCGGAGCCTATACCCTGCATGACACGGAAATGCACACCCGTTTTGAGGATTCCGTTGGCATGGTCTCCGATTGGCGGAAGCGGGGGCCTGTTTACGAGGTGCCCTACCGCACGCTTTGGTCTCCGCAGGTGAAGAATCTCATTACCGCAGGGCGCTGCACCTCCGTGACGGACAGTATGTGGGACATTATGCGGGTGATCCCCTGCTGTGCGGTGACGGGTCAGGCTGCGGGAACGGCCGCCGCCATGACAAATGATTTTGCGGCATTGGATGTGTTCCAGCTGCAGAGCCAGCTGCAGCGGGACGGCGTGGTGCTCCACGAAAGCGAGATTTAGCGTCATACGGTAAGTTCCGGTTTTTGCCGAAAACAAAAGACTGAGGGAGAAAAAGAAGGTTCTCTCCCTCAGTCTCGCATTTGCTTGACAGCTCCCTCCCAGAGGGAGCCTTTTTTTCTGTATTTGCAAGACGGTATCCGGCGTGGTATAATCAGCCCAGTACAAAAAAGGAGAGAACGCCATGCGTTTCGATCAGATCATTATCTGGCTGATGACCGCCTTTCTGGTGCTGGGCGGCATCGACAGAATATTCGGCAGCCGGCTGAAGCTTGGCACGGCCTTTGAAAACGGCATACGCACCATGGGAGAGCTTGCCCTTTCCATGCTGGGAATTATGGTGCTCGCCCCGGTGATCGCGGATATCCTGACCCCGGTGGTGACGCCGGTGTTTGCCTTCCTCGGAGCGGATCCCGCCATTTTTGCAGGAGCTATCCTTGCCTGCGATATGGGCGGCGCACCGCTTGCTCAGGAGCTTGCAGCGACGCCTGAGGCTGCAAAGCTCGGCGGTCTCATTGTTGCCTCCACCCTTGGCGGTACGATTTCCTTTACCATTCCCTTTTCCATGAGCACCCTGCAGGAAAAGGATCGTCCCTTTGCCGCAAAGGGTATTCTCTGCGGTGTTGTGACCCTGCCCATCGGCATCTTTGTGGGCGGTCTTGCGGCAGGATTTCCCGTGGGCATGGTGGCGCTGAACTGCGTGCCGGTGATCATCATTTCCCTCCTCATCGCGCTGGGTCTCTGGAAGGCGGAGAGGATCCTTATCAAAGCCTTCGTCTATTTCGGGAAGTTCATTACCGCTGTTGCTACGGTGGGACTTGTGGCAGCGGGAGTACAGAGCACCACGGGACTTGTTCTGATCCCGAACCTTGCCTCCGTGGAGGAATCCTTTATCGTCGTGGGGCAGATTGCCATCGTTCTTGCCGGGGCATTTCCTCTCATTGCGGTGCTGACGAAGGTGCTGAAAAAGCCCTTCGTTTGGATCGGAAAACGTATGGGGGTGAACGATACCGCCGTTTCCGGTCTTGTGGCCTCCCTTGCAAACTCCATTGCTGCCATCGATATGGTGAAGGATATGGACAGACGGGGGAAGGTCGTGAACATGGCCTTCGGTGTTTCCGGCGCATTCGTGTTCGGCGACCATCTGGCCTTTACCGCAGGCTTTGATGCGGAGATGATCCCCTCTCTCATCGTGGGAAAGCTTGTGGGCGGCATCACCGCCGTGGCGCTTGCCCTGCTGGTGACGAAAAAAGAGAAAACGGCAGAATGAACAGTACCGCCGCAGGTCAATGACCTG
>JAFQKD010000063.1 GCA_017397075.1 Oscillospiraceae bacterium | reverse complement strand
TATCGTTTTCTCTCCCTCCGTCTTTTGCTTCGCAAAATCCACCTCCCTCGTCAGAGGGAGGCTCCCACTGCGGCAGGACTGCTCACAGGCATAGCCCATGGTTTTCGTTATACAAAGAAAGCGGTGCTCTCCGATTTGGAAAGCACCGCGTGATCATCTGTGAATATACATCCGTGACGGCGACGGCTCTCCGTCCCCCTGCACCATGCAGAAAAACACCCAGCCGTACCGTTCGTAAAAGCCGGTATGATCCGTAAGCAGATACACGGGAGAGATCCCCTTTTTCCGAAGATCCTCCACCGCCATATCCAGAAGCGCCCCGGCGATGCCCTTGCAGCGATGCTGCTCTTCCGTATACACGGCGCAGATGTTGGGCGTCAGATCCTTTCGGTCATGGAAGTCGTTTTCGATGACCCCAAGACCGCCGATGATCTTCTCCTCCCGCAGGCAGAGATACCAGCCGTACTGCGTATCCCCCCGCAGGTACGCATCCATGCAGGCAAGATAGGCCTCCTGCGGCACGCCCCATTTTTCATGAAACCACGCGGCCGCCGCATTTTTTCGGGACGGCTCATTCCGCAGGGAAATATATCTGTATGTGTCCATGCCTTCTCCTGTCCGGACTTTTTCCAATTATTCCCGCTCCGTGCGGATGGCAAAGGTATCGGGAAGGTGGTAAATGTCTTTTTTCAGAAAAATCGGATAAAAATATTCATCCTTCAGCCGCTCAAATTCCAGCCACTCAAAAACATGTGTACGTTTTCCTTCCGTTGCGGTGAATTTCGCCCCGCGGGACAACAGATCCGTTTCCGAAAAGTCCATAAGAAAGTATACGCACAGTTCGTGATACTGCAGATGATCCACATCCTCTGTGAAAAACGCCTGATTCAGCCACAGCGGACGGGAGATCTTCACGCTGATCCCCAGTTCCTCCCGAACTTCCCGTACGACGGCATCTTCTGCCGTCTCGCCGAGCTCTACTCTGCCGCCGGGCAGGTAAAAATACGGCGACCGTTCATCGTGCATCGCCAAAATCTTTCCTTCCCGGATCATCATGGCGCACACCCGGTAATTGAACTTCTCGTTTCCCGACGCAAAAGAAATATCCATCCGCCGCCCTCCCCACATCTCAGCTGTTTTTCTCAGTCTATCACATACCGCAGCAGCTGTCTATGGAACATTGGTTGCGTTCAGCTCACAGTCACCTGATAGTCTTTTTTCTGCCCGTGTGCGCCGAAGATCTGCCACTTCCCCGCACCCAGACGCTGCAAAATGGCGCCGCGCTCCAATGCGCAGAGCATCGGATCCGTGTCCACGGAGGTCATCAGGATCGGGGCATACTGGTTATACTCTGCCTGCCCGGGAGTCAGCGCCTTGATGTTGATGTAGATATCCCCGGTAAAGGCAATGTGGTGGGCGTAATCCAGAAGCACAAGCTCTCCCGGCAGATGCCCGCCCTTTCCCTCGTACACCTCAAAGTGCAGCTCTCCGAAATCAAAGATCCCCACCTGCGTGAGAGGCTCCTGCCCCTCCCTGCTTTCCCAGAGACCTGTGACCTTGTCCGGTGCCGGAGGCTTATAGCCGGTCAGTATCTTGCACATATTGATATACGGGCGGTGCAGAGGATTCTGCTCACGGAAGCCGTTTTTCCCGTCATACTCCAACCGCAGGCATTGGGCTGTCTTTTTCCCGGCGATAATTTCATCGAACAGGGGCAGAAGTCCGCAATGATCCACATCCGCATGGGTCACAAAAACCCGCTTCTTCCGTCCGTCATAATCCGGGATGATGCTGCGGAATATTTTCTCCATTTCTTCCCGATACAGGGCATAACCGCTGTCCACAAAGAGATATTCCTCCCCGCTGCGGATAATGGCCGTGTTGCTGCCGCAGGGCGGCTCGATAAGGAATATTTCCGTGTTCTCCGTTACGGCATGGCGGGATATTCTTGGTGCAAAAGCACTGCCCCGGCAGGCGGCAAGAAGCTCCGCAAAGCGGCTGATGCTGTCAAAGGTTTTGTAGGGGGAAAGCCCCTGCTCGTCCAATGTCTGCATGGCCAGATTTGCGTTCACCAGCAGCTCCTGCTTCACCTCTTCGGAAAGACCGATAACACGGCTGAGCCCGTCCACAAAGGAATTATAGAAAATGCTGTTGTCGAAAACCTTTTCCGAACGGTTATAGTCCAGCACACGCACATCGCAGAGCGCCTCCGCCCGGGTGAGGAAGCCGGATATCTTTTCCGGAGCATCCACATACAGGCCCATTTTGAACCGTTGATATTCCGTGCCGTTTTCCTGAGAGCTGATGTAGGAAATATTGAAGTGGAACTCATCAATGAGCGTCAGCACATCCGTCACGCTGCCGGGTACATCCCGCAGGCAGAATTCCAGCAGAACAACTCCCGCTCCCTGCCGTTTATCCGTCAGATAGCCGATCTTTTTCAGCTCTTCATCCGCCTGCCGAAGCTGCTGCACATTCCCCTCCGCATCCAGAAACAGGGTGTGGGAGTCGATGGCTTTATTATAGCTCACACGGGTAATGTTGATCCCCAGCGAGGCAAGGCAGCGGCTCGCCCGGAGAAACGCACCGATATCATCGGGCATTGTGGTCACATAGGTTTTTTTCATCCGTTTTCGCCTCCGCTTCCGTGTTTCCTTCCCCGTTCAAGAAACGGAATTGCCGCCTTCCGCTGGAAAAAGTCGATGAGCGGTCCCATGAAAAACGCCGTCACCACCGTGCCGACGCCCGCAAAGGTGAGGATCTCTCCCGGCTTTCCCTTCCCCAGAAGGAAACACCCGATGCCCAGAAGCACGCAGACCACATCCGTGCAGATGCGGATATACTTGAATTTCCACAGCTTCCACTTGTTTGCCATGACAAGGGCCACCGCGTCATAGGTGGATACCCCCAGATCCGCCGTGATATAAAAGGCGGAGGCAAAGCAGAGGATCACAAACCCCAGAACAAAGCTTACAGAGCGCAGCGCAACGGATGCCTCGGGGAAAATGCGCAGCAGAAACGCATGGGAAAAATCTGCCGCATAGCCCACGAAAAGCAGGTTCAGCACCGTGGCAAGACCGATATAGTGCCGGTCAAAGATCAGCGAAAAGAGAAGCAGCAGCGCATTTACGATGACATACAGGGTACCAAAGGAAATGGGGATCCACTGATCCAGACCGCTCATGAGTGACTGGAAGGGATCCACCCCGAAGGCTGCAAGCTTGAACATTCCCACGCTGATGCCGCCGACGACAACGCCCAGCGCAGACATAAAGATCCGTTTTGTCTTCATCCTTACTCCAATCCCGGAAGTGTCTCAAGCACATTGAGGCCAAGACCGTGCAGGAATTTCTCCGCCCCATCCCGATACTTTGTGTTCTGCAGGTGGCGCAGATAATGGGCATCGTAGCCGATGACGGCATCGCAGCCTTCCTCCGCCGCGATCTCCCAGAACTCTGCACAGGGGTATCCCAGACCGGGATGGCCGCGAAGGTCCGCCTTTTCCAGTCCGTAGAGATTATACTCCAGCGGCATTTCCAGCCGCTTTGCCGCTTTGCAGATGGTGCGGGCGCAGGTCTCAAAGACCTCGTCCGCTTTCTGCCAGCTGGAAAAGCCGAAATCCGGGTGGGCGGCGTAACAGAAAAGCCCGCTCTCCATGGCCTCCACCTGGATCTTTGTGTACCGTTCCAGTTCCTCGGGGGTGGTGGAATAATACATATACTTTGCGCCGAACTCATCCGTCTCCGGCCAGTGATTGCCCAGGATCACATAATCCAGCCGATCCCGCACAGAACTGAGCCAGGGCAGATATTTGGGGTAATATTCGCACTCCAGACCAAGATAAATGCGGATCTTCCCCTCGTACTGCTTCTGCAGACGGCGGACGGCGGACACGTACTCATCAAACTGCGCGTGATCCATCCGTGCGTCTTTATACCATGTGTCCGTCTCATAAGGCCACGGAGCATGCTCCGAAAAGCCGAGAACCTGAAGTCCCGCGCCGATGGCAGCTTCCACAAAGGCGGCATCCTCCACCTTGTCGGCATGATGGCAGCGGACGGTATGGGTATGATAATTTGCGATCATAACATATTCCTCTTTCTCATTTCTTCCTCTCGCATCCTACTCCTTTGCAGCGGATTTTGCAAGAAAAAGCTTTTCTTTTCCCGGTCAGCGTGATACACTGGCCAAAAAAGCAGGGAGGTACAGCCATGAAAAAAATCGGCAAGGATACCCTTATTCTCAAAACCGGTCCCAAGAACCCCCGAAACGGGGAAAGCACCTTTATCCGCCTGAAGGACGGCAGCATCCTGCTTGTGTATTCCCAGTACTGCGGAGACGATCCCTGGGATGACGGAACAGCAAGACTTGCCGCCTGCCGCTCCGAAGATGAGGGCAAAACCTGGTCCGCACCATGGGTCATCGTGGAAAAAGACCCGGAGGCACAAAACTATATGTCCCCCTCCCTCATCCGTCTTCCCAACGGGGAGCTTGGCATGACCTATCTGCGGAAGGCTTTTCTCAGCGAAAAGGTTCTTGAATGTATGCCCGTGTTCCGTTATTCCGCCGATGAGGGCAGAACATGGAGCGATTATCGGTTCTGCACCCCGGTTCACGGCTATTACTGCGGCGTAAATGACTGCGCCATCGTCACAAAGGCCGGACGCATCCTCTATCCCGCAAGTGATCACGGTCCCGGCGCCCATACGGAAACCGGCAGCATCCACTGGCCGGAATATCCCGGCGGCGTTGTGCGGGTCTTCTTCTCCGATGACAGCGGACGCACATGGGACACCCTTCCCGGCCCCATCTCATCCCCCTATCCCGATGCCGCAGGCTTTGCCGAACCCGGGATCTTCGAGCTGGAGGACGGTACCCTCTGGGTCTGGATGCGCAGCACCTACGGTCACCAGTACCAGAGCATCTCCAAAGACGGTGGTAAAACATGGTCTCCCGCCTCCCCGGCCTTCCGCTTCACCTCCGCGGACTCCCCCATGCGGGTAAAGCCTGCAGGCGGTCACGCCGTGGCGGTGTTCAATCCTCAGGCCTTCAGCTGTCTTTATACTGCGGGCGAGATCTGGAAAAGTCCCAAGCGCACGCCTCTTGTATGCGCGGTGAGCCGGGACAGCGGCGCTTCCTTCGCCCGTGAGTACGAGACCTTTGTCAACGGCGGTCTTCTGGATTTTGCCGCCTGCTGCTACATGCTGGAGGACGACCCGAAGGAAAGCTTCTGCTATCCCGCCGTCATTGAAACAAAAGACGGCTTCCTTGTGACCTATTACTACAGCGGCGGAAACGATCGCTGTCTCAACTGGACAAAGGTCAAAAAGGTTCTCTGGGAAGAGCTGGAGGCATAAACCGTTGCCATTTTTTCGGAAAGGTGTATAATGAAAGCAAATACGAACTGCAGAAAGGAAGTGCCCTATGCGCTGGAGCGTTCCTGAATATGTTGTTTCCCGCATGGACCACGAAGGCTATGTGGAGCCGCCTATGACCAGCAGCGACACATATCCCGATTACATCGCCCAAGAGGTGCAGAAAACGGTGGAAGCCGTGCAGTCTCACCAGAATGTAAACACCTTCACCTTTGGTTTCATTACCGATACCCATTACGCCGTGCGGCTGAAGCCCACCCACCAGATCCGCGCCCGCAGATACCTCAACGCCTTCCGGGAGATCGCAAAGCGCGCCCACGTGGAGTTTCTTGCCATGGGCGGCGACCATGTGAACGACGGCGACAAGCAGTACAAGTCCGATTGCTTCCGGGGTCTCCGTGCGGAGCTTGACGGCATCCGCTATTTCCCCGCAAACGGCAACCACGACGACAACTCCATCTGGGACGACAATTTCATCCCCGCCGATGTGGCCACCCAGCACCTCACCCGGGAGGAACGGTACGTGCTGTTTTACAACCATGTCCCCTCTCAGGGCGGCAAAATCAACCGCAAGGCTCCCGGTCTCTACTACTATGTGGACAATGCCGATGTAAAGGTCCGCAGCATTTTCCTTGACACCGGGGATATTCCCTACATCTTCGATAACGGCAAGCTGCGCTACCTGCATCAGGGCACCTACGCCTTCTCGCAGGAGCAGCTGGACTGGCTCACCGATACGGCGCTGAAGTTTGACGAGCCCGGCTGGACGGTGGTGCTTTTCGGTCATGTGCCCCCTGTGCTTCGGGGTGTCGATGACGATGAGGACATCAGCCATCTGAATATCCTGCAGGACATTCTGAAGGCTTACAAGGAAGGCGGCAGCTGCAGCGTGGAAAAGGGCGCCGGCAGCGACTTCCACCAGAAGGTGGAGGCGGATTTCTCCGGATATCACCGGGCAGAGATCGCCTGCATGATGCTGGGACACATGCACACGGATCACACCGTGGTGCACGACGGCATCCGCTACATCGAGACCGGCTGCGGCATCATGTACACGGGCAGCAAGCACAATCTGCCCCGCAAGGACGGCACCGCAAGCGAGATCCTTTTCGATATTGTCACCATCGATCCCGTGAAGCGCACCATCCATCTTGCCCGCGCAGGCGCAGGAGAGGACAGAGAATTTACGTACTGAATCACGCAAAAAAGGACACTTTCCGTCGGAAAGTGTCCTTTTTTATTTGTATCCGCTTATTCCGCTGTGTCCGCTTCCACGGGCATAAAGGCGGCATGATCCAGCCAGAAGGCAGGGCGCAGCGCCACATCCCACTCGAAGCCTGTGCCGTTCATGACCACATCGCCGTAAGCATCCACATAGGGATACTCTCCCCCCTCGGGCATGAGCCACCAGCCTGCGGTGTTATAGATGCTCACATAGGCGGTACCCCGGTCAAGGACCTGCTGACTTGCAAGCATCTGCCGGTCATTGCTGCCTGCAAAATAGTCTTCCGCTTCTTTTGCCGTAAGGCAGAAAACATAGTCCTTCACCCCGTCATGCTCCGTCTGCAGGATATAGTCCTCCCAGTAAGTAAAGGAGTCCTCAAGATATTCCCCATTGAGCCACTGACGGATGCTGCTCTCTTCCCAGTTGTCCTCTCCGAAAAAGTCCTGACTGCCGAAATGGGTGGGGTTATCCTTATCCGGGCGGTAGGCATACAGAGTATCTGCAAGAAGAAGAGATCTCCCCTCCTGCACATCCAGAACGATATAGGGTTCCTGCGTAAAGCCGAACAGCACCTCACTGCCGACGATGCCGAAATCGCAGTGATGGGCGTAAACGGAAGCCTGTTCGTACTCCCCAAGCTCCGCGAAAATTTCCTTTGCCGCTTCAAAATCCCCCGCCTCATAAAGGGCGACGGCCTCTTCATAGTCCTTCTTTTCTCCGCAGGCGCTGAGGGAAAGTGTCATTGCCAGTGCCAGAATCAAAATGCCGAGTCTTTTCATGCCGGGTCTCCTTTATTTGCTGTATGCTTTTTTCACTGTATAATATGCCATCTTCGGTCTGCGGTATTCGTTTACGAGACCCTTGTTGTTGAAGCTGCGGGGACGCTGCAGCGCACGGGAAATGCCCTCCGCGCAGGTACGGGTGCCGGCGCGCATATCGCAGTACTGCCAGATGAGTCTGCCGCTGATACGGGGATCTGCGCGGAAGAGCTCCAGAACGTACTCCAGAAAATCGCTCTGGTAGTTTTCCGACCATGTCACATCCTCCTCCAGCTCCGTGACCCCATAGATGCCGCCGGCGCCGAATTCCGACATGACCACAGGCTTATGGCCGTTTCCGGTGGAGGCAATGTATGCCTCAAGCTTATCGAGGAAGGCAGGCCAGTTTTCCTTGGGCCCGAGATACCAGCCGGTATAGTGGTTCACGGAGATAAAGTCCGCATAGTCAAAGCACAGGTCTTCCAACGGCATCATGGTGGCATAGGTGATGAGGCGGGAGGTATCATAGCTCTCCAGCGTTTCCCGGAACAGCTTTGCCACCTCACGGGCAGCAGGCTTTCGGGTCTCCACCTCGTTATTGAGTCCCCAGACCACGATGCAGGGATGGTTATAGTCCCGCGTCACCATCTCCCTGTGGAGCTGAGCGCCTCTTTTGCGGACGGTCTCATTCAGAAGATGCTCCTCCAAAAAGCCCCACATGGGGATTTCCTCCCAGAAGAGCATACCCGTTTCGTCCATGTAGTCCAGAGTGATCTTTGCGTTGGGATAGTGGGAGCCGCGGATAAAGTTGCAGCCCATGCCGCGGATGATGTCCACATCCTTCTTAATGAGCTTTGCGGGCACGGCAAAGCCCCAGTCCGGATGCTCCTCATGACGGTTCACGCCCCGGAATTCGATGGGTGTTCCGTTGAGCAGGAACTCCTTCCCCCGGATGGCGATGGTGCGGAAGCCTGTACGGTCGCGAAGACTGTCCCCGGCAAATTCCGCCGTGAAGGTATAAAGCGCGGGATCCTCCGGCTGCCAAAGCTTCACGTTTTCCAGCTTTGCCCGGAGAATGGCTTTTCCCTCACCGCAAAGGGTGACGGTCTCTTCCGCAAGCACCTTCCCGTCCAGAATGAGCCGGACGGGAGCGGTGACCTCCTCAAAGGCATGAAGGCACAGCTTTGCGGAAAGCTTTGCATCGCCGCCCTCAAGCGTGTATTCCAGCTTCATGGACTCCACGGCCGCCTTTTCAAACTCGTGCACCTCCACGGAGCGGATGATCCCGCCGTAATGGAACCAGTCCACCTGAGAGAGGGGAATGGTATCCGTCATGTTATGCACGTTGTTCGTCCGCAGCACCAGCTTATGAGTACCGGGAACAAGTCCTTCGGCCGTATAGGCAAACTCCGTAAAAGGCCCGTAATGATACCCAAGATGCACCCCATCCAGATACACGTCGCACTCGTTATTCACACCGCCGAAAACAAGGCGGATGTTGGGCAGAACCGTGTCAAATTCCGTTTCCAGCCACACATCACCCTCGTGATGGAGCATTCCCGGCTCATTGTTCCAGCAGCCGGGGATAATGATGGGCTTTTTCCCATGGGGAAGTCCCGCACCCCATTTTGCATCCCCCGCAGGATCTGCAAGGTAGCTCCACTCGCCGTCCAAATCGTACATCCGCCGGGTCATGCTTTCTTTAAACAGTCTCAGCATACCGAATCCTCCTTTGTGGGCACTCCGTTTCTTCTATTTTATGCCACTTTCCCATACTTTACAAGTGCCTGTCTTCATGCTACAATTTTTGCAATCATAATTAAGGAGGTCTCTCCATGGAACTGCAGCAGTATCTGAAAAATCTCACCCCGCCCAAGGGCCCCATCGACATCATTCTGGATACCGATGCCTATAACGAGATCGACGACCAGTTTGCCATCAGCTATATGGTGAAAAACACGGAGAAGTTCCGGGTGAAGGGCATCTGCGCCGCACCGTTTCTGAATCAAAAATCCGTCTCTCCTGCAGACGGCATGAAAAAAAGCTATGACGAGATTTTGAAGCTTCTCACCTTCATGGGCAAGGAGGAGCTGATCCCGCTGGTGCACAGAGGCTCGGAAACCTATCTTCCTGACGAAACTACTCCCGTGAATTCCGACGCCGCCGACTTTATGGCGGAAACCGCCAAAAGCTACACCGCGGAAAATCCGCTTTACATCGTTGCCATCGGCGCCATCACCAATGTAGCTTCCGCCATTCTCAAAAACCCCGCCATGGCGGAGACCTGCGTGTTCGTGTGGCTTGGGGGTCACGGGGTGCATATCCCCAACGCGGCAACGGAGTTCAACATGGTGCAGGATATTGCAGGCGCCCGTGTGCTTCTTGGCTGCGGCGCTCCGGTGGTTCTGCTGCCCTGCTTCGGCGTGGTGGATCATGTGACCACCTCAAAGCAGGAGCTGGAATACTGGCTTCTGGGCAAAAACGACCTTTGCACTTATCTGTGTGAAAACACCGTGCAGGAGGCGGAAAGCTATGCCGCGGGAAAACCCTGGACCCGTGTCATCTGGGATATTACCGCCGTTGCGTGGCTGCTGAACGAAAACGACCGCTTCATGTGCGACAAGCTCATCTCCAGTCCCATTCCGGAATATGACAAACACTACGTCACCGAGACCAACCGCCACTTTACAAAATACGTCTGGCACATTAACCGGGACGCCCTCTTTGAGGATCTGTTCCGGGTACTGGCGGAATAAGCAAAAGGACTTCAGTTCTTTTGCAATGCTGTCCGTTTCCTTCGGTCACGGATGATATGCCTTCGGCATGATATACACCTTCGGTGAATGATATATGCCTTCGGCACATAGGGAAACGGACAGTATATCATGCGGCAGCGCCGTATATCATGTCGTGAAAACGACACATCATTTACTCTCCCCATTTTTGTTCGTGTGCAAATAAGGAGCGTGCTTTCTGTGGCAGAAAATGTTCTGTTGGATTTATCTTATGAGTTTGCCGTAGCCATTGTCAGCTTGACAGACAAAATTGACACCCCCAAGAGTTCATACATGTCCAATCAGCTTGCACGTGCGGGAACTTCTGTCGGCGCCAACATCCACGAAGCTCAATATGCGCAAAGCAGGAAAGATTTTGTATCAAAACTGGAAATTGCTTTGAAAGAAACCAGCGAAACAAGCTATTGGCTGAAGCTGTTGTACGATACGGGACGAATCAGTCAGCAAACGTACACGCAGGCAGAAGCCATGTGCGGAAAAATCCGCAGATTATTGATTGCTTCCTGCCGCACAGCAAAAGAAAACGCAAAATAAAGCTTCCGTTTTTCTTGCGCACTTAGAAAAGGACTGATTTGCCGGCATGCAAATCAGTCCTTTTTTCACTTCAGTTCTGCCATGTAATTCCACGCAAGCAGCGTCCATTTTCCGTTTTTGTACTCAAAAACATGGATGGCGCAGTTTGTGCTGTTTGCCGCGTTCTGGTCGATATCCGCCCCCAGCACCACCTGCAGCATGGCTCCGAGGGTACCGTTATGGGCAAAGACCGCCCCATTATCGCAGGGATCCGCCTCCGCCATGCGCAGAAATTTCCGCACGCGGTCACAGATCATGGCAGGATTTTCTCCGCCGTAAGCCGTAAAATCCCTTGTTCGGCGGACATACTCGTCATCGGGAAGCTCAGGGTTCACGATGGGCATCCCTGCAAGGGAACCGATGTCATATTCCCGGAGAAGAGGCGTTGTGATGGGTGTTCTCCCCGGAAGGGCAAGGCTCTGGGTCTCGATTGTCCGGGAAAGGTCGCTTGCGTACACCCGGTCAAAGGGGATCCTTGCAAGGATCGGGCGGATGGCTTTCGCCTGCTCCCGTCCAAGATCGGTGAGGGGGATATCCGTCTGCCCCACCCGAATTCTGTCACGGTTAGCCATGGTCTCCCCATGACGCACAAACCACAGTCTCATCGCGCTTTCATCCTTTCTCTCAGCTTACGGATGACCTCGTCGCCCACTTCCTCTGTGGTGCTGCTGCCGCCCAGATCCGCCGTCAGCACCTTTTTCTCGCAGAGCATTTCCTCAATGATATCGATGAGAAGCTTTCCCAGATCCTCTCTGCCGAAGAAATCCAGCATCTGGCTTGCAGACCAGACGGTGGCAAGGGGATTTGCCTTTCCCATACCGGCAATATCCGGTGCCGAGCCGTGGATGGGCTCAAACATGGAGGGGAAGCGGCGCTCCGGGTTCAGGTTTGCCCCGGCGGCAAGACCCATACCGCCGGCAATAGCCGCGCCAAGGTCTGTGAGAATATCGCCGAAAAGGTTGGAGGTCACCACGATCTGGAAGCGCTTGGGATCCTTCACCATGAACATACTGGCGGCATCCACCAGATAGCTGTGGGTCTCCACATCGGGGTACTGCTGCCCAACTTCCCGGAAAATCTGATCCCAGAAGACCATGGAATAGTTCAGGGCGTTGCCTTTGCTGATGCTGGTGAGGGTCTTTTTCTCCTTCCGGGCAAGCTCAAAGGCATAGCGGATGATCCGCTCGCACCCCACACGGGAGAACACGCCGTTTTGAATGACCACTTCGTTTGGCTTCCCGGGATAGAGCCAGCTTCCGCTGCCGGCATATTCTCCCTCGCTGTTTTCCCGGATGAAGGTCATGTCCACATCCGCTTCCGTCACACCGGCAAGGGGACAGGGCGCCCCCCTGAGGAGCTTCACCGGGCGCAGATTCACATACTGATCAAAGCTCTTGCGGATGATGAGCAGCAGATCCCACAGGGAAATGTGATCCGGCACATCGGGTCTTCCCACAGCGCCGAGGAAAATGGCGTCAAAGGCGGACAGGGTCTCGATGCCGTCCTCCGGCATCATGCGCCCTGTCTCTTTATAGTAGTCGCAGCCCCAGGGGAAATGGGTAAATGCAAAGGCAAAGCTTCCGTCAAGCCTTGCCGCCTCATCCAGTACCCGCACACCTTCCCGAATGACCTCAGGCCCGATGCCGTCCCCGGCAATGACCGCGATTTTGTATGTCTGCATCCCCATGCCTCCTTTATACACTGCCGTCATTGTAGCACTGTACACGCCATCTGTCAAAAAGAGCGCAGCCCCGAAAAATCTTCCTTCCGGTACTGCGCTCTTTTTCTGTTGTAGACCTTTTTGCTCTCCGCTTTCCGCGTCACCGGGCTCATGCCGCCCCATGTCCCGCGGCGGAGACTGTCCTGTCTGCGTCTCTCCTTTTTGGAGAGCTTTTCATAGGGGATGAATTTTTCCATAGATGCCTCCTTATGTGTTTTCGCTGTATCTTAACACGAAAAGGCACAAAAAATCAATGAACCATCTGTTAACTTCCGCAAAAATGCGGTATAATGACGGTAATTTCAATTACGGAGGATATTCTCATGATCCTTGCTGATTATTTCTATCCCGATCCGTCCCTTGGCTGGGATCTTGCTGTGCAGTGCGGCGTGGAGCACGCCGTGGTGCGGCTGCCGGAAACGGCGGACTTTGACGTGGCAAATGCCGCCCACTGGCAGACGGTGTATGACCGTTTCACCTCCCGGGGCATCACCCCCGTTGTGGTGGAGCCTATGCCCAACGCCCTCCACGACCACATCAAGGCCGGGGACGATAAGCGGGACTGGGCCATCGAAAAGGCCATCGCCATGCTCCCCATTATGGAGAGGCTCAACATCCGCACCATCTGCTTTAACTTCATGGCTCATGTTGGCTGGACAAGAACCTCCAAGACTTTGCCCGAACGGGGCGGCGCCATGGTCACCGGGTTTGATCTCAAGGATTACACCCCCTCCGATGCGGTCATCACCGCCGAGCAGCTTTGGGACAACTACACCTATTTCCTCAAGGCCATCCTGCCCCATGCGGAAAAGCACGGCATTAAGCTTGCCCTCCACCCGGACGATCCCCCCCTGCCGAAGCTGGGAAATGTGTCCCGCATCATGATCTCCTTTGAAAACATCAAAAAGGCCATCACCATGATCCCCTCCCCCATGCTGGGTGTCACCATGTGCCAGTCCTGCTACAAGATCATGGGCGAGGATGTGGAAAAGGCTGCCCGCGCCTTCGGGGACAAGATCTTCTTTGTCCACTTCCGCAACACCGAAGGCTGCCCCGTGAAGTTCCGGGAGACCTTCCATGATAATGGTTCCATCGACATGGCCCGGATGATCCGGGTGTATGAGGAGATCTGCCCTGATGTTCCCGTGCGTGTGGACCATGTGCCCACCCTGAACGGGGAGAACCCCCTTGCCGCAGGCTACGGCGATCTGGGCAAGCTCTTCGCCATCGGCTATCTCAAGGGTCTTCTCCAGATGGCAAACACGAAGTAAGAAATATTTATAGAGACACCCCCGGCAGCGTTTGCTGCCGGGGGTGCTTTTTCCCCTCAGCGTTTTTTGAACACCGTCAGCTCCGCATCGTTCTGCCGTTCGCCGCAGGTATAGACCAAAAGAAAATCCATTCCCGCAGCGATGACGAAATACCGCTCTCCGTCAAAGTCGCTTTCCAGCTGCGTGCCAAGGTAAATGCCGCGATCATCCAGAAGCTTTACCGTCTCTCCGTTTGGCAGCGGGATCTCCGGGTTAATCAGTCTTCCCGCCATCGGGTAAAGACTTTTCACCTGCGGCATTCCGGGGATCTG
>JAFQKD010000062.1 GCA_017397075.1 Oscillospiraceae bacterium | reverse complement strand
TGTTGTTTTTTGTCCATTCATTGATATCCATAAACGGTACGAATGCTTTCCCATCAAAAATAAAATCAGCATGGATTTCAGCCGAAACAGGCATCCTGCGCGGATTTTCTGTCCCGGAACGGCGGCATAAGGTTAAAGCAGCTCTGCCTTCAGACGGACAGTGGCAAGCTTTCCTGCGGGAACTGTGAATTCTCTGCCTGCAAGGGCTTCGGTATCCCGCTCAAGAGCATCGCAGAGCGCAAGAACTTCGGACGCTTTACCGCAGATCACAGCGGAAGCGGTAACATCCCTGCCGGTATCGTTCTGCACGCGGAGAATGAGGCCGTTTTTGTTTTCCGCTTTTTTCAGGGTGAGGATCCGCAGCCCGGGAACAGAGAGAACTGTCTCGGCAGCGGGGAGGTTTCCGGAAACTCCGCTTGTTACCACATGGGTAAGCGTCTCGGCGGCCTTTGCGCCCCATGCATAACGGTCTCGTCCATGGGCGGCGGCAAAGGTATAGCGGTAAACGGCATCGGACACCTGCGCGGTATAGAAGTTTGTGCCGAAGTTGTTGCAGGTCAGGATAGAGTAGATCCGACCGGTATCGAACTGCTCAGGCTTCAGCGGCGGATGTCCGGGGGGGACCATGATGCAGCGGTGAGCGGGAGAAATGTAACCCGGCCAAAGATGAGAAAGGGATACTACCGGGGAATTTGCACTGTTCCAAAGAATATCGCTGCCCTGTGTCTGCACCCAGTCCTGAACAGCGATCACATCGGAATGGGAGCCGGGAAGAAGGGAACAGGCGGGAGCGGTCTCATGCAGTACGCTCTGGTATCTTACACCGCTGCCTGCAAAGGGGAAGGCGAGATACAGCGTCTGCAGAGGCTTGGGGTTTTTGATCACACGGGCAGTGAGCGAAATGTTATCCACACCGCCTGCAAGCTTGACCTCAAGCTTTGCGGAGAAAAGACCATCGCCCTGCAGCGTTATGGTGAGAAGGCTTTCCACAGCACTCTTTTCCGCCTTTACGGAGGTGACCTTTGCGGGGACAGCTTCGTCATTTGCATAGCGGATCAGCAGATCACCGAGCTTGTGAGGAGCGGCAGCATCCAGAAGGGAACGGCCGTCTGCAAGGTCGGTCACATCCAGAATGCCGGAAGGATCGAAACTGATGCGGTAGAATTCGTTTTCGATATGATCGTATGCAGGCACCATGACTTCCGGTGCGGCAGTTTCGTCTTCCACCAGCTCAAATGCCGCATATCCGTATGCGGGCACACAAGGGGCGGTGAAATGCAGCTCATAGCCGTTTTGCGTTGTGGGATCAAAAAGTCCCATCCGACGTGTACCTGCACCGATGCCTGTCTTTTCTCCGGCCATCAGCACCGCGTCATCCCAATCCAGCTTCCGAAGCCGGAAGGGAATATCTTTCCCGGTGGAGAGCTCCACAAGACGGAACTTTCCTTCAGTGTGACGGCAGAGAAACGGTCCCAGAGAAGCTTCCACGGAGACAGCCTCACTGAGTCCGGAGGTGTTGAACACCGTGATACGGTGGCGGTCTTCGGAGCCCTGTACCGCTTCAGCAATGAGAGATGCGGAATCGGAAAAGACGCGCAGGGAATCGGAATATGCTCTGGGGGCGTATACGCCGTGCTCCCACCAGGAGGAAAGCTGCTGATGGGAATCGGGGGCGTTATGTCCATAGGCGTGCTCATCTGCCATGAGGATATCCTCCATGGCGCGGGAAAGCCGCTCGGGACGGAAATCCGCCTTTTCGGGGGTTATCGCGTTGAGAATTTCCGCAGAGCGGAAAATGGCGTGGGTCTGACGGACAAGAGAGGAGGGGACCATCTGGCTTGTGCTTGCAATGGGGTAATCCTGACCGTCAACGCCGCCCTTCAGCACGGGAAGCTCTACGGTGAGATTTTGCAGGAAAGCTTCGCTGAACATCTTCTCCGTGCTGCAGATAAGCTTTGGCCACTCGTATTTTTCGTTCCATGCACGGACCATATCGGCGTAATCCGCAATGTAGTTGGAATTATCCCGGGATTCGCTTTTGACCTGAAGACGGAAAACTCGGTGAGGCCAGTCAGCAGATTCCAAATCTTCCAGCTGTTGACGCAGTGAGGGGATCTGAGGATTCAGCTCCTCCACACAGCCGTTATTGTTGCACCAGAGGAAAATGCGCTCTCCTTCAGGAGATTCCCACCAAATCGCGCCGGGACCTTTTCTCCCGAAAACCTTTTCCTCCTCCCAGAAGGATTCGTAGCCCTGATAACCCCAACTGTAATAGAGAGGGAGATTCGGCATGAAGTACTTGACCCCTGCACGGCAGAGAGCAGTGGCATAGCCCCAGGTAAACCCGGTGATGTCATTGTGCTCTGCAGAGACAATTGGCACGCCGGTCATGTCTTCAATTGCCTTGGAGGGATACATGGCGCGCAGACACTCTTCAGGGGAAAGAAGCTCACTGATGAGGTTTGCCCAGAAAGCGGTGACTTCAATGTTTCCTGCCCGGATATGGCGGATCATCCGCGCCTTATCAGCAGGGTCGGCACGGCGCAGGAATTGATAGAGAGAATAGGCCTGCTCGATGACAATGCGGGGCTTTGCCTCTTCGGGCCAATCCTCACGGGCATCCAGATTGTCCAGCGCATCATGCAGCTGTTTTGCGCTTTCCCACAGCACATGAGAGGGAAGGTCGGTGTAGCCGGGGTCATGGTGGGAAAACTGCACAAGATGCACTTCCCAATGGCGCTGGGGACGGAGCATAAGAGAGAAGGTCTCGCCTGTAGAAAGGGCAAAATGTCCCTCGCAAAGCGCCGTGACCTCGGGGATATATACGGCAAATTCATCCCCGGCAGGAGTACCCTGCCAGAGAACAGCATCATCCATCGTCAGGGTGACGTGTTCGCTGCAATGTTCAACAGTGACAAGAAGCTCGTTTTCCAAAGCATTTCCCTTGCGGACAAGGCAGGGGGTCTGGCGGACGGAAAAATACATACCGATGAAAGCCTCCTTTGCAGATATGAACAATATGGTAAGAACTTAACAACTTAACCGATTCAGTATATTCAGTATACAGCAATGAATTTTGTTTGTCAACACAAATAGGGGTTTACAAATTGACGAATTTCAAGTAAAGTATAGATACTTAACAGTTAAGTGAGGCGTCGTCATGGGAAAGACCAACATCCGTCAAATCGCAGAACGGGCCGGAGTATCCACCGCTGCGGTGAGCTATGTGCTCAACGGAAAAGCCGGGGTAAGTCCGGAGACCCGTAAGCGCATTCTGCAGGTGATCCGGGAGGAGAAGTATACCCCAAATGTAAATTCCCGCAGACTCATCTATCGGCGGAGCTACAATCTGTTTCTGGTGACGGATTCCGGTTCAACGCTGACGAATCTGTTCTATTCTGCCGTCATGGGCGCTCTTGCGGAGGAGTGTGACAGCAGAGGCTACAGCCTTGTGCTTTCCGGGAAGAAGGAGGATTTCTGCCAGACGGCTGCCTTTCAGGCGATCCGACAGTCTAATGTTGACGGACTCATTTTCCTCTTCGATCCTGATGAGGAGACAAAGAAGATCCTTGGTGAAGAGCAGACTCCTTACGTGGTGATGGACAGCCACAAAAAAAATCCCGGCTATCCCTGCGTCCGAGCGGATTACGAAGAAGCTGCATACACGGCTGTGCGCTATCTCATCACCATGAAACACACCCGTATCGGGCTTCTCGGCAGAGCGGAGATCCCGGATTATTACGAGGCATTTCTTTGCGGATACCGCCGTGCACTGGAAGAGGGCGGCATCCCGTTTTGCGAGGAGCTTGTCTATGCGGAGCGGGAAGGAAATCAGCACGCCGCGGAAGGGGTCCAGCGGCTCCTCAGCGGTTCACGGAGACCCACGGCGATCCTTTGCGCAGGAGACCTTTCCGCCCTTGCAGCCATGACACGTACAAGACAGCTGGGGCTTTCCATTCCCGAGGATGTGTCCTTTGTCAGCGTGGACGACCTTCCTGTTTCCGAGCTTTATCATCCTGCCCTTACCACGGTGCGCATTGATGCAAGAGAAATGGCGCAGCGCGCTGTGGAGCTTTTGGAACGGCAGATGGAAGAAGGTCCCGGTGCATATGAAGCGGTGATCTCCTCCGGAAATCTGATCTGCCGTGACTCCGTCTCTCCTCCGGGAGAGGGGAAAGCCGCGTGGCAATGCGGCGTATAAGTATCCCAAACAAAGAAAGAGAGAACGTTGGATGAATTCCAAAACCCATTTTTGCAGAAAAGTCTGCAGTGTGATGATTTGTATTCTGCTTCTGGCACAGTTTGTTCCGGCGGCAGTGGCTGCGCCGGCTGTTCCAAACGGTCAGCTGGTGTTTACAAGACAGCTTGAGCTTACCGTCGGGGAGCGGGTTCTGCTTCCCGTGGGAGATGTTGACAGCACGATATGGGATGTTGACGGAGATGCGGTACAGATGCTTGTACCGGGAGAGCTTTGGGCGGTGCGTCCGGGCGTTGCGCATGTGGTCGCCCAGGGGAGCTCTGAGACGTCGGTGTTCACCGTCCGGGTGAAGATACCACAGAAAGATGCGGAGCCTAACGATGAAGAGCCGCTTGTGACCTATGCCGAAGGGATATGGAGCGACATTGATTCCGGCTGCAAATACTGTATTGCGGTAAACAAGCAGGAAAACTGTGTTACTGTATATACTCTGGATGAGGATGGAAGATATACGATTCCCGTGGATGTGATGATCTGTTCCACAGGACCGGATACACCGCTGGGAACCTTTTTCATGGGAGAAGCCAAGGTGCGCTGGTGCGACCTGTTCGGCGATGTCTGGGGACAGTATATTTCCGTTATTGACGGGAATATCCTTTTCCACTCGGTTCCCTATGTGACGGATTCGGAGGACACTCTGCGGACGGATTATTTCAACCTCCTCGGCACATCCTGCTCCATGGGCTGCATTCGCCTTCTTGTAGAGGATGCTTACTGGATCTACTGGTACTGCGAGGGCGGTACGCCCATCGTGATCTACGAGGATGACGATCCCGGTCCTTGGGAGCGCCCGGAAGCGCCGATCCTTGGTGACGGCTGCACATGGGATCCCACAGACCATGACGAGCGAAATCCGTGGCATACGGGAACGCCGGAGCTTACCGTGCAGGGTAGGATCCGTTATGCGGAGCCCTACAGCAATCCAAATCTGCTGCATAATGTGACGGCGGTGGATTCCGGCGGAGGAGATGCGCTGCACCTTGTGGAGGTTATGGGATATGTGGATACCACCCGTGACGGAACGTATCCGGTAACCTATACCTTTACGGATATCAAGGGAAGAACAGCCAGTGCTTCCGCAGTATACATTGTGGAAGGCGCTGACTAAATAAAAGGGGGACTTATCCATGCCTGTACTGAGAAAGCGCTACGCGGATTTTGACGAGCTTCTGAAGGTCCTTCGCAGAGAAAAAACGGAAAAGCCTGTTTTGTTTGAGATTTTCTTCGACAAGGAATACTATGAGTTTTTCTCCGGAAAAAGTCTGGAAGGTGTTCCC
>JAFQKD010000061.1 GCA_017397075.1 Oscillospiraceae bacterium | reverse complement strand
GAAGGATATGCTGCAGCGGATCTGGGCGCCTGTTGTGGTTGCGGTGCCCCTTTCCGATTCCCGAAGGGACGTGTGCATCATGCCGGATGGGGAGATCCGCTCCTACGGTATGCTCTATGCCGATAAACAGTTCGGCAAGGAGGGGCAGAGTGCCTATCTTTCCTCCACAGACTGCGGTCTTTCCTGGACAAAGCACTACAGCCACGGAAAGATGAATGCAGGCACATGGATCGAAAAGGGCGGCATTTGGCTCACCGTCTGCGATACGTATAACAATAACCGGGGCATCGAGCAGGGACTCTATGTCTACCGCTCCAAAATCGGCCCCGATGACCCGGAGCCTGAGGTCATAAAGCTCAGCGGAGAGCGGTACATCGATTCGTTCCTCCCCAAGGAATCCCGGTATTCCAACCGCGTATGGTTCACCACACAGCTGGAAAACGATCCTGTGTTTTACTTTTCCGAGGACTTCGGCGTGACATGGAACAGACGGACGTTTCCCGCTCCCCATCATTTTGAGACCGTTTTTCCCCACAAGGGTCTTCGCTGGTGCAAGGGCAGCGGTACGGAACCCAATGTCATCGAAATCGAAGAAAATCATCTGCTCATGATCCTGCGCACGCCCATGGACTGTTTTTGGAAGAGCGAGTCTTTTAACGGCGGCGATACATGGAGCGAACCGGAACCGACGGAGTTCTACGGAACGAACACCACGGCGTATCTTCTCCGTCTTTCCGACGGCAGGATCCTGAATTTCTGGAACAACACAAGGCCGCTTGCCCAGCCGAATCTGGCCGCTATTCCCGATTCGCAGGCACAGGTCATTGACGGCATGGGAGAAAATGCGTTCACCAATCGGGATGCCGCCCATGCTGCTGTCAGCGAGGATGGAGGAAAGACTTTCTCGGGCTATCGGGAAATTTTGCTCAATCCCGTGCGGAACAACGCGGATTTCCGCTATCTTGGCGGGGTGGTGTCCTCTGCGGATAAGAGTGTTCACCAGTTTCAGGCCTTCGAACTGCCTTATGGGAAGATCCTCGTTTCCGCAGGGCAGAATCAGGTGTCCCGCAGGCTTGTGATCTTCGATGTGGGCTGGCTCTATGAGACAGCGCGGCAGGAGGATTTCCTCTGCGGCATGGAGAACATCACCGCCCATACCTATCTGAAAAGCGTTTCCGGCTGCCATTATCACGAGGTGGGGAACGGTCACTGTGCATGGAACAGAACTTACAGCGCCGTGCCCATGCCCGACCCGGAAGGCAGCTTTGCAGAGGTGCTCTCCGTTTCCAAGCATCACGATGACAGGCTCCTGAGCGATATCGGCGGTATGTGCTGGAATTTCCCCCTTGCCAAAACGGGAAGGGTCTCCGCAGAGATCCGCATTGCGGAGAAAAGCGCCCGCTTCATTCTCACCGACAGATGGTACAACACCTGCGATCCCTATGCTGCCGCCCAGTCTCCCTTCTGGTTTGAGCTGGACGCCTTGGATGTTGGGGAAGGCTGGTGCCGTGTGGACGCGGATTTCGATACCGAAAAGGGTGAGGCGTTGGTTTATGTGCGGGAAAAGCTCCTCTTCAAGGTGAAGATGACCGCTCCGTGTTCGGTGGGACTTAGCTATCTCATTCTGCAGTGCGCTGCAGACGGGGAAAGCCGCGGATTTTTCATCCGAAAGCTGGAAAAGCAGTAAGAAAGGATATACGGTATGGAACGGCTTGGTTTTGACGCGCTGAAGGAAAAGGTGTTCGGCATCGTGGATTTTTCCTTTGACGGAGAGATCGGACTTGTGCCGTCATCTTCGGTGTATGCGGAATACCGTGACGGAAAAGCGAAGGTGGGCGGAAAGGATACGCTGCAGCTTGCAAGGGCGCTGTTTCTCCTTGCGCAGAACATTTCCGCGGGAAAAGCCGACTTTTCGCTGAACCAAACGCCCCATTTTGACCATTGCGGCGTGATGCTGGATGTCTCCCGGGGCGGTGTGCTGCGGGTAGAAGCGGTAAAAAAGTACATCGATTTTCTGGCCTGTCTCGGCATGGATACGCTGATGCTCTATACGGAGGACGTATATGAGATGAAGGAGTACCCCATGTTTGGCTATATGCGGGGAAGATATACTCTGGAAGAACTGCGGGAGATCGATGATTACGGCTGGTCTCTCGGTGTAGAGGTGGTTCCCTGCATCCAGACCCTGGCGCATCTGCGGCAGTATCTGAAGTGGACGGAGGCAAACCCCGTCAGGGACACGCAGGAGGTCATGCTCATTGACGAGCCGGAGACCTATGAACTCGTGGACTGCATGCTCAAAACCTGCCGAAAGGCGTTCCGCTCCGACAGGATCAACGTGGGCATGGACGAACCTTTCGATATGTGTCTGGGGAAATATCTGGTAAAGCACGGCTATCAGAACCGGCTTGAGGCCATGAACCGGCACGTGGCGAAGGTATACGACCTGTGCAAAAAATACGGCTACCGCCCAATGATGTGGAGCGATATGTACCGCAGACTTCTTGCCGAGGGAAACGCGGAGCACAGGCAGAACACCACCCCGGAGCGGAAAAAGGAGCTTCTTGCCCAAATCCCGGATATTGAACTGGTCTCCTGGCATTACGGCGGCGATCCCAAAACCATCGAAGCCGGCCTTTCTCTGGGGAAAATGCTGAACAAAAAGATCCATTATGCCGGAGGGATCATCGTCTGGGATACCTACCTGCCCCATCCTTTGGGTGATGCGGTGCGCAATACTACCGTGATGCGGAAATGCTTTGAAGCGGGGAACGTGGGCATGGTGCTTGCCACCCTCTGGACAAGCTTCTGGAACGAGGGGAATATGCTTTATGCGGTGCAGTGCCTGCCATACTATTCGGAGTATCATTACCGCGGGCAGGACTGCCCGGAGGAAGAGATCATTGCCGCAGGCGAATTTTTGACCAAGATTCCGCAGAAGGTAAATGCTGCGCTGGAATGCGCCAATCTCAACGATCCCATGTATATTAACGGCAAGCATATCATTAACGGCAACATTTTCTACCGCATCGGCGTTTCCGAAGCCCATCTGCGGGAGTTTATTCCCGAGTACAAGCGGGCGCTTTCCGTGTTCCGTGAGGCAGAGGCTGCAGGCGGGAAAAACAGGAATATGTACAGGTATGCAAAGCTTGTGTTCGAGGTGCTTTCCCGAAAGGCGGAGCTGATGCTGAAGCTGCCGGAAGCCTATCGGACGG
>JAFQKD010000060.1 GCA_017397075.1 Oscillospiraceae bacterium | reverse complement strand
TGAGAAGTCAGTAAAGCAAAATGGCGCGGACATCCTTTGAGGGAACTTTATCGTCCAGCATGACTTCCATGAGATAGGGAATGAAAAGCTCCAGCACGGCGCCCATGAGCTTGATGAACACCGCAAGCAGGATGTATCCCCACCAGGGGCGGATGTAAGAACGAAGCTGACCCATGCCGAAACCTCCTTTCCTGTTGCATACGATCGATTTTGTCCAGTATAATCCCAAAATGGATAGAATTCAAGAAAAAAACAGTTCGTCCGACAGACGAACTGTTTTTTCTTATGCGTAGAATTCTTCGCCGGAGTCGAGACATACGCAGCCAAGCTTTTCACCGAAGCCTGCGCCGCAGTCAATGGCAAGCTGCCTTGCCCCGTGATAGACCCTGCCCCGAAAGGTTTCGTCAATGCGGAAAGTGGGAACGTGCGCCGTTACAAGAACGGATTTTTTGTAGTAGGCCTTTTCGTAATCCGTGGGACCGTAAAGAAGCTCCCGCAGGGAATACTGGGCCATCTTTTTTGCAGGGTCATATCCTCCGAGACCGCCGTGAACGAGGATGAATTTCTGCTCACCCACGGTTACCACCTCGTAAAGGGAAAACTCGTCGATATACTCCAGAATGCCCTCCTGCAGGTCTTCCGAAAGAGAAAGAAACTCATCGTAGGTGGTTTGCCCTCCGGCTTTCAGCCAGCCTGCCGGGGTGGAGGCGTCGTCCACCGTGTCATCATCGGCAAGCTCCGGGTCATCCAGAAGCTTTTTGAGCATCATGGCTGCCATGAAATCATGGTCTCCCAGAATGGGAAACACATTGCTGCGACAGCTCATGTCCTGCAGCACCTTGCAGGGAGCGGGGCCGAAATCGACCACATCGCCCAGAACAAAAAGGGTGTCCTCGTCAGAAAACTCCACCGTGTCCAGAAGCTTTCTGTACGCATCGTACATACCGTGGATGCCGGCCATCACATAGGTCATCTCGCTGCCTCCTGCCGTGTATTTCCGGGACAGTATACCACGAGTGCGGGGGCGGTTGCAAGGGAAGTGAGGGGAATTTTGTTTTTGCACTTGTGCGGGAGGAAAAGCTGTGATAAGGTAAAGGCAAATCCCGGTCAAACCATACTGCGCCGGGCGGAGGTTATGATGGAAGATAAACGCATGAAGCTGTGGTATACCGCTCCGGCGGATGCATGGTATCAGGGCATGCCCATCGGAAACGGACGGGTGGGTGCTATGGTGCGCGGCTGTCTTGCTGTGGAGAAACTTGCCGTAAACGAGGATACCCTCTGGAGCGGAAAACCGTACATTTCCCCCCGGACGGAAAGCCATAAGGTCTATGAGCAGATCCGTGCACTGTCTCTTGCCGGAAAGCAGCAGGAAGCTGCGGAGCTTGCGGCGCTGGAGTTTTCGGATAAGGTGACCCAGATGTACCTGCCTCTGGGCGATATCGAGCTTTCCTTCCCCGGACACGAAAATGCGGTGAATTATACCCGCGAGCTGGACCTGGAAACGGGAATCGTGACGGTGAATTACACCGTGGACGGCGTGCATTACACCCGCGAGGCCTTCGTGAGCCACCCGGATCAGGTGATGGTGTTTAGGATTCGGGCGGATAAGCCCGGCGCACTCAGCTGCGCAGTGAAACTCAAGGGCGCTCTCCGGTGTACGGAGGCTGAGAAAAACGGGGCACTGACCGTTGCGGGAAACTGCCCCAACTATGTTTTCGTCCGCGGACAGGAAACGAAGCCCGTGGAGGGCTACGCTTACGGTGAGCGGGATGAGGATAAAGGCGTTGGCTATCTTGCCATGCTTTGCGCGGAGACGGAAAACGGCCCAGTTCTGCCGAAAAACGGCGTCATCACCGTTTGCGGCGCAGAAAGCCTTGTTCTGCGCTTTGCTGTGCGTACGAGCTTTAACGGGTTTGACAAGCACCCCGTTCTGGAGGGCAGAGAATATGAAGCCCCCTGCGCAGCAGACATGGAAGCGGCCTGCGCCATCTCATTTGAGGCACTCAAAAAACGGCACATTGCCGATGTGACCCCTCTGTTTAGCCGCATGACGCTTAAGCTTCCCGAAGATGAAAACGGTATGCTCCCCACCGATGAGCGACTGATTCGTCATGGAGCGGGAGAATGCGACCGGGGACTTTATGCCCTTTTGTTCCACTTCGCCCGGTATCTCACCATTGCCTCCTCCCGTCCGGGGACTCAGGTGACCAATCTGCAGGGGATCTGGAATGACCAGCTCGTGCCCCCATGGGGCTGCAACTGCACGGTGAACATCAATACCGAGATGAATTACTGGCCGACGCTCCGCTTCGGTCTTGCGGAATGCTACAAACCGCTCATTGACATGGTGAAGGAGCTTTCCAAAGCGGGAACTGCCACTGCAAGGGATTATTATGCCGCTCCCGGCTTTGTCTGCCACAGCGCAACGGATATCTGGTGTATGTGCCATCCTCAGAATAACGGCATTCCCGGCTCTGCCCAGTGGGGCTTCTGGAGCGGTTCTTCCGGGTGGCTTTCCCGCATGCTCTGGGACTATTACGCCTTTACCGGTGACAAAGCGTATCTGGAAGAAGTCTGGCCTGTGATTTTGGCGGCTGCGTCATTCTATAAGCATCTTCTGGTGGAAAAGGACGGGGAGCTTATCGTCACGCCCTGCACCTCCCCGGAGAATAATTACCTCATTGGGGACAAGGCGTGTCCCGTGGATCTTACCACGGAGATGTCCATGGCCATCTGCCGGGACATCTTCCGCTGCGTTTCCGATGCGGCAAAGGTGCTTGGCAAGGCGGAGGCGGCGGAATATGACGCGCTTCTGCCGAAGCTCCGTCCCATGCAGATCCGCAGGGATGACGGCAGACTCAATGAATGGTACGGCGAGTATCCCGATTGGGAAGTCCATCATCGGCATATTTCCCATCTTTACGGTCTTTTCCCCGGAAGAGAGACCATGACTCCGGAGCTTTCCGATGCCGTAAAAAAGGTGCTCGATGTCCGCGGAGACCCCAGTACAGGCTGGAGCATTGCCTGGAAGACAAACTGCTGGGCACGACTTGGCGACGGCGACAGAGCCGAGCATGTTCTGGATATGCAGCTGCAGCCTGTTGCAGGTACGGAGGAGATCTCCATGCTTGGAGACGGTGGAACCTTCCTCTCCATGCTGTGTGCCCATCCGCCATTCCAGATCGACGGGAATTTCGGCGCAGCCTCCGCGATCATGGAGATGCTCATCTGGAATGAGGGGGATGAGGTAAGACTTCTGCCTGCTCTGCCCTCCGATTGGGATCACGGCAGCGTATCCGGTATCTGCCTCCACGGCGG
>JAFQKD010000005.1 GCA_017397075.1 Oscillospiraceae bacterium | reverse complement strand
GTGGTGCGGGGCATGGCATACGCCAACGGCTCCTGCGATGACCGGGTGGCAAAGCTTGCGGGAAGCTGCGGTATCGTCTATTCCCGCACAGTGGTTTCCACGGAGAAGTTCGAGCTGCCGGAAAACTGGCTGCTCATGCCTGCGACCTGCCACCATAACAATCCCCGTCTTACGGAGCTTTGCGAAGAATTTCTGGCGATCGACGCCTCCGGAGGGTATCTCCCCACCAGAAAGCCGAAGCTTTTCTACCTCTGGGGACACAGCTACGAGTTTAATGACAACGATAACTGGTATGTGATCGAGGACTTTGCAAAGCGCATGGGCGGAAAGAAAAATATCTGGTACGCCACCAATATGGAGATCTGGGAATATGTGAACGCATACAACAGCCTTATCCGCAGCGCGGACGGCAGTCTCGTCTCAAATCCCACGGCTTTCGAGATTTTCTTCATTGACGGAGAAGAAAATACACAGTACCGCCTTGCGCCGGGCGAAACCGTAAAGCTTTAAGAAAGAGCCTTCCGCTTTTCAGCGGAAGGCTTTTTGCTTTGTCAGATCACTCCGTGGTGCTTCATGAGGAAGGGCATATACAGGCCGCCCTGCACGGAACGGGCAATGAAATGCACGTAATCGCCGGTGGAGGTGTAATACCAGTCGGAGAAAGGCACACGGGTTTTGGTCTCCCGCAGGTAACGGGCAAGAGGAGCGATGATCTTACGGAAAACGGCTTTGTCGGGGGCAAGGCTTGCAGCCCAAACCAGCCAGTCGGATTTCGTGTAGTCGGAGCGGGAATCCAGCGGCAGACCGTAGGCGTTCATCCTGCCGAGATAGGAGCGGGTCTCTTCCTCGTAGAAGCTGTCGGGCAGAAGGCCGAGGGAGAGAAGTATGTCCCAGATGAGGTTATACTTCATGCTCCAGCCGTCGCCGTCAAAGGTGAGGGCAGTGCCGTTATCCCGCTTTGCACGGCTCAGCCAGCTTTCGGCAAGAGCCTTTGCCTTTTCGGTAAGCGGGCTTCCGTCTTCGCCCATGGCGGTAAGGGCTCTGCCCCACATGGCAACGCCGCTTACAGCCTTTGCGGAGAGGTTTACATTGTGGGCAAGGTGGCCTGCGAAGTCATCGGTGCAAAGCTGATGGCCGGGATCCTCGCCGAAATCCAGCAGATACTGCACCCACTTGTCAAGAAGGGGACGGTATTTGCGGATAAGGGTGTAGTCACCGGTTTCTTCCGCTGCGGCGCAGAGCATGATGAGCATATTGCCGCATTCCTCAACGGGCATCTGATTGATGAAATCGTAAAGCTCCGAGCCTGCGGGATAGAGGTAATGAGGCGGGAAAACTCCGCCGGAATGCTCAATATCTTTGCAGCCCCGGACGGCATAGACCTGACCGTTTACGATGGGATACCGCCCCACATCGTGGGGAGCAAAGTCGCAGTCCCATACGGGCATGGAGGCAAATTCCAGCACCGGACGGCAGAGCGCTTCCGCAAGTCTGGGGGCAAACCGCAGAAACAGGGGAGATGAGGGATAGGAAACATCAACGGTGCCGATGCAGCCGTTGGAGTCGTTTTCCTTGGAGAGAAGGGCGGGCTCTCCCCCGGGGGTGGAGATCAGCTTGTGGGCAGCGAAGGTGTGCCGCCATGCAGCGGCTGCGATCAGCCGATAGTCGCTGCCGCCGATCTCTTCCGCTTCCGCAAGCACGGCTTCGTCAAGGGCTTTGCAGTGGCTGAGAATGCGGTCGTACTGCGCTTCAAGTTCCGCAATGGCACAGGTCAGGGTTTTGCCGTTTCGGGCGTACCATGCTTTGCAGGGAGTACCGAAATAGAGGATGGAGGCAATGTCATCATAGCCGATGTAGCAGTGACCTTCCAGCGGAGTATCGGGGGAAACGGTTCCTGCAAGCTTCACGGAAAGGGCTCCCTCTTCCCCGGAAACGGGCAGGGAGGATACGAGATACAGATATCCCCAGTCGATGGTGATGTGGTCCGCGCTGCGGCTGAGCAGCTTCTGCCGGGTCTGTCCGCGGAAGATGCAGTTCATGCCGGCGAGGGGGAACTTTCCGGTAGTGAGGTCGGGAACCTCATCCCCGTCATAAGTGAGATTGTCGGATGCGGAGAAGGTGAAGGAAACCTCGTGGGCCTTTCCGTCAGCAGATACAGCGGAAAGAGAAAGGATCGTCACAGGCAGGCTGAGAAGATCGAAATCCACAGGAAGAGCCGGAGTGCGGAAGGTGACGGTAAGCTCCACCCCGGAAGCCTGAAAAACGGAAATGGTGGCTGTAGGGGTCACTTGCAGCGAAACGGTCTCCATAGCGGGAGCAGCTCCCGCACCGAGCCAGCGGCAGGCTGTGCCGTCAATGACAGCGGTACCGCAAAGCGGCTTTTCCGGACCTGACCAGTGGATCGTATTGCCGTCAGTGAGACGGTCACAGGGAGACCAGACAGAGAAAAACGGGTCGTTTGCGATGATCGGCAAAGCGGGAAGTCTGTCCATGGACATAAATACACCTCCGAATTGAGCGGTTTGTTGCCTTGGATTATACCACAGAGGAGAATCTTTGAAAAGATTTAAGACGATCTTAAACTTCTGCCTGCTGTGAGCTTAAAGAGATCTGCGGTACAATCCTCCCATACAAAAAATACGGGAGGGAAGAATATGGAGCTTCTGCAGAAGTTTAGCGGGATCCTTGGCGTGATCCTGTTTGTCTGCTATGCCTATCAGCTTGTCTATCTGTTTCCGACATTTTTTGTTCGGAAGAATACGGAAAATATACCAATGCATAAATTCGGGGTGCTCATTGCCGCGAGAAATGAGGAGCATGTGATTGCAAATCTCCTTGAGAGCATCCGTGAGCAGGACTATCCGGACGATCTTACAGATATTTTTGTGGTGGCGGATAACTGCACGGACAAAACCGCGGAGATCGCTCTTGCAAACGGTGCGGAGGTGTTTCAGCGCTGCAGTCCCCTTGTCGGTAAAGGTTATGCTCTGCATTATCTCATAAACCGCATCCGTCAGGAACGAACCTTCGGGGAATACGATGCCTTTCTTGTGGTGGATGCGGATAACATACTGGAGGAAGGGTATCTGCGGGAGATGAACCGGGTTTATTCCCGGGGGTACAGGATCGTTACAAGCTACCGCAACTCCAAAAATTACGGGGACAACTGGATCTCCTCCGGTTATGCGCTGTGGTTTCTGCGGGAGAGCAGATACCTGAACCACGCAAGAGCCTGTCTTCATACAAGCTGCGCTGTGGGCGGTACGGGATTTCTGGTGGACAGGCGGATTCTTGAGGAGAGCGGCGGCTGGAACTGGTTTCTCCTGACGGAGGATCTCGAATTTACCGCGGAGCAGATCGCCCTTGGGGAAACCATCGGCTTTGCGGAAAATGCGGTGCTCTATGATGAACAGCCCACAGGCTTTCTGCAGTCCTGGAGACAGCGGATGCGCTGGGCAAAGGGGAATCTGCAGGTCTTCTGCCGCTGCGGCCCGAAGCTGCTGAGGCGGCTATTTACCCATGGAAGCTTTGCCTGCTTCGATATGCTGATGGCCACCATGCCTGCAGTGCTCATCAGCTTTGCGGGAGCGCTTCTTACGTTGGGAGGGATCGTTTTATCTGTGCTCAACGGAGAAAATATGCTTCCTCTTTTGCGGGATATGGCCATGGGGCTTCTGAAGCTTTACGGCACCTTTGCCTTCATGGGCGGACTTACGGTGATGACCGAATGGAAACGCATCTGTGCGCCGGGGTGGAAAAAAGTGCTCTCCGTGTTCACCTTTCCGCTCTTTATGTTTACATATATCCCCATTTCCGCCGCAGCCATATTTGCGCGGGTGACATGGAAGCCTATCCATCACAGAAGGAAAATGACCCTTGGAGAGATCCGGGGAGATAAGTAGAACAAAACCCCCGCTGAGAAGCAAGAAAGCCCTCAGCGGGGGATTTATGTTACGGATGCTGATGATAATGCCCAAAGAAGTGTCCGAGCTTTTTTGCTGCGGTGCGAAGAGATTCGATCTCCGGAAGGTATACGATGCGGAAGTGATCCTGCTCCGGCCAGTGGAAGCCGGTACCCGGGGTGATGAGGATCTTTTCCTGCTTCAAGAGATCCAGCGCGAACTTTACATCGCTGTGAATGCCGAACTTATTCATGTCCATTTTCGGGAAAATGTAGAAGGAAGCACTGGGCTTTACCACGGAAATGCCGGGAATGTCATTCAGTGCATTGTAAATGAATTCCCGCTGTTCGTAAATCCGTCCTCCGGGCAGCAGAAATTCATCGCAGGACTGATAGCCGCCAAGGGAGGTCTGGATGATGCTCTGTCCCAGCACATTGGAGCAAAGACGCATATTGGCAAGGAGGTTCAGTCCCTCGATATAGCCTTTGGCGCGGCTTTTATCTCCCGCAAGGCACAGCCAGCCGCTGCGGAAGCCTGCAACGCGGTGGGATTTGGAGAGGCCGTTATAGCAGAGAGTGAGAAGATCCGGGGCAAGGGAGGCAAGAGCCACATGCTCCTGACCGTCCATCACCAGCCTGTCATAGATCTCATCGGCAAAGAGAATGAGGTCATGCTCCCGGGCAACCTCCACGATCTGCTCCAGAAGCGCTTTTGGATAAAGGGCACCGGTGGGGTTGTTGGGGTTAATGACAACGATGCCCTTTGTGCGGTCTGTGATCTTTTTGCGGATATCCTGTACATCCGGGAACCATCCGGACTGTTCATCGCACATATAATGAACGGCTTTGCCGCCTGCAAGGGTGACGGAGGCTGTCCAGAGAGGATAATCCGGGGCAGGAACAAGAATTTCGTCGCCGTTATTGAGAAGACCCTGCATGGACATGGTGATCAGCTCGCTGACACCATTTCCGGTGTAGATGTCGTCGATGCCCACATTGGGGATCTTTTTCAGCTGGCAGTACTGCATGATGGCTTTCCGTGCGGAGAAGAGCCCCTTGGAGTTGCTGTACCCTTCGCAGGAACGGAGATTATAGATCAGATCGAGGATCACCTCATCCGGAGCGTGAAAATCAAACGGTGCGGGATTGCCGATGTTCAGCTTCTGAATGGAAACACCCATCGCCTCCATGCGCATGGCCTCATCCATAACGGGGCCGCGGATGTCGTAGCTGACATTATCGAGCTTTGCGGACTGTTCATAATACATACGTCGTTCCTCCTGTAAAACAAAACGCCCTGAGCCGTTGGCTCAGGGCGAATCAAAATCCGTGTTACCACCTGAATTCAGACCGAAGGTCTGCACTCGTTCCGGCACAGTCATGCCGGTCCCCGAATAACGGTGGGGTCTCCGTCGAAGCCTACCGGGGCAAAGCCCTTTGGGTGCCGACGCTCGGGAAGGGCATCCATACTAAGGTACAAAGGCTCGCAGCAACCGCCTCTTCTCTGAGTACCCGACCGCATGGTAAATTCCGTCATCGCGTTTCATTTGAAATTGGAGTTATGATAGCACAGGAAAAGAGGTTTGTCAACGAAAAATTATTCCTGAAATGCGGAAAGCATGGAAGCAAACTGATCTCCGATAGTGGCTTTGGGGGACTGTGACGGACGAAGTGCGGAAAGGATCGGCTCCATCTTCTGCTCAAAAAGGGCTTCATCCTGAGAAAGGCGGAAAAGATCTGCCGTGTTTTTGGCATCCCACATGGCATCGTGAGCCTTGCCGTTGAAGCTGTTTTCCGCAGCGCCTACCGCATGCTGCAGGGAGATGCGGTTCTGCAGACCGAGAAGGTCGATAAAGATCTGCTGGAAATCGAACCACACAAGGTCAATGTCAAGAAGCCGCTCATCGGGTTCGGGGAGGATATCCGTCTCACCGAGAAGCACCCGGAGATCGCTGTCGCCCCAGGCATAGATCTCGTAGTCCTCACCGCACCAATCCAGAAACGCGCCGATGGCATCCGCAAAAACCGGGGAATCCTTCAGCATATCGTCGGTAATGCCGGTGATCTCCGTGATCTTCGGCTGTACGGTTCCGTACAGCGGACGGACATACTGTCTGTAGGTGGAGATCTCCCGATAGTCCTCATCCAGCATCACAGCGCCGATCTCGATGATCTCCTGTCTGCAGTATTCACGGATATCGGCAAAGCTTTTATGTACGGGATTCATTTCAAAATCCACAAAAATGTATCGCATAACGGCTCCTTTGAGATGGTCTGAAGGCATTATAGCACGATACCGGGAAAATGAACAGGGAAATCCTGCCCTTTCCTTGACAGAAAATCCCCGGACAGGATATAATTTCTTTATCAATCCCTACGGAAAGGACGGCGATCAAATGCCCAACGAATACGAAAAAGCGAGAAAGCTTGGAATGCGGGAGTATCAGCTGCGGAAAAGCCGCCGGGAGTCACCCTATCTTCCGGCTCTGGCAGAGAAGCTGGAAATGCTCGATGCGGTGGAAAAAACATCACTGGGCATGGTGAACATTCCCGTGAGCAAGATCGTCGGTACCGTGAATGTGCAGCGGGCGAACGCTTTTGCTGCAAATTTTATGCCGCTTCTGGAGGAAAACAGCGAATTTGGTGTAAAATGGCGGATGCTTTGCGACAGCGTTGCCAAAATGGGGGTCTGCCAGCCCATCATTGCCTATGAATATCTGAACCGCTACTATGTGCTTGAGGGCAACAAGCGGGTAAGTGTGTCCCGATATCTGGGGGCGGTGTTTATTGAGGGCGAAGTAAAGCGCATCCCGCCGAAGAATGACGGCAGTGAGGAAGTGGAGCTTTATCTGGAGTACCTTCCCTTCAGCGAGGATTCCGGCATAAACCGCCTGTGGTTTACAAAGCGGGGCAGTGTGGAGCGGCTTTACGGCTATCTGGGAAAGACCCAGGGTGTCCGCTGGACGGATGATGAACGTGCAGCGTTTCTCTCGGCATACAGCCTCTTCCGCAGAGCATACAAGGCCGTCTGCGGTGAGCGGTATTCCATTACTACCGGGGATGCCTATGTGACCTACCTTTCCGTTTTCGGTTACGAAAACGGAAGCGACATCAGCGATACGGAACTGAAGGAGCGCATCCGCTCTCTGGAAGGGGAGTACAGACGGAAATCGGAAAAGCAGAGCGTTGAGCTGGTCATGGGCCCCACGGGGAACGAAAACAGCGCCACGCTTCTTCGCACTCTCATGCCCGCAAAAAAGATCCGCGCTGCGTTTCTCTACAATATGGCACCGGAGGATTCCGGCTGGAACTACTGGCATGAGCAGGGGCGGGAATATCTGCAGGAGACCATGGGCGACCGGGTGGAGACGGAAATGTGCATCTGCCGCGAGCAGGATAAGCTGGAGGAGACCATCTGCCGCCTTGCCGAAAGCGGAAACGATATCATCTTTACGACCTCTCCCATTATGCTCAATGCCAGCATCCGTGCCTCACTGGAATATCCCGGCGTGAAGATTCTCAACTGCTCCCTCCTTGCATCCTACCACAATGTGCGCTCCTACTATCTGCGCATTCATGAGATCAAATTCCTGATGGGTCTTGCGGCAGGCGCCATGACGAAGACGGATACGGTGGGTTATATTGCAGATTACCCCATATTCGGTATTCCCGCCAGCATAAACGCCTTTGCCATCGGAGCGCGAATGGTGCACCCGGGGATCAAGATCAAGCTTTGCTGGTCTGCAAGTCCGGATTTTGATCCGGATGACCCGTTCCATGATCCGGATATCCACATCATTTCCGGCAGAGACGTCCGCGCCCCTGCCCATACCTCCGTAAAGCGGGGACTTTATGACCTTGCAGGCGGCGATGCCTACAGACTTGCAAGTCCCGAGCTGAACTGGGGCAAGATGTATTTCTATCTTGTGCAGAGCTATCTCAACGGACGCTGGAATGACAGTGCTGCGGGAGCCCGCGCCATGGACTATTGGTGGGGCGTTTCCTCCGGGGCGCTGGATCTGTATCTGCAGCCGCAGGTGGATGTGAATGTGCGCAGGCTTGTGCGGGTGTTTGCCAATATGCTGCGGGAAAATAACTTCAACCCCTTCGGCGGGCAGATGACCGACCAGAACGGCATTGTCCGCTGCGGAGAGCAGGAATATCTGAACCCGGCGGATATTCTGACCATAGACTGGCTGCTGCACAACGTGGACGGGCATATCCTCACACTGGATGAGGTGCGTCCCGAGGCGAAGAGCCTTGTTTCCCTGCAGGGCGTGCGGGATGTGCTGAAGCCGGATGTACGGGGCTTCAGCTGGAACGAAGAATGGATGGGAGAGGAAGACGATCTATGAAGATCATGGTTCTTGCCGATGAACCGGATCGGCGGCTTTGGGATCTCTTGGACAGGCAGCTGCTGAAGGAAATGGATATCCTGATAGCCTGCGGGGATCTTCCGGCGGAATATCTGTCCTTTCTCACCTGCTTTACCCATGCGCCTGTGCTCTATGTCTGCGGCAATCACGATGAAAGCTATGAAAAGGCCCCTCCGGAGGGCTGCTTCTGCATCGAAGATCAGGTGTATTGCTGCAAGGGGCTTCGGATCGTGGGGCTTGGCGGCTCCATGCGGTACCGCCCGGGACTCTACCAGTATACGGAAGCGCAGATGCGCCGCCGCGCAAAGCAGCTTTCCCTGAAGCTTTGGCGAACGGGAGGCTTTGATATTCTGGTGACCCATGCTCCTGCAAGGGGCATCGGCGATGAGGAGCATATTTCCCACAGAGGATTTCAGACCTTTGTGGATCTCATGGAAAAATACAAACCCGCATACATGGTCCACGGGCATATCCACAGGGAATACACCAGCCGATTTAAGCGCCTGCGAAAATGCGGGGAGACGGTGGTTGTGAATGCCAACAAAAGCTACGTGATCGAAATCGACGACCCCGTGCCGCAGCCGAAACGGCGGCGGTAAAAAAGGAGCCCGAATGCGCTGCATTCGGGCTCCTTTTGCAGAGGATCAGTTGAAATCCACTTCAATTTCAATGGGTAGGTATATGTACCAGGAGATATCGTCGGTATTGTAACCGACCCATTCCGCCACATCAGGGAAGAGCCTGCGGTATTCCTCGCAGATGTAGAGCAGATCCTGTCCCTCGGGATACCACGTGCCGTCGCCGGTCATGAGATCGTGGTATTCCTTCAGCTTGTTGTACTTTTCATGCTGCTCGGCGGTAAAAAGCGGTGCGGCAGGGGGTTCTGTACCGGGCGCCGGTGTGGTCTGTGCCGCTTCGAAGAGGGGGATGTCCGCCTCAAAAGCGTCCCTGATCTTTTTGTAGATCTCCTCGGTAACGGCAAGGTACTTGTCCCGCTTCATATTGCCCCATTCGCGGAAGGCGTAGGTCTCGGAATATTCCTCGTATTCCTCAACGGTAACGCCGTAGACCTCTTCAATGATGCGTACGCGTTCTGCCTGATCGGTAATCACATACCCCCAGTTGAAAATATCGTACATTTCGCCGCCCATGGAATACATGGAAACATCCTCGGAAGAGAGGTTGTAGGCGAAAAGGGCGAGGGCTGCAGTCTGCTCATAGGTGCAGTTGGTGTAGAGGTCGCCCTCGAAGGATTCGATGATCTGGGGGATCTTGGTGATGATGGAACGGGTCTGTGCGGCCTCGAAAAGCGCCAGCATGATCTCCTTCTGCCGGTTCACCCGGTAGGCATCGCCGGATTCTTCAATGTCCTTCCGCACACGGCAGTAATCCAGAACAGCCTGTCCGTCCATGTGCTGCAGACCGGCCTGATAATCACGGCCCTGCATGCTGAAATCCATTTCAATCTCAAATTCCACGCCGCCGATGATGTCCACAAGCTCTTTCACCACAGGCATGGAAACCGCGTAATAGTAATCCACAGGGATGCCGCCAAGCATCCATTCGGCAGCCTCGCATACCTTGTTGAAGCCGCCCTCCGTTGGCCAGCCGCCGCCGCAGTTGATGGCGGCATTGAGCTTGTACTTGCCTTCAACACCGGGGATCTTTGCGTAAGTATCCCGGGGAAGGGAGATGAGATCCACGGTATTGTTGTCAAAGTCGATGGCGACAACGATCATTACATCGGAATGGAAATCGGCCTTTCCGTCCCAATCCTCCCGTTCCTCCGCGTAGTCAACACCGATAAGGAGGATGTTTACAATGTTGTCCATCATGGAAACATCCGCATCAGCCTGAAGCTGTGCATAAGGATCTGGGGTAGGCGGTGCGCTGGGTTCAGCGGCAAGGGTAGGCACGGGGGAGGGGGATACATCTGCGGATGTGTCGAAAAGCGCTGCTGCTTCCTGCTGCAGATGGTTTACATAAATCGCAGCGGCGGTGCCGCCTGCTGCGGCAAACACAACGAGAGAGGCAAGGACGATAAACGTGACCTTCCAGCCCTTTTTCAGCTTCGTGACAGCGGTGCCGTCATCCTTTTCTGCGGTTTTGGTAAATATTCTGCGGAGCAGGGCACCAAATCCGCTGAATAACGATTTGATATTTTTCATGTTTTTGCTCACCTATGGTATAGAAGTATTATTTGTATTATGACATCATGCGGGCAGAATGTCAAATACAGACGAGGACAGGGATGGTTTTTGCTTCCCCGTTGTGGTACAATGGAGCAAACAACGGCAGTTTGCCTGAAACGGAGGAGTCAAATGATCGAACGGATCGCGGATAGATACCCCCAGCTTTATCTTGCGCCTGAGGAAGGCGTTTCGAAAAGCGATGACTACAGGCTGAGAGCCAAGGAGGGGTGGACGGAGGACGGAAGTCTTGCCCATTTTATCGGCTCCTCCAAGGATCGGTACGCGCTGGTGCGCACCCCTGCAGGGGCTGTGGAAACACTTTCCTTCGGTCTTCGGGAGGATTTTGTTACTGCGCTGCAGATTCTGCAGTACCGCTGTGAGCCGGTGGAGATCAGCGGGGATGTGGATGCGGCGCTTCTCACCGGGATCACCGACTGGGAAAAGATCCGCGCGCACAAAAAGGCATATCTTGCCACGGGCTGCACCGATTGGGATAAGGAGCTGCGCAGATTTACTGCGGATCGCTCCAACTGCACAAGTCCCATTCTCTTGCTGTGTGAAGGTCCTTACAGAGGACTTTCTCCCGAGGAGGCGGGAATGAGCGCCGAAAAATGGGAAAAGGTCTCCGGAAGCATCCGCCGCTACCGTGAGCTTGCCGCCTATGTCTGTGCCCAGAAATGGCAGGCAAAGCGAAATCCCAAATGGGATCCCATCATGACCGAGTGCATCGGGATCTTCGGCGCGCTGAAGACCTATGACGATACCCTTGCCAAAAAGCTGCTGAAGGATCCTGCACCTCAGGCCATCCGCGCTGTGGATGCACTGCAGGAGACGGTTTGCTGCTGGGGCGGGGGAGATCCCTTTAAGCTTCTGAACTTCCTCTATCACGAGACAGATCTGTATGAAACCGTGGTGTAAAATCTGCCGAAATTTCTCTTTTTCCCGTTGCGGCAGAAAGACCGCGCGTGTATAATGACGATAAGAAGCCTGTGTTTTGCAGGAGAAAAAGGAGAGAATATCGTGAAAAAGCTGAAAGTCGGTATTGTCGGTGCAGGCAACATTGCCCAGAACGCGCATCTGCCTGCCTATGCCAAGCTGAAGGACCGTATTGAGGTCGCCGCCATTGCGGATATCAATCTGGACCGGGCGAAGGAAGCTGCGGAAAAGTACGGCATCCCGCAGGTGTTTTCCAACGTGGATGAGCTTCTTGCAGGCTGCGATGTGGACTACATCGACATCTGCACATGGAACAGCGCCCATGCGCCTGTTGCCATTGCTGCTGCAAAGGCAAAGAAGGATATTCTCTGCGAAAAGCCCATGGCCGATTCTCTGGAAAATGCCCTCGCCATGCAGAAGGCTGTGGAGGAGAACGGTGTGAAGTTCATGATGGCCGTTGTCACCCGGTACAGCACCGAGGCGCAGACCGCCCATGAGATGCAGAAGGCCGGTGCCTTCGGCGACATCTATTTTGCCCGTACCGCATATACCCGCCGCAGAGGCACCCCTCTGGGCTGGTTTACCGATACCGCTCTTTCCGGCGGCGGTCCCGTTATCGATATCGGCGTGCACTGCATCGACCGTACATGGTTCCTTATGGGACGCCCCAAGCCTGTCAGCGTAAGCGCAAGCACTTCCTACGCCATCGGCAATTACCAGACCAAGGGTGTGACCCGCTGGTGCTCTCTGGATAAGGATACGCAGGTAAACTTCAACACCGAGGATTCCGCTGTTGCACTTGTACGTTTTGAAAACGGCGCTGTGATGGTGGCGGAGATCTCCTGGGCGCAGAATGCTCCTGCGGAAAGCTATGTGCGGCTTTACGGCTCCAAGGCGGGCGCTGCCTTTGATCCTCTTACCGTGTATGGAGAGAATGAGGCCGGATATCTCAGCGACAGCACCGTGACCTGCGGCGGCGATGGTGAGGACATTTTCTATAACGAGATCCTCTACTTTGCCGATTGCCTCTGCGGAGAGAAGGAGATCCTCTCCCCTGTGGAAGACGGCGTTTCCGTGCAGAAGATTCTGGACGGCATTTACCGCTCCGCTGCGGAAGGCAAGGAAGTCACCCTCTGATATGCTTTTTATAAAAACGCTGCAGACCAAGGTCTGCAGCGTTTTTTGCATCCGTGTGTAGATACAGACGTTTGGAGTGTACATTGTCGGGAGAACAGGGGCGTGCAAAATGTTGAAAATGCGTTATAATTTGCAAAATAGCTTGATTTACTGCAGATTCGTGTTATATTACTTATGTATACTTGTCTGATCGGCAGAGTAATCAATACGCGTATATGAGAGGATGGGAATGAGAATGCATATCCAGATGCGTGAGATGCTGAAAAAGATCGGCACACTGCTCCTGATCTGCGTGATGCTGGCATCCGTGACGATGCCGGCGTTTGCTGAGGGAGAACCTTCCGGCACAGCGTGTACAGGAAGAAGTGACTGTGCTGCAAGTGAGCACGATGCTTATTGCAAATCCCTCTGCACCTGCACTGTGCTGTGCACAGGCAAAAATGAAAGCTGTCCTGTTTGCGAGTCCCTGGATCACTTTGCAAACAGCTGCATGGTATGCACCTGTACATCCGTATGCACTGCGCCGAACGGCGGCTGTAATGTGTGCCGCGAGGAGCATGAGCATTGTAAGGCGACCTGCACCATGACAGAAGGCTGCACTTCCGATAATCATGCGGCAGGATGTCCTGCGGTTGACTGCATCTGCACGGATAAGTGCACCGATACCGGAAATGCGGACTGCCCTGCCTGTAAGGTAAGCACAAATCTTATGGCAGACTGCTATGGCACAAAACTGCCGGACATCATTGTGGACGACAGTCTTAGGAATTTCAACATCGGCGGGGAAACGATGCAGCTCGGTGCGAAGTATCACGCCAATGAATCGCCTGAACAGGCGGAAGCCAACGGCTACGGTGAGTGGATCGCAGATTTTTATCTCAGCTTTAGCAGTTCCCAAAATCAGATCAATCTCAAAAACTGCGGTGTCGGCGGTGTGATCATTGGGTTCGAAAGAGCGCTGATGATCGGAGATGAGGATATGGTGGTAAATGCCGGTGAGCCTATCCCCATGGTTGCCACGCTTGCTGCTCTGCAGGGATGGAACGGATTCCAAATTCCCTGGAAGACGGTATGTGATTATTCGAAAGACGGCGATGACTTTGTTTGCGGCATCGTGATCAGCGATGAGCTGCTGAGCGATCCGAGTTTTTCGATTGATCTCGACCTTATTCTGACAAATCCCAATGATCCTACGGATACCATTACACTCGATGAAATCAATTATACTGTACAGGATTTCGGCTATGTTGCATCGCTGAACGGCGAAACGGCCTATCCTTCTCTTAAAGCTGCCGTTGAAGACGCAGATGATGGCGACATGGTTACGGTTCTTGCGAGCCATGCGCTCGACGAAACCGTCATCATTGACAAAAACATTACCCTTGACTTTAACGGCTGCACCGTGAAGACCACCGGGACGATGAACCCCGCCTTCCGCATCCTCGGGGATGTGACGGTTACCGACAGCAATCCCGGAGACGCTTACAGCGTTGACAGTGTGACCGATGGCGACGGCTACTGCTTCATCGTGGGCAGTACCGAAGGGGCGGGAAGCCTTACTGTTGCAAGCGGCAGTTACTACGGTGCGTGTTCCGCGGTTTCCGTAACAAGGGGTGAGCTTTCTGTTGAGGGCGGCAGCTTCCGTGCGGAAATTGCAGCGGGATATAATGACAACCGATTCCTGCTGAACTGTTATGATGCAAATTACCCGGATGCTGCAAAAATTACGGTGACAGGCGGTACCTTCTACGGCTTTGACCCCGATGATAACCTTGCAGAGGGCGAGGGGACCGATTTTGTCCCGGATACCCATTATTCCGAGCAGCTTGACGGCACAGTGGCTGCGTGGACTGTCGCTGAGAAGACCGAAGCGACGGTGACTGTGGACAGCTTCACCGTTGGTCTTGGCGCAGAGCTTCCCGAATTCACCTATACGGCTGAAGGTATTGCAGACGGGGATGATGTGACTGTTGCGGTAAGCTGTGAGGCGGATGATGCGGATACGCAGGGAACCTACAGTATCACGGCTTCCGTCGGCGGAAGCGATGCATACAAGTATGCCATTACCGTCATTGATGGCACCTTGACTGTGCAAAAAATGGAACTGACTGTTGAGATTGCGGACAAGACCAAGGTTTACGGAGAGAGTGATCCTGCATTTACCGGTACGGTTCTGTTCAACGGCGGAAGTCAGCTGCCTGAGGGCGTCTCCGTTACCTACAGCCGTGCTGCAGGTGAGGATGCGGGTACATATGCCATCACAGCCAGTGTCAGCGGCGGCGGAAGTGAGAACTTCAGCATTACTGTAACAGACGGCACCCTGACAGTAGAACCCAGGGCAGTTACGGTTAAGGCGGACGATATTACCGTGAAGCTCGGAGACTCCATGCCTGTCCTGACGGCGACCACGACGGGGCTTGCCTTCAGCGATACGCTGGCGGTTACGCTCAGTACAGCGGCAGAGGATACCGCGACTGTCGGGACGTACGCCATTACCGCCCTTGTCACCGGAAATACCGGAAATTACGAGGTCACCGTATTGCCCGGAACGCTGACGGTCAGCGATCTGAATCTGGATACCGATGACGACGGAATGCCCGATGAGAACATTGATGCGGACGGAAACGGCATCCCGGAGTACAGTATCATTGCCGGAATGAATGCGAAATACACAGCAGGACAGAATGATGGTCTCACCTTTACCGGAAACGGTACCCTCAGCAGATTTGTGGAGCTGAAGGTGGATGATAAGGTGGTGGACAAGGACAATTATACCGCGGTGTCCGGCAGTACTGTTGTGATGCTCAAGACATCGTATCTGAGTACACTTTCTGTTGGTGAGCATACACTTACACTGGTCTATACGGATGGTACGGCATCCTGCACCTTTACGGTTGCAGGTTCCACGGGCGGTTCTGCAGGTGCTGAGGATCCTGCCGGTCCTTCGGGGTCTGCAGGCTCCGGAACTGCTGCCGGAACCACCGGCCCCGATACCGGAGACAGCAGCCGCATGGATCTGTGGCTTATCCTGTTTGCTGTGTCCTTTGCAGCGGTAACGACGGCGCTGCTTACACTGAGCAGCTGCAGGAGAAGCCGCAGATAATCCTGAATAAAAACGCTGCAGACCTTGGTCTGCAGCGTTTTTTTCAGTTCCCCTTTTTGTTCGCGATAAGTGATTTGATCTTCTGATAGATCTCACCGCCCCGCTGACTGCCGTACTTCTTCACAAGGGCATTGTTGATGCCGAGCTTAGACTTGTAATGAAGAATGTAGTCGCTGACGATGCCGGCCTCCTCTTCGCCGAGGATGGCGGCAACGGCCTTTGTGATGATGCCGCTGTCGGCAGCGGGAGTCTCAACGGAAGGCTCTTCGGGTCTGGCGGGCTCTGCGGGTTTATGCGCCTCCGGCTTGCGGGCTTTTGCTCCGTGGGAGCGTGCGCTGCGGCGTCCTTCCCGGCTGCGGTGAGATCTGGCGGCAGGGGAGGGCGTCTTGCTGACGTTCTCTGGATCCGGCTCTGCGGGGTCGGGGAGCAGCTGCGGGACTTCTCCCACAGGAACTGACGGCAGTTCGGGCTCCGCTTCGGGGGCTTCGGTTTCTGTTACCGGGGACATATCGGGGGACTCGGCAGGCTCGGAGACAGGCTCTGTCTCCTGCAGGGGAGCTGCCGCTTCCTCTGCCAGGGGAGCGGGCTCTTCGGGTTCGGCCTCGTGGCTCCTGTCAAAGGGAACGATGGAGGGCATAAGCCGCACGTCGTACTTCTGCTTGCGCCAGAAGTTTGCGGCGTACTCAAAGCCCAGATCGTTGGAGATGACACAGAACCGTTCCGACCCGTTTGCGGCGATGAGGTAACCAAGATAGGTGACAAGCTGGAAATCCAGCGCATCCTTGGCGCCCACGTCGGCTTTCCGATACTCGATGGCAGCTTTGCACTCCAGGATCCGCCTGTGAAGGCCGATGGAGATCTTGTCTGCCTTCTCACTGTAGAACAGGATCACCCGATCCTCTTCTCCGAGCTTGGAAATGCCGATCAGATCGTCGCAGCGGACATTTTCATAATCCACTAAATAGGTTGCCATGATGACTCCATTCCCGCGAAAATCGCGCTGTTGTCACAAATAGTATAACACAGATCCTGCTGAATTCAATAGGGAACAATCGGACTTGGCGCAGCACAGCAAAACGCTGCCGGAGAATGTCTCCGGCAGCGTTTTCTGCAGCTTATTCGCCGATGCACATGACCTGCACGGTACGGGTACGTCCACGGGTCTGATCCCAGTCGATGAAGTGGATGCGGCCGAACTCGCCCAGATCCATTTCGCCTTCCGCCATGACCACTGTCACGTTTCTGCCAATGATGGAGGAACGGAGGTGAGCATCCGTATTGTGGCAGCCGAAGGCATCCTCCCCAACGGAGGCGGCAAAATCCAGTGCCTGCTGGCCGGGATGGAGATACATTCCTTCGCGGCGGCAAGTGGGGATGATCTCCTCAAACACGTCCACAAGATCCTGCTGCAGGGTCTCAAGACCGGTCATGGACATGTCGAAGGCGCATTCCTGGGTGATGACGGAGCAGGTGGTGTGGTGGGAATAGACCACAACGATGCCATCCTTCATGCCGCTGCGGGCAGCAATTTCCTTCACCGCATCGGTGACATCGTGGAAGCTTACCGCACGGTGGCGGGATTCCAGCTTAAAAGACTCTCTGTAAACCATGTTTTACCTCCCAAGCTTTTTCAGGTCATCCGCTGCACGGCGGGTGGCGGCGACCATTTCGAAGATCGTTGCGATGGGATCCTTTGCCTTGCAGATGCCGCTTGCGGCGCCTGCGGCTTCGGAACCTGCCATGATAAAGTCATAGACCTGCTGCCCGGTGGTGATGCCTGCAGCCTGCTCCACAAGGATGTTGGGATCAATGGCCTTGACGCAGCGGAGCACTTCCATGACGTAACCCATGTCGCTGACCTTGCCGCTTCCGCCGCCGATAAGCTCTGAGGGTTCGGGGTTCAGGATGTCGGGATGCAGCTGGGCCATGGCCTGGGTCTCCGCAACGGAATCCGCACAGGCAAATACAAGGAAATCCAGCTCCCGCGCTCTGTCAATAGTGGCCTTGATCTGGGGAAGGCTCATGGGTTTTTCACAGTGATTCACCACGACGCCCTGCGCGCCGGCGGCTTTCAGTCCCTCGGGAAGGATATCCGCCTGACCGCGTCCGGGGCGGATGGGATCCATATACGGTGCGATGAGAATCAGTCTGTCGGTATGCTCACGGACACGGCGAAGCTCAATGGTGGGCACAGTGAACAGCACGTCGATGTCGTATTCCTTTGCGGCCTCTTCGGCGGCAAGGGCATATTCCAGAACCGTGTCGCCGTAAACATAGTTCTTTGTGCCGATCTCAAAAAACGGTGTACGGATGGAAGGTTTCAAGGTTCTTGCCTCTCTTTCCAAAAATCTTCTTCTATTATAGCGGAGGAAGGGAAACAAAACAAGAGGAAGAGGAAAAGGAATTGACAATTTCGTTCAAAAAGACTATAATAATGACTGCTGACGGGCAATTATTCCGCTGAAAAGTACTAAAATGACCGATTTCGAGCAAAATGCGAAAGAAACGGTCAATGACGGATCGGCCGCTGTTGGCGTATCCAAAATTTTACGGAGGGAATCACATGGAATTCAAGGTTTATCAGAAGGAAATCGAGCTGCAGTCCCGCGGCTGGAGACCCACTTTCCACGATGTGTCCAAGGAGATCATTGAGATCGTGCAGGCTTCCGGCATCAAGAACGGCACCGTCTGCATCGCTTCCCACCACACCACCTGCTCCGTCATGGTGCAGGAGTGCTCCCACGATCTGGACAAGTTTGACATGGAGTTCCTGCAGCACGATCTGCTGAACATCATGCGCCGCTTCATCCCCGATTTCTCCGAGGAGAACCAGTATCTGCATCCCGGCCCCATCCACACCCAGTTCGGCCGCTATGTCAACGAGCCCGGCGACTTCACCAGCCTGAACACCGACGGTCATCT
>JAFQKD010000059.1 GCA_017397075.1 Oscillospiraceae bacterium | reverse complement strand
TGTCCTGCAGCCACTTTTTGTAGAAGGCCTCGGCATCAAGGGCGGTCAGAGCTGCGTGACAGGTCAGCTGACCGTCACCGGTGTACCCCAAACGCTCGATATGAGGGCAGTCCGAAGGATGCCCGGTGTGCATATTGCAGAGCATGGTGTGGGTGAAGGTGCGGTATAGCCAGTTCAGGGTCTCGTTATCGCAGTCAAAGGCGGAGGTCACAGGCACATCGGCATGGATGACCTTCACGCAGACAGGCTCTGCTGCGCCTGCGATTTCGAAGCAGCGGAAGCCGAACCAGGAGAATTCCGGCTGCACGATGCGCTCTTCACCGTCAGACACGACCTGGAATTCCTGGCTGTGTCCGTAATTGCGGTTGATGTTGCCGTCGGGGAGGAGCTCTTCCGAAAGGATCACCCGGACAAGCTCACCCTTTTTGGCCTGCAGACGAATCACAGGGTAACCGGTGGTGTTCTGCCCGCAGTCATAGATGTAACCCTCTCCGCCGACCCGCAGCCGCTTCACGGGAAGCTCGTCAATGAGCGCGTCCGCCGGGCAGCTTGATGCACAGTATTGGGTTTCCAATGCCTCCGTCAGTGTGGCAAAGTCCCAGCGGCTGTCATCAAAATCCGGAGAAAAACAGTCGTTCCACATGGTCAGCCGCTGTTTTTCAAATTTCAGCCGATAGGTTTCGCAGAATCCCTCATTCACCCTGCAGTGTTCATCCGAGCCGAAACGGCAAAGGCTGTCCCCGGTTTCCACGGTGATGCTGTAGATAGCTTTGGGGAGACCGTAGATCCGGGCGGCGTGGGTATACCAGCCGCCGCCGAAGTGAAGGGCGATGACATTGTCCCCCGGAGTGACAGAGGAGGAGATGTCGAACTCCGGCACATAGATCCTGTGACCGGAAAGCACCTCATCCACCGGGTCGCATGTCCCCTCGTAATCCGAAGAAAGGGGCAGGAAAGTGTCGGGATTTATGCATTTTCCGTTAATATAGCATTTGAAAAAACCGAGCCCGAGTGCATGAAGGGTCACTGTGCTGCCCGCATCGGCATGAAAATGCCCGCGGATGACGGAAAAGGTCTCCGGAGTGCGGTTAGCCGCACCCACCCATTTTGCGCCGTGGAAAAAGAATTCCTGTGTCATTTGTGTTCTCCTGTCAGTACCGGGCATCCCGAAGGATGCCCGGTGCGGTTTTTATGCAAGATATTTACCCGCTTCCTTTACCGCCTCTTCTACCAGGGCGGAAAGGGAGAGATTGGGACTTCCCGCTATGGTGACGCTGCAGGAATTGAAGGGGAGAAGGATCTTCTGGGCGCGGCAGCTTCCCACGGCGGCGGCCATTTTTTCCGTGACCTCACCGAGGATGGCATCCGCTACAACGATGCCGATAGGGCCCAGCACCACATCCGCGTCCCGGACATTGCGCACCACGGGGTTTTCACCCGTTGCGCCGCAATCTGCCCCCGCCTTCAGCATGGCAGCGGTGGCAATGCTGTTGGTGCCCACGGCGATCAGCTCCGCTTCGGGATAGGCTTCCCGCAGACGCTTGACCAGCGCGGCGCCCATGCGCCCGCCCTGTCCGTCAATGATAACGGCCTGGCTCACTTGAACACCACGTTGGTGGAAATCTCACAGGTGCACTTGGCATCCATGAAGTTTTCCATTTTCTTGCCGTAAACGGTGAAGTTTTCGATGGTGATATCCCGCAGCGTGCCCTCGTCGTGGAGGTCGCGGACCACCCACAGACCGTTGGAGGTCTCGCCCTCCACAGCAAAGCCGTTGCCGGATTCCACCCACTTGCCGTCCTTGCCCCACTTCACGGCAAATTCGCTGCTCTTGCTTTCAAAGCCGCGGATGATGCTGGGGGGGAAGGGGCCGTCAACAACGGCGATGTCCTTGAAATAGATATCCCGGATCTTGCCGCGGACATC
>JAFQKD010000058.1 GCA_017397075.1 Oscillospiraceae bacterium | reverse complement strand
TTCCCGATATGATGGTTACAGACCAGAGAAAGGAAGTGCCGCCGTGAAACCGTATATTCTCGCCCTTGATGCCGGTACCACAAGTTCCCGCGCGATCATCTTTGATGCAGACAAAAATATCCGCACCATGGCGCAAAAAGAATTCACGCAGTACTATCCCCGCGAAGGCTGGGTGGAGCACGATCCCATGGAGATCTGGTCCAGCCAGTACGGTGTGATCGAGGAAGTCCTGCAGAAAAGCGGTATCTCCCCTGCTGATATTGCCGCCATCGGTATCACAAACCAGCGTGAGACCACCCTTGTCTGGGAGAAGGATACCGGAAAGCCTGTCTGCAATGCCATCGTCTGGCAGTGCAGACGCACAGCAGCACAGGTTGATATGCTGTTGGACATGGGTCTCGGCGATACCATCCGGCAAAAAACAGGTCTTATCCCCGATGCTTATTTCAGCGGCACAAAGATCCAGTGGATCCTCGACCACATCCCCGGTGCCAGAGACCGTGCAAACCGCGGTGAGCTGCTTTTCGGCACGGTAGACACATGGCTCATCTGGAAGCTTACAGGCGGTGCCGTCCATGTGACCGACCGCACAAATGCAGCACGCACCATGATCTTCAACATCCATGCCCTCGACTGGGACGATGATCTTCTTAAAGCCATGGACATTCCCCGCTCCATGCTCCCCAAGGTGCTTCCCAGCCGCAGCATTTTCGGCTATGCGGAGATCGGCGGCGTAAAAATCCCCATCGGCGGCGTTGCCGGAGACCAGCAGGCCGCCCTTTTCGGCCACTGCTGCTTTGTTCCCGGAGATGTGAAGAACACCTACGGCACAGGCTGCTTCACCCTGATGCACACCGGGACAACTCCGGTGGAAAGCAAAAACGGACTTCTCACCACCCTTGCTGCAGGTCTTGACGATACCCCCGTCTATGCCCTTGAGGGCAGCGTGTTTGTCGGCGGCGCGGTGATCCAATGGCTGCGGGATGAGATGCGTTTCTTCAGTGAAAGCCGTGATGCGGAGTATCTGGCAGGCAAGGTTGAGGATACAGGCGGTGTATACCTCGTACCTGCATTTACCGGCATCGGCGCGCCTTACTGGGATATGTACGCCCGGGGCTGCATTGTGGGTCTTACCCGGGGTACAAAGCGGGAGCACATTATCCGCGCAGCGCAGGAATCCATCGCCTATCAGGTGGCGGATCTTCTGGATGCCATGACAAAAGATACCGGAAGCGTCATCCGTGAGCTCCGTGTGGATGGCGGCGCATCAAGGGACGCATTCCTCATGCAGTTTCAGGCAGATATCCTGAACACCCCCATCATTCGCCCTGCCGTAACAGAAACCACAGCCCTTGGCGCAGCTTTGCTTGCAGGACTCTCTGCAGGGCTATGGACGGCGCTGAAATCGGCTTCCTCATCGGAGGATACCGCGCGGTTTATCCCTGCAATGGATGCCTCTCAGCGGGAAGAAAAGCTTACGGGCTGGCACAAAGCCGTGGGCAGAAGCCTCGGCTGGACAAAATAACGGGAAAGGAAGATCAGTATGGCTGTATACCGCATCGGCTCAGTTGGACTTGGCAGCATATCCAAAGGCGTACATATCCCCGGCATTCAGAAATCCGATGACCTCGTTCTCACCGCCATTTGTGATATTGACCCCCAGCGTGTCAAGGAACGGGCAGAGGAGTACGGCATCCCGGAAGACCGCTGCTTCACCGATTATCGCGATCTCATCAGCTGCCCGGATGTGGATGCCATTGACATTTCCACCCCCAACGATGTGCATTTTGAGATCGCCGCTGCTGCCGCAAAGGCAGGAAAACCTTTCGGTATTGAAAAACCCATCACCATGGATGCCGCGGAAGCCATTGAGCTTGCCCGTCTTGCAAAGGATGCCGGTGTCCGCAATATGATCTATTTCTCCTACCGCTATAAGGCTGCTGCACGTTATCTGCGCAGCATTCTCCGCTCCGGAAGGCTGGGAAAGATCCATCATGTGAGTATGCAGTATTATCAGGCCTGGGGTCTGGAAAAGGCTGACTGCCCCCTTGTGTGGCGGTATGTGAAATCCCGCGCAGCCTCCGGCGCTCTTGGGGATCTCGGCTGCCACGGTCTTGATCTTGTGGCATTTGTCACCGGCGAACAGTACAAATCCGTGGTTTCCCATCTGGGCACCTTTATCCACGAGCGGAAGCTTCCCGACGGAAACGGTGTCGGCAAGGTGGATGTAGACGATTTCTCCAATATCCTCGCGGAAATGACCGGCGGTATCTCCGCAACGTTCCAGATTACCCGGTTTGCTTACGGACGCGGAAACTATCAGCGTATGGAAGTCTACGGTGAAAAGGGCGGTCTCGTGTACCATCTGGATCGCATTCCCGGTGTGGACGAGCTGGAAATTGCCGATGACTCCACCGACGGCAAATATGTCACTGTGGAGATCCCCGATGACATGAAGGTGGATCAGATGCAGTCCTTCGCCGATGTGCTGAACGGCAAGGGTGACGGACTCAACGCCGATGTAAATGACGGCGTGGTGAATGAAAAGCTGCTGGATGCCATTCTGAAATCCGCAGAAACAGGGACCTGGATTAATCTGATGTAAACTTCCTGCGCAATGTACAAAATCCCTGCATCCTGAGATGCAGGGATTATTGGATAAAGAAAGGAGAAACGGCCTCCCCGTTTCTCCTTTCGCGTTCAGTTGATGCTTATCTCTGCCCGTTGGATCGTAATCACCTCATGCCAGTCAAAGAACCCCGCCCGGATCGGCAGAACGCGGATCGCGTTTTTGCCGCAAAGCAGACTTCCCTCCGGGATCTTCGCCGTGATCTCCAGAAGCTCCGCCGTCTCATCCGCATCACTGTATCCCGCACCCGACCGTCTTTGCGGCTCAGGCCAATGGATGCGCGGATCTTTTATGGAAAAGTCCACCGCAAAATCGGTGATTTCCCGTTCATTAAACCACAGCCGGAATGTATCTTTCCCCTCCACAGCACCGGAAAGGAGAAGCCGCACACGCCCCTCTCTTTCGCGCACATCCGCAAATACAGGCACCGAAACCGTACCGCTTATGCAGGCATTGGGAATCTCCAAAGGCAGCGGAGCACGGAAATTACTGCTTCCGGCACCGGTTGAATAGGGATATCCGCCCCTGCGCTCCGCAGCAAAGATGAAGCTGTTTCCGAAATCTTCCGTTTCCGTGATTTGGCGTGCAAATTCTTTCACTTCCCGTGTAGGCCAACAGGATTC
>JAFQKD010000057.1 GCA_017397075.1 Oscillospiraceae bacterium | reverse complement strand
CACCCCATGCTGGGGGACGGTACGGTGCTGCTCATTCAAAAGGATACGGGGGCATATCTCATCCAGTTTGATAAGTTCCCCACACCCAGAAGCATCCGCAGAGAAATGAAAATGGAGGCACTGTAGTGCCTCCATTTTTCGCGTATTGGTTTAGATGAGATATGCCGGGGCAAAACGGAAGGAATAGAGCTCCGCATCCTTCAGTGTAAAGCGGATGCGGACGGGCTTTCCCTTCAGTGCGGCAAGAGGCGCGTCAAAGTCCACGGGGCGCTCAAGCTCGTCACCGAAGAGCTTTCCGGAATCATAGCCGGGGATAGGCGTGCCGTCCTCTTCACAAAGCTCGATGCGCACATGACCGAGACAGGAGGTGGAAAAGTTAATTTCCAGATTTTCTCCCTCAAAGGTCACCGGCTTTGTCAGCACCGTGCCCTCGCTGTAATCCCCGTGCCAGGAGAAGAAGCCGTCAACACGGATGGCGTACCGCTGGAAAGCCACAGGCATTGCCCGGTAGTTATCGGCAGCGTAGATGGAAATCTCTCGTGGATGACCGGGACGGTCGCTTTCCGTTTCCACCATGCCCAGAGCGGGATAGCAATTCCCGTAATACCAGTTGCAGCCGTTTTCGATGCCGGGGGTGAGGAACGCCTCATCCGTGCGGCGGAAGTTCACACCGTCTCTGGTGGTCATGAGCACGCAGTCGGTAAAGGCATAGCCGCTCCGCCCGTCATCCTTCACGAGAATCTTTCTGTTCCTGTAATCGGGCAGATGGGGGAAATTTTTGATGTCCGTGAGCCGTTCGGTGTATCGGGTGGGCATGCCGAGGAAAACATGGGGTGCACGGTAGTAGGGCTGCACCTGATTGGTGTAAAGCTGATAATCCTCCTGCCCGGGAGCAAATTCGATGCGGCGGGGTTCAGACCAGATTTGGAAGTCCGGGGAGGTGCGCACACGAACATCCCGGATGATTTTGCCGGAATCATCTCCGTCCAGCCATTTGCCGTCGCCAACGCCGCTTTCCCGGTGGATGCCGCGGTAATAGAGGTAGTAAAGCTTCCGGGTCTCATCCCAGAAAGGAACGTTCATGGAGTCATAGGCGCCGTCATCCAGCAGCTCGCCCTTCTTTTCAAAGTGGATGCCGTCTGCGCTGGTGTACAGCATCAGCGCCTGATATTCCGGGGAGCAATAACCTCTGACGGCCTTAAACCGTTCCGTCTTGGGGCAGGCGGGGTTTTTGTCCAGAAACACGGTGAGATTATCGAACGCTTCATCCATGAGGATGTTGTTTTCCGGGGAGGTTCCGGAGCCATGGTGGTCGCAAATATGCAGCGGCACACGGCGGAAGGTTTTTCCGTCCAGACTTTCCGCATAGCAATAGTGTCCGTTGTCTTCCGGGACGGCAATGCTGTCTCCGTCATAGGTCAGGGGCATATCCGCACCCCGGTAATAGAGCCGCAGGAGACTTCCGTCCCGAATGAGGGAGAAATAGCCGCAGGTATTCCCTTCCCAGGGCATATCGCAGGTGAGTGCGGTGTTCCGGAATTCCGGCTTGTGCATCCGCACGGAAATGTTTTCTGCATGTTCAAAAAGCGCTTCATCCCAGCAGACCTCCCGCCGGGTGCCAAGTTCGATGACGGACATGAAGGGGACCTCCTTGCATGATTTTTGTTTACTATACAACAAATGCCGCCTCCCCGCAAGGGGAAAGCGGCATTTGTCCTTTACTTCACGAGGTGAATTTCCAGAGGCTTCTTTCCGGTAAGGCGGCAGCTTACCGCGTCAGGCTGGCTTCCGCCCACATAGAGGGTGAAGTTATTGCCTGCGGGAACGCGCTTTCCTTCCTCGTCGTAGACGAAGAAGGCATCCTCCGTCACGGGAACGGTGACGCGGCGGAAATCGCCCGCATCCAGAGTGACCCGGGCAAAGCCGCAGAGGGAGGGATTCAGGCTGTCATATTCGGAATCGTTCTTCTTCACATAGACCTGCACCACTTCGTCCGCGGTCATGTACCCCTCGCTGCGGACGGTGACGGTGACAGCGCCGTTTTCATTCTCCGCATCCTCGTAGATGAAGGGGCAGTAACCCAGACCGAAGCCGAAGGGATAGAGCGCCTCGCCCTCAAAATAGCGGTAGGTGCGGTTTTTCATGTTGTAATCGGTAAATTCCGGCAGCTCCTCAAGGCTGTGGTACATGGTAACGGGCAGCTTTCCGGAGGGAGAGACCTTGCCGAAGAGAATATTTGCCAGCGCGTCGCCGCCTGCCTGACCGGGGTACCAGCTCCAGAGAACGGCGTTGCCCTCCTCCACCCGAAGGGCGCTTCCCGCGGTGACCACGGTGACAACGGGCTTGCCAACTGCCGTAACGGCAGCCAGAAGCTTTTTCTGGATGGCGGGCAGCTCCAGCGTTTCCTTATCGCCGGAAGCGTAGCCGTTGTGGGCATCGCCCTCTTCGCCTTCCAGCGTTTCGTCAAGACCGAGGCAAAGGATAACAGCATCCGCAGCCTTTGCACAGGCAACGGCTTCCGCAATGCGGTCGCCTTCGTCCTTGTTTACGCAGCTTTCCACGTTGGTCTGCCAGAGGTGGCTGCCGGGAGCAAACAGCACCCGCGCCTTGCCTTCCAGAGCCTTACGGATACCCTGCAGGAAGGTGACGCTGCGGGAGGAGGTGCCGTGGTAGTTTCCGCGAAGTGCGCCGATGGTATCGGCATTGGGCCCGATGACCGCAACGGTCTTGAGCTCGCTGATGTTCAGGGGGAGAACACCGTCGTTCTTCACCAGAACCATGCACTTTTCTGCGGCTTTCAGGGCAAGCGCGGCGTTTTCGTCGGTATCCACGTCGGTGATGCCCAGATGATCGTAGGGCGTGGTATCCCCAAGGAGACCCAGCTTATAGCGGGTGGCCATGAGCCGCTCGCAGGAGCGGGTCACATCCTCTTCGGTGAGGAGGCCTTCCTCCACGGCGGCAAGCACATAGGCATAAATGTTGCCGCAGTTCAGATCGCAGCCTTTTTTGATGGCAAGGGCGGCAGATTCCTGGGGGGTGTTTGTGACCTTGTGGCCGGTGTGGAAGTCCCGAATGGCGCCGCAGTCGGAGAGGAAATGACCGTCAAAGCCCCATTCGCCCCGAAGCTTTTCTTCGATGAGTACGGTGGATGCGCAGCTGGGTTCACCGTTTACCCGGTTATAGGCACCCATGACGGACTCCACCTTGGATTCCTTTACCAGCTTTTCAAAGGCATAGAGATAGGTCTCGTTCATGTCCTTCTTGCTCACCACGGCATCAAATTCATGCCGCAGATTTTCGGGACCGGAATGCACGGCGTAGTGCTTTGCACAGGCGGCGCTCTTCATGTATTCGCCGTCACCCTGCAGACCCTTCACAAAGGCGCAGCCCATGCGGGAGGTGAGATAGGGGTCTTCGCCGTAGGTCTCATGACCGCGGCCCCAGCGGGGATCACGAAAAATGTTGATGTTGGGACTCCAGAAGGTGAGACCCTTGTAAATGTCTCTGTCGCCTTCGGCAGACTGGGCATTGTACTTTGCCCGTCCTTCGGTGGAGATCAGATCGCCAAGCTCCTGCAGGAATGCATCGTCCCACATGGCGGCAAGACCGATGGCCTGCGGCAGCATAGTGGCGGTGCCTGCGCGGGCAACACCGTGGAGCGCCTCGTTCCACCAGTTGTATTCCGGTACACCGAGACGGGGGATGGAGGGAGCCTCGTAGCGAAGCTGCATGGCTTTTTCTTCCAGAGTCATCTGTGCGACCAGTGCCTTTGCACGGCGCATGGCTTCCTGAGTGGTCATGTCAATTCTCCTCTGTTAATATAGTGTGTATTCCATTCTGGGGCCGATGGCATAGCGGCCGCTGTTCCGTCCGTAAAGGGCAATGCCGCCATCCTTTACCTGCAGCGTGACGTTCACCTCTTTGCCGGAGAGTGATGAGAGACAGCGGGAGGGGATATCCACCCGGATAAGCTCGCCGTAAGAGCCGGCCTCATCCAAAAGACGCACATTTGGCTGCCTGTGCCAGGAAAGAACGCCCCGGCTGTCTGCCCAGTCATTCTGCAGGGTGATCTCCCCCATGGAAATGTCGTCCACCAGAAGCTCCGCATGGGAGGGGCAGCGGCTTTCATCGGTCATGAAATAGGAGTTATCAAAGCTCCCACGGTCAACACCACGGCTGCAGACAAGCTCACCCACGGGGATCTCAGCCTGCAGGCTCTTGTAGTCTTTCGCGATGCAGCGCTTGGAGCCTGCCTCCATGACAAAGGACAGGGAAGAGAGCCTTTCGGGGAGCTTTGCCCGGAAGGTCACCGTGCCGCTTCCGCCGCAGCAGAGCTTTTCATGTCCCTGAGGACGCCAGACAAGCGAAAACCCGCTTGTGCGGGATTTCCGCAGATTCAAGGGCAAGGTGTTTTCCTGCAGGACCCCCTGTACGTCAAAGGTCACGAAGTTGCGGGAGACCACGCCTTTTTCATCCGTGAGGTACAGGGACAAAATGACAAGGGAATCTTCCCGCGGCATCTTGACCTGCAGATCAGGAAGCTTCGTCACCCCCCAGCCGTAAGCGGGAAGGGGAAGCTCACCCTCGCCGCAGGGAACACGTCCCCGGGAACTGTCATACCAAAGCTCCCAGCGGAGGGTCATTTCTTTTCCGTGATGCTCACTGCACCAACTGGAAACAGCAAGGGGAACGGTGACGGTATCCTCCGGCACTGCTGTGCGGCAGGGAGCGCAGTCGGTAACGATCATGTCCCCGGCGTGAAGGTCGCGCAGGGTCATGCCGCGGCAGAAGCTGCCGTAACCCCAGTCCTTGTCGCTGCGGTCAATGCGGTAGTAGCCGTTGAATTCGTTCACCACGTCGCAAAGCTCCGTGAAGACAAAACCGCAGAGCTTATCCTGCAGCCGGAATTCGTTCATCATGTAGTGGTACTGCCAGGCAAGATCGCTGTCCCCGGCGGAGCCGTCCACACCCCAGACCATGCCGCATTCACTGTTCATGAGCGGTGCCCCTGTCTGTGTACAGCCGGGAGCGCAGTTAAAGGGAGAGCCGGGATAGGTTTTGCGGCAGACCTCACGGACATGATCCCGCAGCACCTCATAGCCGTTGAGGTAGAAGTGCCAGCTGTTCACGTCAGAAACCACATGGTCATAGTTGCAGGGGGAGTTGTCCTCAATGAGACGGGTGGGATCGTCGGCCTTCGCAGCAAGATACTGAGCCTTTACCCATGCCTGCGTCTCCGGCAGGTAGGTTTTGGCCTCTCCCTCGCCGGTGAAAAGTCCCCATGTCTCGTTAAACAGTGTCCAGTAGATGAGCGCGGGGTGATTATAGTCCCGGCGGAAGATCTCCTCCCGTTCCTGCTCCCATGCGGCTTTCGCAGCCTCGGTAGGTTCACCCCAGAAATTGGGGATATCCGCGATGAGAAGCACGCCCAGCCTATCTTCCCAGTAAAGCTTTCGGGGGTCTTCGGCTTTGATGTGGGTGCGCAGCATATTGAGACCCAGCCGTTTTACCCGCAGGATCTCATCCCGCAGATCGTCATCTGTGGGGAAGGTAAAAAATCCTTCAGGATGGAAGGCCTGATCCAGAGTGCCCTGCAGATAGACCGGTTTTCCGTTCAGGGTGATCCACGCGTGATCACGGCCTTCGTAATTCACGCTGCCGATCTCCCGCAGACCGAAATAGGTGGAAACCGTGTCATCCCCAAGCTGGATGACTCCCTCATAAAGGAACGGGTTTTCCGGACTCCACAGCTCAAAGGGTTCCACGATGGTGAAATCCAGCACCGCTTTTCCGTTCTGCACAGGGGCGGTGGCTGCGGCACCGGGGAAATCGCACATCACCATGACGCCGTCCTGCGCGTTGGTATGTACCGTCAGAGTCACATCGCCTGTACAGCGGGTCACAAAGCGAAAATCGGTAATGTATTCTGCGGGACGCTCTTCCAGCCACACTGTCTGCCAGATGCCCTGTATGTCGCCGTAGCCCTGCTTGCCATAGGTCTGGTCTTTCCTGCGGTAGTCGGCGCAGCGAACCTCGACGGTGTTCTCCCCCTCCTGCCACAGGTCGGTGACATCTGCCTCAAAGGGAGTATAACCGCCCCGATGGGTCATGACCGGGGTGCCGTTTACGAAGACCTCCGTCTCATAATCTGCGCCGCCGAAGCAAAGCCACAGCCGCCCGGAAGGTGCATAGACTGCCGTCCTGCGGTACCAGCCGACACCGGGTTCGTCCGTTTCCACCCCGGAAAGGGGACAGCCCCAGGAAAAGGGCACGGTAATCACCCGATCATAAACGCGTCCGCCTGCGAGAAATTCGGCTTCCCGGGCTGCTTCACCCTGAGGAAACAGGGCAAAGTCCCACGCTCCGTTCAGATTCAGCCATCGGCTGCGCTGACGGTCGGGACGGGGATATTCCGGCTTCGGGATCTGTGACATAAAACACCTCCACAGATGTGTTGGCATCATTGTATCATCGGAAGGATTTTGTGGCAATAGGCGGAAGTGACCGATAAGGCAAAAAAATCGCCCGGATCCTCAGATCCGGGCGAAAATGCCTGTTATACGCCAAAGAAATGGTGCCCGCCCTCCAGCATGCGCACGCTTCCGTCGGGAAGATGAAGCTCTGCAGTGGTGCCGGGAGGCACTGTTGCCTCAAAGGTCCAACCGTTATACAGTGCCTGCCACTGCAGCTCAACGGTGCCGTAAAGGCTCTCAAAGCTGCCCTTTGCAAAGCGGAGACCTCCGCCGGGGTGCGGGTGCAGCAGGAAATGCCGCGGCCCGTGCTGACGGATGCCCACGCAGTCCTGCATGAGCCACTGGGCTGCGCTGCCGAAGGCATAGCGGCTTCGGGAACCTGCGGGACGCGCCTGCACATCCCGACCGTACCAGTTTTCCCAGACAGAGGTTGCCCCGTTTTTGATCTGGCTGAGCCAGCCGGGATCTTCCTCGTTCAGGAGAACCCTGTAGGCTTCTTCCGCATGTCCGCGGGAAGTAAGCTCCGGAAGGAGCATGGCAGTGGTGCAGATGCCGGCGGCAGCGTGGAAATTTCGCTTTTTCAGTCCCTTCAGCAGAAGGCGCAAAGCTGCCGCATCGGCGGACTTGTCCAGAAGACCAAGTCCCAGAGGCAGAAGCTGTTTTGCAATCTTTCGGGGACGGAAGCGGTGCTTGCGTGCATAGAGCCAGTTATACGCCTTTTTGGCACCGTCGGCATATTCGCCGAAAAGCCGCCTGTCAGGGCCGTTTCCAAGCTCATGAGCCATGTCGGACATGGCGGCCATCACCGCCGCAAACCATGCGGTAGCCTCTTCCGTGTGGGGGAAGAGATCCCGAAGCGCTCCCTCCGGGGATTCCTCCTCCGGCTCCAGAAGCTCGCACCGTCCGGGGATGGTATCCATGGTGTACTGTTCCCAAGGATTTTTCCGCAGATAGGCAAAGAGGGGAATACGGAAGGATTTCCGCATGAGGAAATAGGCATACCTCCGCATGGAAGGATACATCTGGATGAGAAGCTCCCGGTCATCACTGTGTTTCCACAGCCGCCAGGTAAGAAGCACGCCTGCGCCGCAAAGTGCGGGATTGCCGTCCCGCAGGCGGGGGAAACGCCGCGCTGCTCCGGGGGCATAGAGGGGGTATGCACCGCTTTCAAGCTGCGCATCCTCCAGATCCATGAGCCATTTTCGCCAGAAGGGTGCAGCATAGCCTATGGATACAGAGGACTCAAAAAATGCCAGCGCATCCGCTGCAGAGCAGCACCGATCTGTTGCGGGAGAGGCAAAGGGGGCGTCCAAAAAAGCGCTTTCCATGCTCCGTTTTGCGTTATCAAACAGGGTGTTCAGCCGCTCGTCGGAGCATGTAAAGGTGTTTTTATATTCAATATCGGAAGAAAGCACAATGGCGGTAAAGGCTTCCGGAGACACATCCCCCAGATTTTCTGCCAGGGCATAGCGGAAGCATGCGAAGGAAAGTCTCTGGCAGTAGCTGTCCTCAAAACCGGAGAGATGCAGCGTCAGCTGCTGCTTCGGATGTCCGGGGCGGAATTTGGGGAATTCCCCGGAATCCTCCAGATATTCGCTGAAGCAAAGGTGCAGCTTCTGTCCCGCTTCACCTCTGCCGCGGAAGGCGATCACGGCGGAAACATTTTCCCCGAAATCCAGGACAGATGCGCCGGAGGGCGTGGTGATCAGGGTCGGTGTCAGCTGCCTCCGGGCACAGATATGGGGATGGAGTATACAAATCGGGTCAACGGGACGGTCAATGATCCGTGCTTTACCCGAAAGAGAGGGAAGTCTGCCGCAGAAGGCGGTCTCGCCGCCGTAAATATCGTTTTGTTCTGTCGCTCCGTCACGGGACCAGCGGAAGCTGCGGTCGGTGCAGAGGGAAACGCGGTCTCCAAGCCGGTCGGTCATGTCCAGCTGGGCAAGGACTATGGGTTCCTTGCCGTATCGGTTTTTGGTGTACCAGCCGCCGCCAAGGACGATCTCCAGACGGTTTGTGCCGGTGATGAGCTTCGGAAGCACATCCCAGACCATGTAATCCGGACGCTTTGAGCTGTCTCTGCAGCCGCCGAGAAGCCGCTCGTTTCCAAGGGAACGTCCGTTCAGCCGTACTTCACAGACGCCGCATACCGCAAGATACAACCGTGCCCGCTGGGGCATGTTCATCACGCGGAATTCTCTGGAAAAAACATCCGCACCGGGACGGACCTTTTTCTTTTTTTCTTTTTTCACAAGTGAATCGTCGGCTTTCTGATCAATTCCCGCGCCGATCCACCATGCGGACCAGTCATCCCTGCCGAGAAGCCCCATTTCAAAGGAGGCTTCCTTGCTCCAGGGACCTTCTTCATCATTTTCGTCCCAAAGCTGCACCTGCCAGCGCAGCTGCTCGCGGCTGGAAAGCTCCTTGCCTTCAAAGCGGATCCCGGAGCAGTCGGCGCCGTCTACTTTACCGCTGTCCCAGCCCTTTCCGCCGTCTGCAGAAACAACACGGATGCGGTAAGCCGTCTGGTACTTGCCTGTTCCGGCAAGCTGCCAGGAAAAACGGGGGTGCAGAGAATGTACCCCCAGAGGATTTGTCATGTATTCTGTTTTCAGTTCAACGGCACGCAGCATGGCAGTTACTCCAAAACATCAGGATCGGCAGAATTGCGGGGTTCAGCGTTTAAGAAAGTATTTGTATACACCGTGAAGGGCATAGCTGCAGAAGCAGAAACAGGACTTCACAAGGCCGAAGCCCATATATCGGTATGCCCGGAAGGTCATTTTTGCGCTTTTCAGCTTGCCGCCGGATTTTCCGGTGACAGTCAGACGGTAGAGCAGGAGCGGTTCATTGATGCCGCAGGCAGATTCGTATTCCTGCAGAATCCGCAGCCACAGAATGTAATCCTCGTGGCTGTCCTCATGCTCCATGGGGAATCGGCGGGCAACATCCGTCCGCAGCAGAACGGATGAGCAGGCAATGCTGTTGTGCCGCAGAAGATCACGGTAGGTGATGCATTCGTCTACCGGCAGCACATGACCGGACGGGGTGCCTTCCGGATCCATCAGCTCTCTGGCTGTGGCGCAGAGAACCGAACCGGTTCGCTCCAAAGCGGCAAGCTGTTTTTTCAGCTTGCCCTCCCGCCAGATGTCGTCTGCATCCAGAAACGCCACATAGGTGCCCCTTGCCCGATGCACACCGAGGTTTCGGGACTGCGCGGCACCTAAGTTTTGTTCATTTCGGAGATAGATCACATTCGGGAGATCCTGCCATTGTGCCATAACCTCCGAAAGATGGTCGGGAGAGCAATCATCGATCACGAGGATCTCCAGCGGAACATCCTGTCTCAGGGCGGAACAGATGGCATCCGACAGGGTTTCGGCACAGCGGAAAGCGGGGATGATGACGGAGACCAGTGGTGTGTTCATCATTTGTTCCTTCATTTTCTTATCTCTTCCGGTTCCTTCGGAAGCTCCACTGTGGCGGCGGAGGTCTGCCAGGATTCGATGCCCTCCGTATTCTCTTTCTGGAACAGGATCTTCACCGTGAGGAACAGGATCTTGATGTCCAGCAGGAAGGAATAATTCTCAATATACATCAGATCCAGCTTCAGTTTATCGTAGGGAGTGGTATTATACTTCCCGTAAACCTGCGCAAAGCCGGTAAGTCCGCCCTTGACCTTTAGCCGGTACTTGAATTCCGGGACGATCTGGGAATACTTTTCCGTAAGATCGGGGCATTCGGGACGGGGACCCACAATGGACATATCCCCCTTGAGGATGTTGATGAGCTGGGGCAGCTCATCAAAGTGGATGTTGCGGATGATTTTGCCGATGGGGGTGATGCGGTCGTCATCCTTACGGGTCATGACATACGCTTCGTTTTTGGGAGCGACCTTCATGCTGCGGAACTTATAGACCTTAAAGATCTTGCCGTCCTTGGTCAGACGATCCTGCGTAAAGAAGAGAGGACCTTTGTCATAGGCCTTGATGCAGACTGCGATAATCAGCATAAAGGGAAAAGCAACGATCAAGCCGATCAGGGACACGGCAATGTCAAAGCAGCGCTTAATGAACGCCTGTCCTTTGGTCATGCCCATGTTGCGGAAAAGCATCAGCGTTGTATCGAACAGAAAAATGTCGCTGGAGCTTTTCACCATAATATCGGAAAGCTTGGGAACGCAGTAGCAGCGGATGTTTTCCCTGAAGCAGTATTTCAGCAGGGTATTTCGGGTTTTGTCGGGGATGTCCATAAGCAGAATGTTGCGGTAATGATCGATCTTTTTCAGAAGCTCATCCATACCCATATCAATATGTACCGCTTCTGCAATATCGTATTTGTCTTTGCGGGAACCGATTTTCCGGATCAGATTCTGGGGATCATAATCTCCGTGGATCAGGAGAAGCTTTCTCGGCGGATAAAGCTTTACATATCCCCACCGGGTAAAAAGCACCCAGCCGACGGCAACAATGCAGTCTGCCACGGTCATGATCAATATTGGCTCCACCGAGGTCAAAAAACGGAAGGTAGCAATGAGGCAGATGATGAGATAGATCACAAAGTTGCTGCACAGTACGGAGAAAATCTGAGAATAGATTCCCTCCAGAACGCGGCTGCTGCCCACATTGAAGCCGCCGAAAAGTCTGCCGAACAAAAACAGAAGCAGCAGATACAGACCGATGACGACCCAATGGCCGCGCCGATAAAAGGGCTTGCCGTTTAAGTTGCTGAATGCAAAAAAGTGATACCAGACCCAGGCAAAAATCCCTGTAAGGATCAGCAGCAGCGCTGCCGAAGCGGCAAAAGTCAATAGCCGTTTATATTGATCTCGTTGATTCATGAAAATCATCCTGTTCTTTACTGTCAAATCGTATGGATGGGTATACTTCACCACTTGAAATATAGCACAAACTGCCGACCATTTCAATATGTACAAATCGGTTTGCGGCAGAAATGGCTGGAAAATCAGGGAAATCGCCGGAAAAACGGGGAAAAACCCGGCCGCATGGCATATGCGGCCGGGTTTTGTTCAGATTCAGTACCACAAAAAGCCAAAGAGGATCGTCCAGATGATCCACTGCCACCAGGCGAACTTTACCGTGACGGTACAGGTATCTTCCGCGGCGCCGTCATCGGAGGTGCAGGTCACGGTTGCGGTACCCCGTCCCACAGGGGTGAGAACGCCGTTTTCGTCTACGGTGACAACGGAAGGATCGGAGGAAGACCACGATACCGTTGGGATAGCCGCATATTCCGGGGAGATCTCGGCAGTAAGCTTTCCGCTCTTTCTGTACCGCAGGGTGATCTCTTCCGAGTCAATGGTGCAGCTTTCCACATAAGCAAGGGCAGCGACGGTCTGGGTCTCCATCACCATGCCGCATTCCGCGCAGTACAGGCACATGGTGCCTTCGGATTCAAAGCTGGGCGCTTCTACCATCATCCAGTCCCCGCGGACATGGACGGGAAGGGTCTCGCGGGAGAGAAACTCGCCGCAGATACTGCAGAAAATGTGGGCAAGCCCCTCTTCGGTTTCTGTTGCTTCCAGCACGATCTCCGCTTCTCCGGGGACATGAGCGGGAAGGGTGTAATCATCCCGGTAAGTATAGCCGCAGCCATCTGCCGTGCAGGTGTATTCCGTATAGCCGCATTCCGTGCAGGTGGGGGAAATGACCTCGGCGGTGTATTCAGCCGGGGCGTGAGTCTCCGGGAGGAGGATACCGTCTGTCTCATCGGTCTCTTCGCTGTGATAGTCCGTATCCGTATTGTCGGAAAGTTCCACGCTGCCAAGCTCTTCCCCAACGAAGGCTTCGCAGTAGGCTCTGCGGTCAGTGGGGTTGTATTCGTAGAACAGGATCCTGCCGGAGACGGTGTTTTCCGTGTAAGTGCCGGTATAGAGCCATTCCGGGTCGTAGAACATTCCCACAAGACCGCCGCTGTGGGCATAGCCGCAGACGGAGGCGTAGGCATCAAGAGTGACGGTACAGCCGGTCACATCCACCATTCCTGTGGCGCAGATGCCTCCGAGGAAGGACTCGCAGTTTTCCTCCCGGTTGGTATCGGCAAAAATCAGTGTACCTTCAAAGCCGCAATCCTGAAAGCTGCCGCTGCCGAAGCCTACAAGACCGGCAGTACCGCTGTTGTAAGCGGTCTGGGTCAGGGAAATATAGCCGTTGATGACCTGCACATCCCGGATAACAGAATTTTCCATTGCGCCTGCAAGAGAGCCGATAAAGCAGTTTTCTTCCGTATCAATGACGACGCGGGGATTTACCAGCGTGAGGTCATGAATTTCGGCTTCCGTAAGGACGGAAAACAATCCACCGAACACGGTTTCGTACTCGATATCGTTGCCGTCATAGGTGATGCCCGTCTCTTCTGCGGGGGAATCCACAGTGAGATTCAGCAGCAGATGACCGTCCCCGTTAAGCGTTCCGGAGAAGGGGAAGGGCACATATTCGATCCCGGCAAAGTCAAGATCCGACGCCAGTACATAATCCCCGTCCGGGGCATCGGCAATGGCAAGAAACTCCTCCGCAGTGGTGATGCTTACGGGATCATTTGCCGCCGAAACGGGAAAAACGGCAGCGCTTCCCAAAAGCAGAAACACCAGCAGGAGAGAAAACAGACGGCGTGATTGGTGTAAAATTATTGTGTTTTGCATAAATAATCTCCAAATCATTGGGTTATGGGGACAGTATAGTCCTTTTTGCGGGAAAATGCAAGAGGTGTATATTCGGGCGGAATATGCAGAAACTATCGGAAAATCGGAAAGAGGGAAAATGCCATGGGTGGAAAACGGCTGGGGGCGCGGACGCTGGTGCTGCAGAACCGTCCCGCCATTACGGGACATGCCTGTGCTGTGGGAAAAATGGAGGGGGAAGGCCCGCTGCGGGACAGCTTTGATGCCGTGGAGCAGGATGCCAGATGCGGAATGAAAAGCTGGGAGCAGGCAGAATCCGCCTTGGTGAAAAAGGCATTTCGCCTTGCGGCGGAAAAAGCGGGAGTGCGGGAAAATAACCCGCAGCTCATCTTTGCGGGAGACCTTTTGAATCAGTGCATCGGTACAGGCTACGGTCTGCGGAATACGGGAGTGCCCCATCTGGGGCTTTACGGAGCCTGTTCCACCATGGCGGAAAGTCTGCTTCTGGCAGCGGTTTTGGTGGACGGGGGATATGCGGATACAGCGGCGGCGGTGACCTCCTCTCATTTCTGCACGGCAGAACGGCAGTTTCGCATGCCTCTGGATTACGGGGGACAGCGTCCTCCCACAGCCCAGTGGACGGTAACAGGCTCAGGCGCTGCCATTGTGCGGAATACTTCCGGGCGGCATCCCCGCGTGACCCATGTGACCCCCGGGGTCATCGTGGACGCGGGGATCAAGGATGCAAACAACATGGGCGCTGCGATGGCGCCTGCGGCTTATGATACCATCCGCTGCCACCTGAAGGACAGAAATCTGTCTCCTCGGGATTTTGATCTCATCGTCACCGGAGATCTTGGCAGCGTGGGCGGCGGGATCCTTGTGGATTGGTTCCGAAAGGACGGCACGGATATTTCCGCTGTTTATGCCGACTGCGGGATGCTGATTTTTGACCCGAAACGGCAGGATGTTCATGCCGGGGGAAGCGGCTGCGGGTGTTCGGCATCGGTGCTTTGCGGGTATCTGTTAAATGGTATGCGGCAGGGACGCTGGAAACGCATCCTTTTTGCGGCAACCGGGGCGCTGATGTCCACCACTGCCTCGCAGCAGGGGGAGAGCATCCCCTCGGTGAGCCACGCGGTTTCCATTGAAATGGGGGAGGGGTAACATGGAATACCTGAAAGCTTTTCTGATCGGCGGAGCGCTTTGCGCGGTAGGGCAGATCCTCATTGACAAGACGAACCTGACCCCGGCACGGATCCTGACTGCCTATGTGGTGGCGGGAGTGCTTCTTGGCGCGGTCGGACTTTACGAGCCTTTCGCCAAATGGGCAGGAGCGGGAGCCACGGTGCCTCTTACGGGGTTCGGGAATCTCCTCAGCAAGGGTGTTCGTGAAGCGGTGGAGGAGAAGGGTCTTCTGGGGGCGTTTACCGGGGGACTTACCGCCTCTGCGGGAGGTATTTGCGCTGCGGTATTTTTCGGTCTTGTGATGGCGCTTTGCTTCAGATCCAGAGATAAAAGCTGAAAAGATGGCAGGATGTGCGTATCCTGCCATCTTTGCAATTTTTGATGACGAAACTGCGGTTTTGTGGTATACTGTGACAGATATTACGGAATAAGGAGGCTGCATTCCATATGTTAGCACAGCTGAACAGCGCCCCCATGTACCTGATCTGCGGCGGCATCATTGCCCTTGTGGCGGTGATCTGCGTTGTGTTTATGGTGCGTGCATACAAGGCGGGCGTGGCCATCGGCATGGACCCCACGAAGATGAAGCGGGCCATCACCTCCAGCGCAACCTTTTCTCTGCTGCCCAGTGTGGGCATTCTGCTTGGCGTTATCGCCCTTTCCGGAAGTCTTGGAACGCCCTGGCCGTGGCTGCGGCTTTCCGTTATCGGCGCGCTGCATTATGAGACCCAGGTAGCTCAGGCTGCAGCAGAGCAGGTGGGGATGAGTACGCTTTCCATTGCGGAGATGACGCCTTCTGCCTTTGCCACCATCGCCCTTCTCATGAGCGTGTGCATCATGTGGGGTATGCTCTTCTCCCTGCTGTTCAACAAGAAGTATTCCGGTAAGCTTGGCAGCGGCAAAAAGAGCGGAAACGGCGGGGGATTCGGCGATATGGCCATGACCGCCATGTTCATCGGTCTTGTGACCGCCTACATCGGCAGCTACATCGGTGAGATCGTGTCCAAAAACGGACTTTTCACCTTTACGGGAAACTGGCTTCCCCTTGCAGTGGCGGCAGTTTCTGCACTGGCCATGGCACTTTTTACCTGGATCTCCGAGAAGCCGAAGTATGCTTGGGTGGAAAGCTTCTCCATTGCAGCCAGTATGCTCGTGGGCATGGCCTCTGCCATTGTGCTTAAGCTTGTGTAAAGGAGAAAGAGACATGAACGAACAGAAAAAACAGGAAATCTTTGCCGCTTACAGCAAAGGTACCCACGTCTGGGGCAAGCTCTTCTCCGCCATCATTCTGGTGCTTCTGATCGGTGCACCCTTCCTCATGGGCAGTATCCTCGGCGCGCTGCCCGATCTCGGCGCTGTGGGAAAGGCATTTCTTTCCGTGGGACTCGTGTGGCTTGCCAGCAGCGTTGTGGAATTTCTGGTGTATACCCCCATGCTGGGAGCAGGCGGCACCTATCTTGCTTTCATTACCGGTAACCTCATCAACATGAAGATCCCCTGCGCCGTAAGCGCACGGGATATCGTAGGGGCAAAGTCCGGCACTCCGGAAAACGAAATCATTTCCACGCTGTCCATTGCGGCATCCTCCCTTGTGACCATTCTCGTGCTTGCTATCGGCGTTCTGCTTCTGGCACCCCTGCAGCCTGTGCTGCAGAGCCCTGTGCTGCAGCCTGCCTTTGATACGGTGGTGCCGGCCCTCTTCGGCGCCATGGCGTACAAGTACTATCGGAAGAACATCCGCATTGCCCTTGTGCCCCTTGTGGTCATGGCACTGCTCTTTGTGCTGGTGCCCTCTCTCCTCAGCTCCACAAGCTTCATGATCATGCCCTCCGGCGCCATGGCCATCGGGATCGCATGGTTCCTCTACAAAAAGAAAAAGGCATAAGCTTTGCAAACAAAAATGCACCCGTGATTCACGGGTGCATTTTTTGCTGCTCAGGAATTCAGCTTCTGCGGAATACGGGGATCACATCCAGAGGGGCCGCTGCGGTAACGGTCTCACCGCCGGCGTAGGTGATGCCGGTGGATTCCTCCGTCCACTGTGCGCCTTCCGGCAGATACACAAGGCGTTCTCTTGCGCCGTAGGTCATCACCGGGGCAACAAGCAGGTCGCTTCCGAACATATAGGCATCCTTAATGTCCCATGCTGCCTTGTCTTTGGGGAATTCATAGAACAGGGGACGCATGACGGGAGCACCGGTTTCGTGGGCTTCCCGCATGAGCCTGCGGATGTAGGGGCGCATTTCGTTTCTCAGGGCAATGCAGCGGGTGAAAATGCCGTACATTTCCTCGGTGAAGGACCAGATCTCGTTTTTGTTTCCGCTGCCCATCTGACCACCGCCGGAATGTCCCTGATCGGTGGGGGCAAGAGAGGGCTGACGGTCGCCGTGGAGCCGCATGACGGGGCAGTATACCGCCCACTGGAACCAGCGGACGAGAAGCTCCTGAAATTCGGGGTCATCTACATTGCCGCCGTGGAAGCCGCCGATATCCGTGTTCCACCAGGGAATGCCTGCCATGGCCATGTTCAGACCCGCGCAAAGCTGGGTACGCATGGCGGAGAAGGTAGAATTGATGTCTCCGGACCATGCAAGGGCGCCGTAGCGCTGGCTGCCTGCCCATGCACAGCGGATGAGGCTCATGGGAGCTTCCACACCGTTTTCGCTGAGACCCTCATAGAAGGCTCTGGCGTACATCTGGGGATAGGCATTTGCCACCTTCAGATAGGAGCCTGCACTGCTGCGGTAGAGATCGTAATCGTAGCCGATAAGTTCGGGTTCAGCCACATCCAGCCAGAAAAGGCTGATGCCCTTGTCAAAATAGTTCTTTTTTGCGGCATCCCAGAAGAACTTCCGCGCCTCGGGATTCAGGGTGTCCACCACGGAGCAATCCGTCACACAGTCGGTGGCGATGGGAAGACCGTACTCCGTGCGGAGCAGGAGACCCAGATCGTTCATGGCGGGATAGTTTTCACTGGCGCGCTCCACGGTGGGCCAGATGGAGACCATGAGCTTTATGCCCATTTCGGAAAGCTCCTTCACCATGCCCTCGGGATCGGGGAAATACTTGGGGTCAAACTTCCAATCCCCCTGGAAGGTCCAGTGGAAGAAGTCAATGATGATCACATCCAGCGGAACGCCCCGGCGGTGATACTCTCTTGCAACAGAGAGCAGCTCCTCCTGTGTGCGGTAGCGCAGCTTGCACTGCCAGAAGCCCATGCCGTAATCCGGCATCATGGGGCTGTGGCCGGTCGCGTCGGCGTAGGCAGCCATGGTGTCGGCAGGATCGTCGTTGGCGCAGATCCAGTAATCCAGCTTCTTGGTGCTGCGGGCTTCCCACACGGTCTTGTTCTTGGCGAAGGTCACCGTGCCTACAGCGGGGTTGTTCCACAGGAAGCCGTAGCCTACGTTGGAAATGTAGAAGGGCACGCTGGCCTGGGAGTTGCGGTGCGCAAGTTCCAACTGGCAGCCCTTCTTATCCAGGCAGCCGTCCTGATACTGACCCATGCCGAAGATCTTCTCGCCCTTGTTGGGCCAGAAACGCATGTTCAGCTTGTAATCACCGCCGATGATCGGGATGAACTCGCGGGCTTTGATTTCCAATGCGCTTTCCTGGTCATGGCCGGGGTCGCGGGTGTACCACTGCTCTTCCAGCAGCTTTTTGCCCTGTGCATTGTAAAAGCTCAGCGCGCCGCCGGCGGAATATTTGGCTGTAATTTCGCCGTTGGTGATGCTTGCTTCTTGCCCGTTGATGACGATCTGCGCTTCCAGCTCCTCCTGGGGCAGCAGCGCCCAGTCTTCGCCGTCCATACGATCCATGTAGGTAGCGCGAACACGCAAGCTGTTCTTGCCCCAGGGCTCGATCCAGATCAGTTCGGCCTCCTGCCGGCGGACCAGACGGTTGCCATCAATACGATAGATTGCCATGGATGATCCTCCTTTGCATGATGTGTTTTTCTTTTTTGGTCAACGGAACTTCCAATTGATCTATAGTATAGCAAATGATTGTGAAAAACACAAAGCCTGCAAGGTAAAAAAACGGTGGATTTTTGCAAGATCAACTGTATGACCGAGTCATAGGCCGCAGGCGAAAAGGAATGAGGTACTTTGATGTTGTTAGAAAGATGCCTGTTTGGTATCCCTTCTGTGCTAT
>JAFQKD010000056.1 GCA_017397075.1 Oscillospiraceae bacterium | reverse complement strand
TTTCCCGGGACATGAGACCACGTTCGCCGTTATAGCGGAGGGAGACCTCCTCCCGGTAAAAGCAGTACCTGCACCGGAGATTGCAGGCACCGGAGGCAGGTTTGATGAGCAGCGTCAGCGCCATGGAATCTCCTTTCGGAAAACGGCTTCCCGACGGGAAGCCGTTTCATGTTTATCATCCCGGAAGCGCCGTGAGCTTTCCCAGCCATACCCCGAGCCAGCTTACCAGCGGGGCAAGGAGCAGCGCGGGAAGGAAATCGGCGATCTTCAGCTTTGTGATGTTCAGAAGGTTGAGACCAAGACCCACGATCATGAGGGAGCCTACGCAGGTGATCTCCGTGATCACGGCTTCGGAAAGCACGGGGGCAAGAACACCGGCCAGAAGCACAAGTGCTCCCTGCACAACAAGGACGAAGCTGCCTGCCAGAACAACGCCGACACCAAGGGTGGAGGCCAGCATCATGGAGGAGATAAAGTCCAGTGTGGATTTGGTGAAGATCAGGCTGTGATCCCCGGTGAGACCGCTTTCCAGCGACCCTACGATGGTCATGGCGCCAACGCAGAAAAGGAGGGAGGCGGTGACAAAGCCCCGGGCAATGCTGCCTTCACCGCTTTTTCCCATGGCGCGTTCCAGTCTGTCACCCAGCCACTGAAGCTTGCCGTCAATATTGAGCAGTGTTCCGATGATCACGCCGCCCACAAGAGAGACGATGGCAACAAGGATGTTTCCGCCCTCAAGAGCGCCGTCCATGCCGATGAGCAAAGTGCAAAGACCGATGGCAGCCATGGCAGCGCCGCTGACTTTTTTCGGGATGCCCCGCTTGAGAAGCAGACCCAGAGAGCCGCCCACCACTACGGTGAGCACATTGACAAACACACCAAGCATGGATCATACCCTGTAGAGCAGAGAACCGTAGGAGGGGATGGGCCAGTACTTGCCGGCCACACAGGGTTCCATCCTGTCGGAAACGGCGCGCAGAGCGTCCATTGCGCCAAGCACCGTATCGCGGCAGAAGTCTGCTTTGGCCCGGCAGCCTTCGATGGTGCTTTCGTCGGCGATCACCTGCTCAAGCGCCGAGATGCGGTCGTACATTTCGTCACAGAGCAGAGAAAGCTGCTCAAGAAGGGCGGTCTCTGCCTTGCAGACAGCGGCAACGCCGCTTGCCTTTTTGGAGCAGATGGACTGGGCAAGGAAGCTGGTGTACCGCAGGACCTCGGGAAGAATGTCGGTACGGGCCATTTCCAGCATGGTGCGGGCTTCGATGAGAATGGTCTTGGAATAGGTCTCCAGCATGATCTCGCAGCGGGAATGAAGCTCCTTTTCCGTGTAGATGCCGTGCTTTGTGAGGACGGCAACATTTTTTTCGTCCAGCATGTGGGGCAGAGCATCCGCTGCGGTGCGCAGATTGGGCAGACCGCGTCTTTCCGCCTCTCTGAGCCATTCCTCGCCGTAGCCGTTGCCGTTAAAGAGAACCCGCTTGTGGTTCTTGATGGTGCGGCTCAGGAGAGACTGGAGGGCGGCGTGCATATCCTCGGCAGCTTCCAGCTCGTCGGCAAAGCAGGAGAGGGCCTCTGCAACGATGGTGTTGAGCACCGTGGCAGGCTCGCCGATGGAGGCGCTGGAGCCGGGCATACGGAACTCGAATTTGTTACCCGTAAAGGCAAAGGGGGATGTGCGGTTGCGGTCGGTGGTGTCCTTCCGCAGAGCGGGAAGGGTGTCAACGCCCACGTTAATGAGACCGGATTCCTTGCGGTCATAATGCTCGCCGGCTTCCACGGCGGCAAGAATGTCCTCCAGTTCGTCACCGATAAAGAGGGAGACAATAGCGGGGGGAGCCTCCAGCGCGCCAAGACGATGGTCGTTTGCGCTGGTTGCCACGCTGATGCGGAGAAGCTCGGGATAATCGTCCACGGCCTTGATGACCGCGCAGAGGAACAGCAGGAACTTTGCATTGTCCTCGGGGGTCTCGCCGGGGTCGAGAAGATTTGCACCGGTATCGGTGGAAAGAGACCAGTTCAGGTGCTTGCCGCTGCCGTTGATGCCGGCAAAGGGCTTTTCGTGCAGCAGACAGGTAAGACCGTGGCGCTTTGCCACCTTCCGCATCTGCTCCATCATGATCTGGTTATGGTCGCAGGCAACGTTCATCACCTGATGGATGGGAGCAAGCTCATGCTGTGCGGGGGCAGCTTCGTTATGCTCTGTCTTGGCATAGACGCCCAGCTTCCACAGGTTTTCGTCCAGCTCCCGCATATAGGCGGCAATGCGCTGCTTGAGAGAGCCGAAGTAGTGGTCGTCCAGCTCCTGCCCCTTGGGAGGACGGGCGCCGAAGAGCGTTCTGCCGGTATAGATCAGGTCCTTACGCTTGTTGTACTTCTCCCGATCCACGATGAAATATTCCTGCTCCGCACCCACAGTGGGGAACACACGCTTCACCTTGGTGCCGAAGAGCTTCAGGATCCGCTTTCCCTGCACATCCAGAGCCTGCATGGAGCGCAGCAGGGGGGTCTTTTTGTCCAGCACTTCACCGCCGAAGGAGCAGAAAGCAGTGGGAATGCAGAGGGTATTGTCTTTGATGAAGGCATAGGAGGTGGGGTCCCATGCAGTGTAGCCACGGGCTTCGAAGGTGGCGCGGAGACCGCCGGAGGGGAAGCTTGAAGCATCCTGCTCGCTGCGGATGAGGGCCTTGCCGGAGAAGTTAGCCAGCATTGCACCGCCGGGGAGGGCATCCATGAAGGCATCGTGCTTCTCGGCGGTAACGCCCGTCATGGGCTGGAACCAGTGGGTGTAGTGGGTAGCGCCAAGCTCCATGGCCCAGTCCCGCATACCGCGGGCGACCGCATCGGCAAGGGCAGGGTCAAGGGGGGTGCCGTTTTCCTGCGTTTCCCGCAGAGCGGAATACACATCCCGGGGGAGCTTGCGGCGCATCGCGTCGTCATTGAATACAAGGCTTCCGAAAAGTTCTGTAAAATCCATATTTCTACCTCTTTATCTGTACGTTCGCACCACGGCGGTGACACGCCCGAGAATCCGTGCGTTTTCACCGGGGATGGGATCATAGGCATCGTTTTCCGGCAGGAGAAGAACTTCGCGGTCTGTTTTGCACAGCCGCTTGCAGGTGGCCTCCTCTCCCAAAAGCGCCACCACGATCTGCCCGCTGCGGGCGGCAGGTTGTCGCCGTACCACAACGCGGTCGCCGTCAAGGATCCCGGCCTTTATCATGGAATCCCCCTGAATGACGAGAGCAAAATATTCCCCGTCGTCCTCCGGGGTATAGGGGAGCCGGCCGCGGATATCCTCCTGAGCGCTGATGGGCTGACCTGCGGCAACCTTGCCGAGGATGGGAATGCCCGGCCGGGAGTCAGGCTCCTCACAAAGGACGATGGCCCGGGTCTTTCCTGCGGCACGGGTGATGAACCCCTGCTTTTCCAGCTCCGCAAGATGGGCATGGACCGTGCTTGGGGACCGCAGAGCCACAGCGGCGCAAAGCTCCCGTACCGTAGGGGGATATCCCCTGCCGGACACGCACCTGCGGATCTCCCGCAGAATTTCCGTTTGCTTCTGATTCAGCGCCACTTGCTCACCTCCCGACAGAAACTACCCCCATTTTCTACAGTATACCAGAAATGGCGCACGGGAACAAGTGTACGGCAGAAAAAATCCGCAGTTCCAAAGCATTCCTGCACCCTGTTCTTGTACACGAAGTCAAAATATGATAGGATGCGGACGGGAGAATAAACTTGGGTGGAGGTGCTGCATGAATATCGAAAGACGAATCAAGCCTTCGTTCTCTGTGATCGGTAAAGAAGGATCGACCATGGACGGTCAAGGCTTTGTCCAAAAGCTGTGGGAGGATGCAAATGCGCATTTTGATGAAGTTCAGCCGCTTGCCAAGAAAGATGAAAACGGGAATTTGATCGGCATCTGGGGTGCAATGTCTGATTGCGGGCATTCCTTCGAGCCTTGGGAAGAGAACTTCAGCAAGGGCATATACCTTGCCGGTGTTGAATGTGCGGAGGATGCACAGGCGCCGGAAGGGTGGACAAAATGGACGATTCCGGGTTATGAGTATCTTTGCGCAGAGGTGGAAAGCGAAAACACGTTTTCGGAGGTGCTGGACTATATGCGCATAAACGGCATTCCTCTGGCAGGAGCCGTCCATGATTTTATCTGCCCGTCGAACGGGAAAAGCTGTATGTTTTTTCCGGTCAGAAGAATTTGAAAAACTTTATTACAGAACAGAAAACCGACCTATGATGAAAGCATAGGTCGGTTTTGCGTTTTGGGGTGATTTACATACTGACGGGGAAGGCAATGATGGCTTTGAACAGGTCTCCGTCCACCACGATCTGCAGACTGCCGTGCATCAACTCCACGAGAGACTTGGTGATGGAAAGACCGAGACCGCTGCCCTCCGTGCTGCGGGAGGCATCGCCGCGGACGAAACGCTCGGTAAGCTCCTCGCCGGAAACGGTAAGGGGGGCTGCGGAGATATTCTTCATGGTGAGAACCGCCCAGCCGTTTTCCTGATGCACGGAAATATAGACCCGTGTGCCGGAAAGGGTGTATTTCACCGCGTTGGAGAGCAGATTATCCAGCACCCGCCAGAGATAGCGGCTGTCGGAAAGGATGCGCACAGGCTCTTCGGGAAGGGCGATCATGGGGATAAGTCCCGCATCCTCAAGCCGCTGGCTGTATTCCCCCACCGCCTGATGCACAAGCTCCGTAAGATCCAGTGTTTCCGGATTGATCTGCAGTGCACCGGAGGCAGCCTTGGAGGCGTCCACCAGATCCTCGGTAAGCTTTTTGAGCCGATGTGCCTGACGCTCAAGGACGGACACATAGTTTTTCGCCTCCCCCTCCAGGGGGCAGCAGGAGAGCAGATCCACATAGGTCACAATGGAGGTGAGGGGCGTTTTGAGATCGTGGGACACGTTTGTGATGAGCTCTGTTTTCATCCGTTCGGAACGCATACGATCCTCCAGAGCGCGGTTCATTCCCATGCCCACGCCGGCAAGATGGCTTGAATGGGCTTTGAGATCGGGGAAGCGAAGGCGTTCATCCGGCTGAACGGCGAAGTTCCCGGCAGCAAGCTCCTCCCCGGCTTTCTGCAGACGGCGAAGATCCCGGGCGTAGGCGATGAGTACGGCCCCGGCAAAGCCGTTAAACAGGAACAGGAAGAAAAGACCCAAAGCGGTGGGACCGTTAAAGAGCATGGCCGCACCGATGAAATTGAAGAAAAGATAACCCAGATAGCACAATGCCGTGCGCCACACAAGGGGAATGACGCGCAGAAACTTTCCGGAACCCCGGATGAGCCAGTAGGTCATGGTGGTGCGGAGAAATTTGCCGCCCCGTGTTCGGGCAACGGTGGTCATGAGAAACAGCGTGGCGAGGATGGTGCAGCCCACAATGAGGAAGCTGATAAAGAAAAACCTTCCGGTATTCAGGCTGAGATAGTCGGTGAGATGGAACCAGACCACAAACAGCAGGAATATGCCAAGACAGTAGAGCTCGTAGGGGAACTTATCCAGCCCCCGGGGACCGGGTTCGCCGTCGGCGTGTTTTCCCGCGGTGGAGAGCAGCAGGGTGAAGAGGAAAATGCAGAGGATAAAGCTCAGGATCAGAACGGGAATAAAGAACGCCTGGACCCCTGTGACAAGGTTGAACAGCCGCCACGCGTTATAGTAGCGGACGCCGCCGGCAGGGACAATGGGCAGATCGATATACCCTTCCAGAAAGGCGGCTTCCGTCATATCCTGCATGACAAGGGATTCGTAGGGTGGGTAAAGGGTGTAATCCGTCACATAGACGGAGGACTTGTTTGTGGTATCGGCAAGGATGCGCCCGGATTCGGTGATGATGCGGTAGGAAAAGGCTTCATCCAGCCGAAGCTGATCCAGTGAGGAAAAGATATACATGGAGCTGATGATGCTGGAAAGATCCTCCGACACCACCTCTTTGCAGATGCCGCTTTCCGCAAAGACAGGCTGAGAGAAGTACCAGCCGTTGGTATAGGCGGTATAGGTCCCCGCGGCGGAGAGGAAGCAAAGCGCAGTCATGAGCACAAACAGGCAGAAGGCAAGGACCTTCACCCATGTGCGGCAGAAATGGTTTGTCATGTGTTATTTTCCCTCCAGTTTGTAGCCCTTGCCCCAGACCACCTTCAGATACCGGGGATTTGCGGGGTCGATCTCAAGCTTTTCCCGGAGATGACGGATGTGTACGGGAACAGAGCCTTCGGCACCATAGGTATCTCCGGAAACGGCGGCATAGATCTCCCGGGAGGAGAATACCTTTCCCGGAGAGCGGATGAGAAGCTTCAGAATATCGTACTCCGTGGGGGTGAGAGAAACGGCTTCTCCGCTGAGAGTCACGGTCTTTGCGTCGTCATCCAGCATGATGTCGCCAACGGTCAGCGCGGAGGCGGGCTTTTCCAGCCCCCCAAGCACCGTAAAGCGGCGAAGCTGCGCCCGAACACGGGCAAGCACCTCCAGCGGCTGGAAAGGCTTTGTCACATAATCGTCCGCCCCGCAGGCAAGTCCCGTAAGCTTGTCCGTATCCTCGCTTTTCGCGGTAAGGAGGATCACCGGCACATTGGAGCTTTCCCGGATCTTTGCCGTGGCGGTTACGCCGTCCATGCCCGGCATCATCACATCCATCAGCACAAGATGGATCTCCTCCGGGTGCAGCTGCAGAAGCTCCAGCGCCGCAAGACCTGTTCCTGCTTCATATACAGTATAGCCTTCGTTTGTCAGATAGATCCGCAGTGCGCCGCGGATATCCCGCTCATCGTCACATACAAGTATTCCGTACATCATGATACCTCCCTTGTATACAGACAGTATAGGACATTCAGGCTTAAAATACCAGTGGCAGAAAGATTAAGAAGTCTTTAAGACGAAATCTGCAGGGTCAGCAGGAATATTCGCCGGGAAAGAAAAAATAGTTCACGCAAAGTTCATAGGAATACAATAAAATTTTTTAAGAATTTGGAAACGAGGTGTTTCTATGGTCAGTTTCTGGGAATATGAAGTATGGAGCTTTGTGCTTCTGCTGGGCGTGATCTTTACGGCCATGCTCATTACCAATATGCTGCGCCGGCTCATCGGGCCTCTGCGCCGCAGCATGATCCCTGCCTCCGTGCTGGCAGGATTCCTGTGCCTGCTGTTTGATTTTCTCTGGAAGAAGATCACGGGGGAGGCGTTTTTTGAGATCCTTTCTCTGGAAGCGCTGACCTATCACGGTCTGGGTCTGGGCATCGTTGCCATGACCTTCCGTCGTACCGGCGCCAAGGGGGATCCCGCAGGCAAGCGGGATATCTTCAATTCCGGTGTGCTCACCGTTTCCACCTATCTGCTGCAGGCGGTTCTGGGGCTTGGCATCACGCTGGGACTCAGCTATGTCATCGGCAACTGGGCAGGGGCGGGCGTTCTGCTTCCCATGGGCTTCGGTCAGGGACCCGGCAACGCTTACGGCTGGGGTCTTACCTATGAGACGGCAATAGACTACCCTGCGTTCCCCAACGGCGCAAGCTTCGGTCTTTCCGTTGCGGCCATGGGCTTCATCGTGGCAAGCATCGGCGGCGTCATTTACCTGCAGCTGATCCGCAAGAAGAACAAGCAGGTGGACAAGAACGTGGATGCCGCGGATATGGAGATCCTCTCTCTGGAGGACTTCCACGAAAAGGGCGAGATCCCCGTTACCGATTCTCTGGACAAGATGACCCTGCAGATGGGTCTCGTGTTCATGGCTTACTCCATGGCATACCTTTTCAACCACTTTGTTTCCATCGGTCTTGACGCTGCGGGCGGCTTCCTGCAGGGAACGGTGAAGCCTCTTCTGTGGAACTTCAACTTCCTCGTGGGCATGATGTTCACCGCCATCATCAAGGGTGTTCTGAACCTCGGCAAAAAGAAGGGGCTCATCCATCGGGAGTACATCAACAACTATCTCATGAACCGCATCAGCGGCTTCCTCTTCGATGTGATGGTGGTTGCCTCCATCGCAGCCATCGACCTTTCCGCCTTCCTGCAGAAGGAATTCCTCATCCCCCTCATCAGCATCTGCGTTGTGGGCGGCGTGGCCACCTTCTTCTTCATCCGCTTTGTCTGTCGCAAGCTCTTCCCCGACTATCAGGATGAGCAGTTCCTTGTGTTCTTCGGTATGCTCACCGGCACAAACTGCACCGGCATCATCCTCCTGCGGGAGATCGATCCCTACTATCAGACCCCCGCAGCACGGAATCTCATTTTCCAGAACCTGTGGGCAGTGATCTTCGGTGCACCCATGCTGCTCATGCTTGGTGTTGTGCCCAAGAGCATGACCATGACATGGATCAGCTGGGCAGCCTTCCTTGCCATGTTCATTGTCATGGTGCTGATCCTCTTCCGCAGTGTGATCTTCAGGAAAAAAGCGAAAAAGTAAACAGACGCAAAAACTGCCCGGTCGGAGACCGGGCAGTTTTGTTATGCAGTTTTTTGGGTTTTCCGCCTCTCCCAAAGCGCCACGCACCAGTTCCACAGCGGCAGAAGCCAGAGATACACCGCCGTCAGCACGCAGATGGCAGGCGCTCCCGCAGAGGAGAGGGGGACTGCGCTTGCAATGGACCAGGGGATCAGGGGATTTACCACAACGGAGGTGTTTTCCAAAGCCAGAGCCATGTGCTGAGGATCCTTTTCCGTGTCCCCGCAAAGCTGATGGGTGAGCATGATGCCCAGCGTCTGGTTGCAGGCGATCATGGCGGTGAGCACCGCGGTCACCAGAATGCCCCCGAAGGGAGTCAGCCTGCGGCTGAGCTTTTCGATGTGGTTTTGTATGCCGTCAAGAAGTCCGGTGCCGCTGAACATTCCCGAATAGCAGGAGGAAATGCAGATGATGCACACGGATTTCAGCATGGAGACAAGACCGCCGCCGGAGAGAAGGGCGCCAACCTCCCCGTTTTCCGGGGTGTAGCCCATGACAGCAAGGCGCAGAAGCTCCATGGGCGGGATCTTCTGCACGAAAAGGCAGACTGCCGCACCGCAGAGGATGCTGACGGTCATGGTGATCTTCACATTCACCCGGAAAGCGGAAAGCAGAACGATCACCGCCGCAGGGATGAGCACCGTGGGATGCAGGCTGAAATTTTCGGAAAAGATCTCCCGGATGTCGGAGGTGTTTTCGCCACTTCCCGCACCGAGACCCATAAGGGCGAAGATCACGCAGGAGAGGAAAAAGGGGACAAGGGAGGTCTTCACCATGCCCCGGATATTCCGGAAGAGGTCCGTCTTGGTGAGGGTGCTGACAAGCAGAGCGCTTGTGGACATGGGAGAGCAGCGGTCGCCGAAAAAAGAGCCTGCAAGAACGGCGCCTCCCGTGAGCAAAATCGGGATCCCCATGCTGCCTGCCATGGTGACGCAGATGACCCCCATGGTGGCGGCGGTGCCGAAAGCCGTTCCCGTAGGCTGAGCAATATTATCCAAACCCGTTTCTGAACCACAAGGCCGCCCTGATACTGCGTTACCGCTTTTTGAAGGGCGACGGCCCGTCTGCAAAGCGGCGCCTTGTCTCAGGACGGCCT
>JAFQKD010000055.1 GCA_017397075.1 Oscillospiraceae bacterium | reverse complement strand
GCGGTAAAGCAGCTTTCCGCATTCTCCGGAGCTGCCCGCGCCATTGACCATCTGTTTTATGCAAAGATCGGTCTTTTCGGCTATACCTCCATGAGCATTTATACCGGAACCTTTGACCATGTGCTGCTGCGCTGGATGATCGGTCCCGAGGTGGAGCAGATGGACACCTATTCGCTCATCCGCGCCGCAGAAGCTGTGCCGGAGGAAGAAGTAAGCGCTGCCATCGAGCGGCTGCGGGGCGTGGCGGTCTGCCGGGAGAACGCAGCGCCGGAAATTTTGAAAAAGACCATGGCGATCTATGTCGCCCTCAGAAACTTCTGCAGGGAAAAGGATTGGCAGGCGGTAAATGTCAAGTGCCAGTATGAGCTTTCCAAGGAGTATAAGGTTGTGCCCTGTGTGGCACTGTCTCTTCTTGCGGAGGACGGCATCTGTGCTGCCTGTGAGGGGGATATGCTCTGCACCGTTTCCATGATGATCCTGCAGCAGCTTTGTGGCGGTCAGGTCTGGTACGGCGATTCGCTCACCCAGTGGGACAATACCGTGCAGTTCTCTCCCTGCGGCTTTATGCCCTTCAGCATGGCAAAAAAGCCTGTGTATGTCCAGAAATTCATGGAGCATCCGGGCTTTACCGGCATTCAGGTCAGCGGTGTCATGCGTCCCGAAAAGGTGACGTGGATGCGCCTTGTGGAGGATGTGGGAGATTATCACATCGTTTACGGCACCGGAAGCGGCAGGGAGACAGAACCCCGCGGCGGCTGTATGCCTGCCCTCAATGTGGAGCTTGACGGGGATATCAAAGCGTTGGAGAAGGAATATTCCGGCCAGCACTATGCCATCGTTTATGGGGATCATGCCGATGAGATCGCCCTCTTTGCCCAGCTTATGGGTATTGAGGCCCGCCGCATCTGAGGAAAACCGCTATGATGTATATTGCGGTGGATCTTGGCACCACGCTCATCAAATGCACCCTCTATCATGAGGATGGGCGTACCCTCGGCTGTGAAAGCTTCCCCTGTGATCTTGCCCATCCCGCGCCTGACCGTGCGGAGCAGGATGCTTCCGTCTGGTACGAAGGCGTGTGCGATGCCATTCGGCGTCTGGTGAAGGATGCTGATCCGGCGGAAATCGCGGGGATCGGCACCTCCTCGCAGGGGCTTACGGTGGTACCGACGGATGAAGATTTTCATCCGTTATATCCGGCCATCAGCTGGCTGGATACACGCCCTGCGGAGGAATGCCGGGAGCTTCTGGCACACATTCCTCCGGAGGCCTGGCCGAAGCTTACCGGCCGGAATCTAAGCCCTATGGCAACGCTTCCCAAGCTTATGTGGCTCAAAAAGCACGAGCCGGAGGTGTTTTCCAAGGCGGCATGGTTTCTTCTGCCGATGGATTATCTCAATGCCCGCATGACGGGAAATCCCGTGATGGATCCCTCAATGGCATCGGGGACGTATCTTTATGACATCGGCGCATTCGACTGGAGCGAGAAGCTTCTGAAGCTTGGGAGCATCACACGGGAGAAGCTTGCAAAGATCCTGCCTGCCGGCACGCTTGTGGGACACATCAATGCGGAGACTGCCGGGCGCACGGGACTTACGGAAAAAACCTGCGTCTATAACGGCGGTCAGGATCAGAAGGTGGCGGCCTATGCCGCAGGGATCCATGACCGCAAGGCTTCCCTTTCCCTCGGTACTGCGGGGGCGCTTGAGATCTTTATCCGGGACGCCGCCGGTCAGTCGGATCTTTCCGTCTGCCCCTATGTGACGGGGGAACGGCTTGTGGTGGAAGGCTGCATCAATACCGCAGGCGCTGCCATTCAGTGGCTGAAGGATACCGTCTGCCCGGATATCGGTTTTGACGAGGTGAACCGTCTTGCGGAAAATGTGCAGCGGGGAAGCGGAGGCATTCGCTTCTATCCTCATCTTGCAAGTCCGGGAACGCCCCATCGGGGCCTTTCCTGCGACGGTGTTCTGGAGGGGATCACCCTCAGTACGGGAAGAGGCGAAATGATCCGCAGCCTGTATGAAGGTCTTGCCTATGAGATACGGCTGAATCTGGAAACGGCTTATCTTGCGGGAAGTGAGCTTCGGGAGCTCGTGATCTTCGGCGGCGGCAGCAAAAGCCGTGTGCTTTGCCAGATCATTGCGGATGTGACAAAGCTTACCGTTCTCGTGGCGGAAAACAGTGAGCTTGGCAGTGTCGGTGCAGCAAAGCTTGCGGTAAACGGCATGGGACTTGACGGAGACAAATTCGGTGTTCGTGCTTCCGGAGGTACGGAGAAATATACTTCCGATGCGGAGGCTGCTGCGGAATATGACCGGCTTTTTGCCCGGTACACCGAGTATTACCGATAAGGAGTAAGAAAATGATCCATTATTTTGCGGAAAAGACCTGGCCTGAACTGAATGAGTTCATCAGGCAGGAGGCTGTCATTATCCTGCCTGTGGGAACGACCGAAGAACACGGACGGCACTGCCCTGTGGGTACGGATGCCATGATCGCGAGAGGCTTCGGAGACATGCTTGCCGAAGAGTGTGACAAGCTTGGCGTTCCCGCTCTTGTGATGGAAACCATTCAGTTCGGCTTTTCCATGGCGGTGGTGCGTCAATGGCCCGGATGTCCCAACGTAAATCCCCGGGTGTTTGAGGATTATGTGTTCAACATTGTGGATTCTCTTGTGACCATGGGCTTTAAGAAGATCGTCATGCTGGACTGCCACGGAAATCACGACTGCCTGCTGCGGCTTGTGATGCGGGAAATTGCCGATAAGCACGGCGTTTACACCATGACGCTTTCGCCCAGCGCCCTTTCGGCGGATGTGTACAACAAGCTGAAAAAGGATCCGCAGGGGGATATCCATGGCGGCGAATGGGAGACCAGCTGCATCCTGTATTTGAAGCCGGGTCTCGTAAAGCCGGAGGAGTATACATCTGTGGACGCCATCCGCTGCAATTCTCCTCTCCGCGGACCTGTATCCACCTGGGGGCTGCAGAAGACCATTACCGGCATTTACGGCGACCCCACAACGGCTTCCGCAGAGCTTGGCAGAGCCACGCTGGAAGCTGCTGCCGTGAAGGGTGCGCAGTACATCAAAGAATTCCAAACTGTGGAGTTCTGAGTTCATAAAAAGCTTCCCGAAACTTTTGTTTCGGGAAGCTTTTTAGCGTTGAAGGGTCACGGTAACGATCTCCGGGGGATTTCCCAAACGGAAGGGCAACAGGCTGTTTCCGAGACCGCGGCTTACGATCATGGTTGTGCCGTTTTGGGTGTGCATACCCTCATCATATTTTGGGAAGAAGCCCTGGTCCGGCACATATACGCCCCCAAGACCGGGGATGCGGAACTGACCGCCGTGGGCATGCCCGGTGAGAACCAGATCGGCTTCCGTAGCGCAGTAATCTTCGAAAAACTCCGGGCGGTGAGACAGAACGATGGTGTACTGCCTGCTGGCTGCGAGAGTCCGGAGCGCACGAAGCGTTTCTTCTTCGGTATCATAGAAAGCGGGATCCTCAAGACCGATGAGACGGATCGTGTCTCCGTTTTCTGCAAGCAGAAGAGATTCATTTCTCAGCACGGTAACACCGATCTCATCCATAGCGTAAAGAAGCTCCCCGAATTCATCGGGGATGCGGGATTCGTGGTTTCCGGTGCAGTAGAACACCGGGGCAATCTTTACCGCCTCTGCCAGAAACTCTGCAGCTGCATCTGTATTTGTTCTGCGGGAATCGATCACATCCCCGGTGACAACGATGCAGTCGGGGGAGGTCTCCGACAGCGCGGAGAGAAGACGGCTGTTTCCTTTTCCAAAAACAGCGTTGTGCAGATCGGAGACCTGCGCGATGACGTAACCGTCAAAGCTTTCCGGGATCTCACTGTTCTGTACGGTATATTCTGTTACGGTAATGCGCTTGTTTCCGTACCGGATCAGAAGCGTGAGCATCAGCAGCGGAACAAGGATGCAAATGAGCAGCAGGTATTTTTTCATGGGACTCTCCGGGAAATAGATTTGCCTATATTCTGCCTTGCGGTGAGATTCAGTTCAAGAGCAAAATTGTAAATAATTTCTTTACGTTTCCTGTTGCATATTTCAGCATACTGTGTTACAATGTTTATGCCCAAACCTGACATCGAAATGAGCATTGAGATGAAAGCTGCGGACGGAAAATGATTTTACCGACGGGACAGCTGTATGCTCATGCATACAGCTTATTTTTTTAGGAGGTATATCCATGGAGAGCAGAGTGGCCATAATCGGCATCATCGTGGAGGACAGCGAGCATACGGAAGAACTGAACGGACTTTTGCACGAGTACGGAAAATATATCGTAGGCCGCATGGGGATCCCGTACCGTGAGCGGGGGATCAACATCATCAGCGTTGCCATTGATGCCCCTCAGGATGTGATAAATGCCCTTACCGGGAAAATCGGCAAGCTCTCCGGCATTACTGCCAAGGCCGCCTATTCCAACCGTATTTACAAAGACTGAGACCGAAGGATATTCAAAGCATGAAAACAAAGCTGAAAGTCCCCGGAAGAGCCGGGGCACTCTGGACGGTCCTCTTTTTCCTGCTTCCTGTGCTTTGCGGGCTTTTCAGCCTCTGCATCGGGAGAATGTCCCTTTCCCCGGCGGATGTGGCCGCTGCCATCGGCGCAAAGCTTGGAATGGATACGGGGGTATCCCCGCAGACGGCGACAGTTGTCTGGTCCATGCGGATGCCGCGGATCCTGCTTTCTGCCCTTGTGGGAGCGGGACTTTCCGCAGCAGGCTGCGCATTTCAGAGCCTTTTTGCAAATCCCCTTGCAACACCCGATACACTGGGCGTGGCAAGCGGAGCAAGCTTCGGAGCGGTTCTTGCTCTTCTGTTCGGATTTGGTCTTGTGGGGGTGCAGCTTACGGCGCTGGGTTTCGGACTTGCCGCCGTAGGGCTTACGGAGCTTGCGGGATGGAAGCGGAATACTTCCCGCACCACCGTGGTGCTTGCAGGCATCATGATCGGCTCCTTGTTTTCCGCACTGATCTCTCTGGTGAAATACACCGCCGATACGGAGTCGCAGCTGCCCGCCATTACCTACTGGCTCATGGGCGGCATGCAGAATGCAGGGTATCAGAACCTTGTCCTTGGCGCACCGCTCATTGTCCTTGGCATCATCGTGCTGATGCTTTTGCGCTGGCGGCTGAATCTATTGCCTCTCAGCGATGACGAGGCCAGAACTGCCGGTGTAAATATCCGCGCCTTGCGGACGGTCACCGTGCTTTGTGCTACTGCCATGACGGCCTCCTGCGTTTCCATGTGCGGGCAGGTTGGCTGGGTCGGACTTCTTGTTCCCCATATATGCCGCATGAAGTTCGGGAATAACCATCTTTCTCTGCTTCCGGCTTCCGTCAGCATCGGCGCGTGCTTCCTGATCCTTGTGGATACTGCCGCAAGATCTGTCACGGCATCGGAGATCCCCATCTCCATTCTGACGGCGATTCTCGGCGCGCCCTTCTTCCTCATCCTTATGCGCCGGGGAAAGGGGTGGAGCCTGTGAGATTTGAAGTAAGAAACGGCAGCTTCCGTTACCCGAAATCGGAACGGCAGGTACTGCAGAACGTGTCCTTCGCCGCAGAAGCGGGAGAGGTCACGGCGATCCTTGGGCCAAACGGTGCGGGGAAAACAACGCTTCTCCGCTGCGCCATGGGGCTTCTCAAATGGAATGGCGGCGGAAGCTATCTGGACGGAAAAGATATCCGCAGGCTTTCCTATCGGGAGCTTTGGCAGAAGGTGGCTTATGTGCCTCAGGCGAGACAGGCTTCCGATGCGTATACCGTGGAGGAGATGGTACTGCTTGGAAGAAGCGCGAGGATCGGGCGTTTTTCCCTTCCGGGAAAGGAGGATCTTGCCGCTGCGGCTGCAGCCCTTGAACGGCTTGGGCTTTCCCGGTATGCAGCCCGCCGCTGCTCGGAGCTTTCGGGGGGCGAACTGCAGATGGTGCTCATTGCCAGAGCGCTTGCATCTCAGCCGGAGGTTTTGATCCTGGATGAACCGGAGTCCAATCTGGATTTCAAAAACCAGCTACTGGTGCTGGATACCATGACCTCCCTTGCTG
>JAFQKD010000004.1 GCA_017397075.1 Oscillospiraceae bacterium | reverse complement strand
TGAAAAAGCGGATCTCGCCTGCATCCCAGTCGATTTTCCGCACAAATTCTTCCTGATCGGGAATGAGGATGCTCCGGCTGCCGCGGATGTCAAAGATGCGCCCGGAGGGCATCTCCAGCACGTCCTTCACCGTACCAAGCTCCGCTCCCGTGTCATCATCCACCGCCTTCATGCCGATGAGATCCTGCAGGAAATATTCTCCTTCCTCCAGCTCCACATCCTCACGATCCATGCAGAGGATCCTGTTCTTCAGCAGCACTGCGGCATCCACATCCGCAACGCCTTCCAGAAGAGCAAGTACGAATCTGCCATGCACACGGGCGGAGAGAATCTCCCGTTCCTCTCCGTCAAGAAATACACGCTCCAGCCCGCAGAACCATTCGGGGCTGTCGCACCAGGGCTCTATTTTCACCTCACCGCGGACGCCGTGGGTATTGATGATGCGTCCGACCTGAAGAAAACGTTCTTTCATCTTTTCTGCCTCCCAAAAGAACATGGGCTGCCTGGGATTCCCCGGGCAGCCGCATATCTTTCTCAATCCATGATGTCCACACTGATCCGCTTCCCCTGCCGGGCGGCAACGGAACGCATCAGCGTACGGATCTCTTTTGCGATCTTGCCGTGACGGCCAATGACCTTGCCCATATCGCCGGGGGCGACGCAAAGCTCGAAGACCGTCTCGCCATCGCCTTCCCGCTCGGTCACGGTGACCGCCTCGGGGTCATCGACAAGCGACTGTGCGATATAGAGAAGCAGCTCCTTCATGGTATATCCGCTCCTTAGATCGCGCCGGACTTCTTCAACAGTGCACGGACGGTATCCGTGGGCTGAGCGCCGGACTTCACCCAGTACTGAGCACGCTCGGCGTCCACAGTCACAGTGTAGGGCTCGGCAGAGCGGGGATCATAGGTACCGATCTCCTCAATGAAAGCACCGTCACGGGGAGCTCTGGAATCTGCCACCACAATTCTGTAAAAAGGAGCCTTCTTAGCACCCATTCTGCGAAGTCTGATTTTGACCATCGTATTTCACCTCCATAATTTGATTCGGTTATATTCAATCACAATGGATATAAACCTGCGTGTTTAGAAGCCGAAGGGTCTGCCTCTGCCGCCCCGTTTCTGGAACATGGCAGGCATCTTGCCCTTGCTCATGGCTTTTGTCATTTCCTTCATCATCTCGTACTGCTTCAGAAGACGGTTCACATCCACCACCTGAAGTCCGCAGCCTGCGGCAATGCGCTTTTTGCGGCTGGCGTTGATGATGGAGGGGTTATCCCGTTCCCTGGGAGTCATGGAGAGGATGATCGCTTCGGTATGCGCCAGAGCCTTTTCGTCAAGCTTTGCGCCGGAAAGCGCCTTTGCATCCACCCCGGGGATCATGCCGGCAATGTCGGAAAGGCTTCCCATGCCCTTGAGCTGACCAAGCTGCTCATAGTAATCGGTAAGGGTGAAGCGGTTCTTTTTGAGCTTTTCCGCAAGCTCCAGAGCCTTCTTCTGATCCAGAGACTGCTCGGCCTTCTCAATGAGGGTGAGCACATCGCCCATGCCGAGGATCCGGCTTGCCATACGGTCGGGGTGGAAAACCTCGATATCCGTAAGCTTTTCGCCGGTGCCGGCAAATTTGATGGGCTTCTGGGTGACGGCCTTAACGGAAAGGGCGGCGCCGCCTCTTGCATCACCGTCAAGCTTCGTGAGCATAACGCCGGTGATATCCAGCGCTTCGTTGAAGGCGCTTGCGGCGTTCACCGCGTCCTGACCGGTCATGGCATCGATCACAAGCAGGATCTCTGCCGGTTCACATGCGGCTTTGATGGCCTTCAGCTCGTCCATGAGCACCTCGTCCACGTGAAGACGTCCCGCGGTGTCAAGGAAAACAAGGTCGTTTCCGTGGGTCACTGCGTGCTGCAGCGCAGCCTTTGCGATCTCCACGGGGTTGGTCTTGCCCATTTCGAAAACGGGAAGATCCAGCTGCCTGCCCACCGTCTGCAGCTGCTGGATGGCAGCGGGGCGGTAGATGTCGCAGGCGACAAGAAGCGGACGCTTGCCGTTGGATTTCCGCATGAGCGCTGCAAGTTTTGCACCGTTTGTGGTCTTACCTGCGCCCTGCAGACCCACCAGCATCACGACGCTGGGAGACTTGGAGGAGATATTCAGCTTTGCGTTGGAGCCGCCCATAAGCGCGGTGAGCTCTTCGTTGACGATCTTGATGACCATCTGCGCGGGAGTCAGGCTTTCCAGAACCTCCTGACCTGTGGCGCGCTCGGTGACGGACTTTACAAAGTCACGGACCACCTTGTAGCTCACATCCGCCTCAAGAAGCGCAAGGCGCACTTCCCGCATGGCTTCCTTGACGTCGCTCTCCGAGAGCCGTCCTTTGCCCCGCAGCTTTTTGAATACGCTGTTCAGCTTTTCCGATAAGCTTTCAAAAGCCATGTCTTACCCCTTCAGGTTTCCGATGCCAAGGCGGAGGGCGGCCGCAAGCTCCCGGGCCTCGCCGGGAGGCAGGAGCCCCAGAAGCGTTTCCGCTTCGGCTTCCAGCCTTGCCGTCTCCCGCTGCAGCTCTTCAAATCTGCGCAGAAGACCGGTTTTGTCCTCGTATTCCCGCAGTGCATGTTCCGCGCGGACCAGATTGTCCCGCACACCCTGCCGGGAAATGCCCTGCTCTTCGGCGATCTCGCCGAGAGACAGGTCGTCGTTGTAATAGAGATCGAAGCAGTCCCTCTGCTTCTCCGTCAGAAGCTCTCCGTAGAAGTCAAAGAGCATGGTCATTTCCAGTGTCTTTTCTTCCATGGCAGCCTCCTGTACTGTGAGGTGTAAAGGTGTAACGCTTTACACCTCGGGTATCATACCCGAAGGATCGCGGTTTGTCAAGAGGAAATGCGGAATATTTTCCTTTTTTCGGGGAGAAAATGGAGACAGAGAATCAAGGGAGGAAGCTGTTTATGAATCGGGAGAGCATACCCGCCGCGAAACTTGCGGATTGGGCAGAGGAAAGGGCAAAAAAGCTGATTTGTACGGAAAAAGTTTCCGGGAAAGCGGCAGCCGCAGCCCTTAGGGAGCTGCTGCGCCGAGCGGGAGAGAAAAGGCCTTCAGCCTGCGGAGAGGAAAGTCTGCACCGGCAGTGGATGCGGGATAACTGGTATCTCCTCCGCCGGGGAGGGGAACGCGCCGCCGCAGCATTGGAAAAGGCGGAAAAGCTGACCGGTGCGGGGAAGACCCCTGCAGTCTGTGCGCTTTCAAGGCAGCTTGTGCAGGCATCTTCAGGTGAGGTGAATGCGCAGCGGCTGAGTCTTTTTTGGGAAGGCGCGTCCCGTGTGCGTCCCTTCACGGAACGGGAAGTGAGTCTCATCATCTCCGCTGTAACGGCGGCGCTCATTGAATTTGCCGCCGAGCAGAAGGAGGATACGGAGGGGATCACCACCGGCAACGCGGTGACCTCCCTTCGCTTTCTGGAGAGCTTTGATGCCTCGGGATTTCTGGAAGCAGTCTCCGGCACAGAGCAGCTTCTTCTGGGGGAAAGGGCGGGGATCTATCCCCGCATGGATGCGGAGAGCAGACGGCGTTACCGCAGCCGGGTGGCATTTCTTGCGGAGCGGCAGGGCAGAACGGAAGCGGATGTGGCAGAGGCTGCGCTGCGTGAAGCGGAAAAACGAAGCTGTCATGTGGGAGAGATCCTGTTTCCACGTCGGGAGCAAAAGCCCCTTGCCTATTTTCTCAGCATGGGAGGCATATGCCTTGCCATGCTGCTGGCAGCAGGGATCGTGTTTCGCAGCTTTTGGGCGGCTGCGCTGCTTTTGCTGCCCGTGCTGGAACTTTCAAAAAGGCTGGCAGACGGCTTTCTTCTGCGCCATACACCTCCGGTGTATCTGCCAAGGCTTGCGCTGAAGGAGGGCGTTCCCTTTCACGGGAGGACACTTTGCGTTGTCTGCACCATGGCGGGAAGCGGGGAGGATGCAAAAGAGCTTGCATCTTCTCTGGAAGCCTACAGGCTTCTCAACCGGGATGCGGGACCGAATCTGTTTTTCGGCATCCTTGCCGACCTTCCCGAAGCCGACACTGCCGAACGGGCAGAGGATAAACCGATCATCGAGGCTTTGCAGCGGGAAATTGCAAGGCTGAATCGCATTTACGGAGGCTTTTCTCTTTATCTGCGAAAGCGGACGCTCAGCGCCGATTCCGGGCGGCACATGGGACGTGAGCGAAAGCGGGGCGCGCTTCTGGGACTTATGCGGCTGCTTCGGGGAAAGCAGACGGAGGTATACTGCGCCGAGGGAGATATTCCCGGGGATGTGCGGTATGTCATTACGCTTGACGGGGATACCTGCCTTACAGCAGGCAGCGCGGTAAAGCTCATCGGCGCCGCCATGCATCCCATGAATGCCGCAAAAGCGGAAAAAGGCCGTGTGACCCGGGGCTATGGCGTGCTGCAGCCGAGAACGGCGGTCTCTCTGCAGGCTGCGGGGAAAACGGATTTTACCCGCATTTTTGCAGGTGCGGGAGGAAGAGACCCTTACGGCGGCGTATCCTCCGATCTGTATCAGGATGTATTCGGCGCGGGAAGCTTTACGGGAAAGGGACTTCTGGATGTGGATGCGGTGCTTTCCGTTCTGGACGGGGCATTTCCCCGGGAGAGAGTGCTTTCCCATGACCTTCTGGAGGGGGAATACCTCCGCTGCGGCTATATGGGGGATACGGAGCTTACGGACGGCTGCCCCAAAACGGTGCTCAGCTGGTACGGACGGCATCACAGGTGGATCCGCGGAGACTGGCAGACACTGCCGTGGCTGTGCGGGAGGGTGGAAAACGAATCCGGAGACCGGGTGAAAAATCCCCTGAGCAGCCTTGGAAAGTGGAAAATTCTGGATAATCTCCGCAGAAGCCTTACCTCGGCGGCGGTGTTTTTCTGCGTTATGCTTGGGTTTCTCACCGGAAATGCTCCGCTTTTATGGGCGGCGGGGACGGCCTCTGCCGTATATGTGCTTGAGCGGCTTTGTGCCCGCAGACGCGTCCGCTACCTCTCCGGGCTTTTCAGCGAGACGGCGCGAAGCTTCCTGCGGGGCGGAGTGCGGTTTCTGCTGCTGCCTTACGATGCATGGGTAAGCCTTCACGCAGCGGCAACGGCCTTGTGGCGGATGTATGTGAGCCGAAGAAACCTGCTTTCCTGGGTCACGGCCGCAGAAGCGGAGAAAGCCAAAGGAACGCAAGGCGTTTGGCGGTATTACGGTACAATGTGGTCCTGCGGAGCAGCAGGACTTCTTCTGCTCATCCTTTCCCCTGTTCCCGCGGGAAAAGCAGTGGGGATCTTCTGGCTTCTTGCGCCGCTTTGTGCATGGAGTCTGGCAAAGACACCGAAGAGGCGAAACGGTCTCAATGACAGGGATAAGCTTTGGCTTCGGGAGCAGGGAGCAAAGATCTGGCAGTATTTTCTGGAGCATGTGACGGAGGAGGAAAACGACCTTCCGCCCGACCATGTGCAGGAACAGCCGAAGGGAGAGACTGCTCACAGAACGAGCCCCACCAATATCGGGCTTGCGCTGCTGGCGGCTGCCTGCGCATGGGAGCTGGGACTTGCCGATAGGGAAACGGCTGTGCGCTATACGGAGCGGATCATCGCGGCAGCGGAAAAGCTCCCCAAGCGGAACGGACACCTATATAATTGGTACGATACCCGCACGGCAAAGCCCCTCTCTCCGCTCTATGTTTCCACGGTGGACAGCGGAAACCTCTGCTGTGCGCTGATCGCGCTGGAGGGCTGGCTGCGGGAAATCGGGGAGGAAGAGCTTGCTGTCCGCGCAGGGATGCTTTCCGATGCCATGGGGTTTGACTGGCTCTATGACAGGCAGAAGGATCTTCTGTATATCGGCTGGGACTGCGAAAAAAATGCGCCCACACAGGGATGGTACGACCTTATTTCCAGCGAAGCCAGAGCTTCTTCCTATCTTGCGGTTGCCAGAGGAGACGTGCCTCTTCGCCACTGGGAAAAGCTTGGCAGAACTCCCGCCATGGCGGGGCCTTACTGCGGCATGATCTCCTGGACGGGGACCATGTTTGAATATCTTATGCCGGAGCTTCTGCTGCCGGGATACGAAGGGTCGCTGCTTGGAGAGAGCAGAGAATTCTGCCTTTATGCCCAAAAGCGGAGAGTGCCGGCAAATGTTCCGTGGGGGATTTCGGAAAGCGCTTTTTATGCCTTTGACCGTGCTCTCGGATACCGCTATAAAGCAAACGGTGTGCAGCTGCTTGCGCTGAAGCAGGGGATGGATGCCGATCTTGTTGTGGCGCCTTATGCGTCATTCCTTGCGCTTATGGTCTCCCCGAACGAGGCTGTGCGGAATCTCAGAAGACTGGAGGCCATGGGAGGTGCGGGAAAATACAGCTTTTACGATGCGGTGGATTTTACCCCGCAAAGATGCGGGAATGCCGCCTTTCGGGTGGTGCGCACATGGATGGTGCACCATCTGGGGATGAGCTTCTGCGCCATTGTGAATGTGCTGCGGGGCGACAGACTGAAAAACTGGTTTGCGGAAGATCCTGCCATGGGTGCTTATCGGGAGCTTCTGCAGGAACGCCCGCTTTCGGATGCGGTGCCTCTGAAGCAGCCGGAGAATCAGGTGCCGGAGACCTGCACCCTGCGGGATGCTTACGGCTGGCAGAAGGAGTGTCCCCCTCAGGCAATGGAGCCGGAATGCACGCTGCTCTCCAACGGCGCATATACGGTGGTGTTCTGCTCTACGGGGCAGAGCCTTTCCCAAATCGACGGGCTATGCATGACGGCCTTTGACGGGAAGCTCATGGGAGAGGATGCGGGGATTTCGGCATGGCTCGAAACCACGGAGGGGAGACGGCCGGTAACGCCCGTGTACGGTACGGAACCGGGCATCGGTGCAAGAGCGGAGCTCAGCTGCGAAGCGGGAGCGCTCATGACGGACAGCCGGGAGGCGGAGGTGTGCTTCACTGTCCGCGTGCCGGAAGCGGAACCGGGAGAACTGCGTGAAGCGGAGATACGGGCAAAGGAAACGGGACTTCGGAGCGAATTCGTCTGGTCCTTCCGTCCCGTTCTGGCACCGTGGAGGGAATATGCCGCCCATCCTGCGTTTTCAAGGCTGATGCTTACGGCAATGCCCCTTCCGGGTGGCGTGCTCATCCGCAGAAGAGGCCGCGGAGAGCGGCGGGATGTATATCTCTGTGCACTGTCCTCAAGTCCCTGCAGCACGGATATGGAAAAGCACAGAAACGGCGACGGAAAAACAGACCGCAGAGGCGGCATTCCCGATGCCTGCATCACTCTGCGGATCCCGGTAGAGCTGGGAGCGGACAGGCAAATGCGGCTCTGCCTTGCTGTGGCCTCCTCGGAAAACCCGGAGGAGGCGGTAGCTTCCGCAAAGCGGATCCTTCACGGCGAGCATTTCGGCGGGCATACCTTTACGGAATGGGAGGCTTCGCGGCTTTTCATGGACGGGGAGGATCTGGAGAAGGCCATGCACGGTCTTGGAGAACTGCTTTTCCGTCCCGGACGGCTTACGGAAACCGCGCTTCCCGCAGAAGGACGGCAGGGGCTTTGGTCTCTCGGCGTTTCCGGGGATCTGCCCGTCCTTTGCGGTGAAGCGCACCATGTGGAAGGCGCAGCAAGGGGGGAGGCGCTCATCCGCCGCCACGGTCTTTACAGCGCCTGCGGTCTGGAAAATGACCTCGTGCTGCTGACGGGGGACGGAGGCGACTATCACCGACCTGTCGCAGCGGAGCTTTGCCGCTACCTCAGAAAGCTGGGCATGGAGTGGCAGCTCAATGAGCGGGGCGGCGTGCATCTTGCGGACGCTTCTTCGGAAGGTGCAGCTGCGATACGGAGAATGCTCCTGCCCGATACGGACTGGGGAGAGGCGCAGAACCCGCCGGAAAGGATGCACGGGGAGGAAAAGGCTCCCCTTGCCTGCGCATGGGAGAAGGACGGAACGTTTTCCTTTACGGTACGGGGAAAGCTGCCGGAAAACGTATGGAGCCACGCACTGTCCGGGGAGAAGCTCTCCTGCATCGCTGCGGACACGGGGATGGGACACTGCTGGTATCAGAACGCCCGTGAGCAGCAGATTTCTCCGTGGAAAAATGACCCTGCCGGCACGGTGGGGCCGGAAACGCTGGAACTGGAAACCTCCCGGGGGCGTGCTTCCCTTTTTGCGGCGGATGACGGCTTTTTATGCCGTGTGCGCTTCGGCTTCGGCTGGGCAGAATGGGAAAAGGAGATCGGAGACGTGCTGAGCCGTGTCACCATGTTCGTGGATCCAGAGAAGGCTGCGCGGCTTATCCGTGTGGAGCTTTCCGGAGTAAACGGAGATGCTGCTCTCCGCTGGTGCACAGAGCTTGTGCTTGGCAACGGGGATGAGCGGCAGATGGTGCGCACTTGGGTGAAGGACGGCATTTTCTGCGCAGACCGCCCGGACGGAGGCTTTGCGGGAGGTACGCTTCGCTTCTGCTCCACGGTTCCATGGAGAGGAGCCTCCGGCGTTCTTCGCGACTGGCGTTCCCGCAACGGCAGGTGGCGCACAGGCATCGGTACGGATGCCTGCGGCGGCTTTGTGTTTTCCGCTGCATCCATGACCCTTGTTATGGGCTGTGAGGATGGTGAAACGCTCCGGGATCTCGGGGAAAACTGGCAGGCGGTACTGGAAAACGCAAGATCCCGCTGGGGCAGCCTGTGCGGAAGGCTTCGTGCCGATGTGGGAGACAGACGGATGAACGCCTATCTGAACGGCTGGGCGCTCTATCAGATCGCCGCCTGCAGAATGAAAGGCAGGGCATCCATGTATCAGTGCGGCGGTGCGTTCGGCTTCCGCGATCAGCTGCAGGATGCCTGCGGACTGATCCTGTGGGCGCCGGAAACGGCAAAAGAGCACATTCTCTATGCCGCCTCCCGTCAGTTTCACGAGGGGGATGTGCTTCACTGGTGGCATGAAGACCCCAATGGACCGAGAGGCGTGCGCACACGCTGTTCCGATGATCTTCTGTGGCTCCCCTATGTGCTTTGCAGATATGCGGAGATGACGGGGGAATGGAGCATTTTTCACGAAAAGGCACCGTTCCTCTCTGCGCCGATCCTGAAAGACGAGGAGGACGAGCGTTATGCCCCGGTGCAGGAGAGCGGCAGCGGGACCCTTCTTGAGCATGCACGGGCAGCGGTTTTGCAGGTTCTGAAACGCGGACGCGGCCCCCACGGGCTTTTGCACATGGGAAGCGGTGACTGGAACGACGGCATGAACCGTGTCGGCGGTGAGAGCACATGGCTTACCTGGTTTGCGGCGTTGACCATGGAAAAGCTCAGCGGCGCATACGTGCGTCTCGGGATGCGGGAAGAGGGGGAAGGACTCAAAAAAGCAGCGGCGCAGCTTCGTGCAGCCGGGGAAGCGGCATGGACGGGCGACAGGTATCTTCGCGGTTACTATGGGGACGGAATGCCTCTGGGGGCACCGGAAAACGGAGAATGCGCCATGGATTCCGTTGCCCAGAGCTTTGCGGTGTTTGCCGGGGCGGATGCGTCCCGATGCGAAAGAGCGCTGGATACGGCGCTGCGGCTGCTCTATACCCCGGAAAACAGGCTCGTGCGGCTGCTTGCACCGCCCTTTGACAGCGGCAGACAGAAGCCGGGGTATATCAAAAGCTACGCTCCCGGCTATCGGGAAAACGGCGGACAATATACCCATGCGGCCATCTGGCTTGCCCTTGCGCTGCATCGCAGCGGTAAGCTCAGCCGGGCATGGAGCATCCTGCGGGATATCCTTCCCGGGGAGCGGGAGCATTCCGTGTATCGGGGAGAACCCTTTGTTCTGGCGGCGGATATTTCCTCCGCACCGGAAAACGCGGGCAGATGCGGCTGGACATGGTATACAGGCGCTGCAGGCTGGTATCTGCAGGCGGCCATGGAGCTTCTGGGCATCGGACTTTCGGAGGGGAGGCTCATCGTGAAGCCGAGCTTGCCTCCGGAAATTCACGGCTACAGGGCGCAGCTGCACCTTGGGGAGCGGGTTTACCGCATCCGTGTACAAAAAGAGGCAAATTCACAATAATTTTATTTCCAAATCCGGCAGAGCATGGTATAATTGCTCCATACATCATGGGCGCAATGCCATGTTGTGCCGGGAAAGGAGGGAAGACGATGCGGGAAACGGTGCGCAGGGAGATCCTGCCCAATGTTTGGATGACCTCGACCCGGACCGACAGTTACCGTACCGGCTTCTTTTCTGTGCTTCTGGTCACGGAGCTGAAACGGGATACGGCGGCGAAAAACGCACTTCTTCCCCGGGTGCTCCGCAGAGGCACTGCGGAATATCCTGATGTGCGTGCCGTCAGCGAAGCGCTGGATGGGCTTTACGGGGGAGAGATCAGTCCCGTGGCTGTCACATGGGGCGAGCTGCAGGGCGTTGGATTTGTGTCCCGGTTTTGCGATGACACCGTGCTTCCCGGAAAGCCCGGAGTAACGGAAAAGATGATCCGTCTTGTGGGCGGTATGCTGCTGGATCCCGTGACCCGGGGCGGCATGCTGCTTTCGGAATATGTGGAAAGCGAGCGGGAAAAGCTGGTGGATGCCATTCGCGCCGCGGTAAATCAGAAAACGGCATATGCCAAAAAGCAGCTGCTTTCCCAAATGTGTCAGGGCGAGCGCTATGCGGTGAGCCGTCTGGGGGAAGAGGCGCAGGCCTGCACCATCGGCTATCAGGGACTGACAAAGCATTACCGCCGTGTGCTCTCTCAGGCAAGGGTGGAGATATCGCTCTGCAGCAGTATGGGGCCGGATAAGGCGATGCAGCTGGCGACGGAGATATTTGCCGCCATTCCCAGAGGGGGAGGCGAAATCAAGCCTACCCAGATCCTCTATGTCCCTAAGCGTGAGAAACCCCGTGTTTTCCGGGAGACTATGCCTGTGGCGCAGGGGAGGCTCGTGATGGGCTTCCGTCTGGGTGAGTGGATGCAGAGGCCGGATCACGGTGTGATCGCCGTATTCGAAAAGCTGTTCGGCGGAAGCCCCGCCTCCCGGCTTTTCCGTGCCCTGCGGCAGGAAAAGGGACTTTGCTATTCCGTAAAGGCGCAGCTTGACCATCACAAGGGCGTGATGCTGGTGTATGCCGGGACAGATGCGGAAAAGCTTAACGATGCTGCGGAGGAGATCCGTCTGCAGCTGAAGAAGCTTTGCGACGGTGATTTTCCCGAGGAAGCGCTGGACGGCGCCAAGCGGGAGGTCAGAAACGAGATCCTTTCCATGGGGGATGCGCCGATGGAGCTTTGCTTCCGTCAGCTGGAGCTTACCATGCTGGAGCTTTCCTGCACCCCTGAGGAATTTGCAGGACTTGCAGACTGTGTAACACGGGAGCAGATCATGGCCTTTGCTGCCGGCATCCGGGAGGATGCGGTCTATCTCCTTTCCGGGGAGGCTGAGGAACCATGAGAAGCAGAGAATACCCGCTGTGCGGGCAGCGTGTGGTCCGCACGAGGCTTCCGAACGGACTTGCGGTTTTGATCCTGCCGAAACCCGGCTTCCACAAGAAATTTGCCGGTCTTGCGGTGTCCTGCGGCGGAACGGATATGCGCTTTTGTCTGCAGGGGGAGAAATTTGAAGTCCCTGCGGGCATGGCTCATTTTCTGGAGCATATGCTTTTTGAGATGCCGGAGGGCAGTGCCCTTGAGCATCTTGCGGCAGGCGGGGCGAGGGTGAATGCGTTCACCTCTCCCTTTGAGACCATGTACCACATCACCTGCGCGGAGGGGTTTTACGAAGCGCTGCAGAGCCTTCTTCGCTTTGTGATGACGCCGCACTTTACTCCGGAAAATCTGGAGCGGGAGAGAAAGGTCATTCTGCAGGAGATCGCCATGGGGCGCGATGATCCCATGAAAGCGGTGCATTACGGTCTTTTGAAGAATCTTTTCCCCCACCATCCCATACATATTCCCGTGGTCGGCACGGAAGAGAGCGTCGGGGAGATCACCGCGGAGCATCTGGAAATATACCGCCGGGCATTTTATCGGATGCGGAACATGGTGCTTTGCGTGGTGGGAGATGTGGAGCCGGAGCTTGTGGTGAAGGCTGCGCAGGAGGCTCTGCCGGATACGGGGGATGAGATCCCGGCTGCGGAGAATGCCGCCGCTGATCCCTATGTGCCTCAGGAGCCGCGAAGCCTTCTGGAAATGGAGGTCTCTCAGCCGGTATTCCGTCTCGGCGCAAGGATACGCCCGGGGGATGGAGAGGATGTCCTGCATCAGGAGCTGACGGCAAAGCTTGCCCTTTCCGTGCTTTTGGGAAGCTCCTCAAGCCTTTATGCGGATGCCTACGAGCAGGGCCTGATCGACAGCAGATTTTCCTGGTCCGTGTCCTGCAGGGGAGGGATCCCCTACTGGACTGCCGGGGGGAAGAGCCGTTCTCCCGCCTCTTACTGTGCAAAGCTTGGACAGGCGGCGGAGGATATGGCGGCATGGGGCGTTGACGAAGCCCTTCTTCAGCGGCAGAAACGCTCGCTTTACGGCAGCCTTCTCCGGCAGACGGATGATCCGGAGCGGCTTTGCCGGGAAATGTGTTCGGGATTCTTCCGGGAGATCGACCCGCTGGAAGCCTTTACGCTTCTGCAGGAGATCGGTTCGGATGAGATACAAAAATGGATCGGCGAAAACGCGCAGGCCAGCCGGCTTGCCATTTCCGTCGTGAATAACAGCAGAGAAAGCAGGTAAAGAACAATGTCTGAAGCGCAAATCGTATTTTTCGGCATGACCATGGATCCCTCCCGCAGTGTGAAGCTGTTCGGGATCTCCTTTTACTGGTCCGGTCTCCTGATCGCAGCAGGCTTCCTTGCCGCCGTGATCTATACCCTCTGGCGGTGCAAAAAGTTCGGTCTGAAGGACGATAATGTTACCGATGCGCTGATCCTTGCCGTGCCGGCTGCCATTATCGGCGCGAGACTTTTCCATGTGATCGGTCATCTGCCAACATACATTGCAGATCCTGCAGGCATCATCAGGATCTGGGACGGCGGTCTTTCCGTGTTCGGCGGTATTGTTTTTGCCCTTGTTGCCGCATGGCTGTACTGCCGCAAAAAGAAGATCTCTCTCTATGCCACGCTGGATGCCGCAGGCCCCGGGGTTCTGCTGGGGACTGCAATTGCTGCCTGGGGTGACTTCTTTGACCGCACCGGTTACGGCAATCTCACAAATCTGCCGTGGAAGCTTGGCCTTACCATCTCCGGGGAGACCTTCTATGTACAGCCTCTGTTTCTGTATTCCTTCCTCCTTCTGGCTGCCGGTTTCGTGCTGCTGCACATCTGGTCTGTGAAAAAGGAAAGAGCGTATGACGGAGAGCTTTTCCTCATGTTCCTTGTGTGGTTCAGCTTTGTGAAGATGATTCTCCTGCCTGCGCAGTACGGTCAGATGATCTATTTCCAGCCGGGCAGATTCCTTGCAGCGATAATCTTCTGTGTGGCGGTGATCCTGCTTGTGCACAATAAGCGCCATGTAAAGCACAGCCCCGAAATGCTCTTTGCAAACGGCGGGGAAGCTTTCCCCAGTCTGAAGCAGACCAAGAAGGGGCGCTACGGCACCTATTACGATGACGAGATCAATGACGAGACCGATGTGCTTGCCGTTGGCGCCACCTACGATCTGCCTAAGGTTTCCGCAAAAGCGGATGCCGGGGAAGAAAGTGACGAAGAGGAAGCTGACGAAGAAGAGGAAGACGAAGATGAAGGCTTTGAGCCCTTCGGTCTTTCTGCCGGCGAAGAGGACAAATAAGCTCGTTTGAAAAAGAACGCAGATGCGGCAGCATCTGCGTTCTTTTTGCGTGTGTTATTCCCGGGTTTCCAGAAATGCTCCCGCGGAAGCGAGGATCCGGGCGGCTTCGCCCCATGTGAGAGAATGCTCCTGTTCCGTAAAGCTCATGATCCTGCAGGCTTCCAGATTTGTCTCTGCCTGTGCAGATGCATCTCCGCTGCAGGCCACATCGGTGAGATCCATCAGGGCATCCAGCAAAAGGGCGGCCTGCCTGTCTGTGATGGGGGCATCCCAGTTAAATACCGGAGCTTCCTCCCATGTGCCGGCAGGCACGGCGTTTGCCGCAGCAGCGGAGAGACAGGGCTTCAGCCACTGGGGGATGTCGCTGTCGTTTGCGTAGCCTGTGACGGCGGTCTCCTCGGCAGGGGTCTCCGTCAGCGCCATGGCAAGGGCGAGAAACTCACCCTGCGTAACGGTGCGCTCGGGGCAGAAGAGCCATGTATCCCCGATCTGCTGGCCGGTATACAGTCCCTCTTCCGCAAGATACTGCGCGCCGTATGCTGCGGGAGTGCCTGCGGTATCGGCGTAGGAAACGGCAGATACTGCCTTGCGGATGCGGATGGTGACCTGAGCAACGTTGGAGATGTTTCCCATGATGTCCGTTGCGGTGAAGGAGAAGGTATCCCGTCCGCGGCGGTTTTCCCGGGGAGTATACAGGAAAGAGCCGTCCTCCTGCAGGACAACGGTGCCCTTTTTCGGCCCTGTCACCATGGCATAGAGAAACTCCGTGTCATCGCTGTCCACAGCGGTAAGGGTGCCGGAAACGGAAACATCCATATATGTCTCCAATGAGAGGTTTTCCGCAATGGGTGCACTGCCCTGGGAAATGCGGAGGGTCTCCACGGTGGGAGCGGCGAGGGCAAAAGTGCCGGATAATGTCGAAAATGCAAGAAGAAAAACGAAAAATTGCAAAAATGAACGGTGGTGTTTCATGCTGCAGCCTCCTGTGCGTTTTTGGATATTGTTTGAGAAAAGGAAGAAAATATTCTGCAAGTGTAAAAAGTTGCATAAATCGACACAAAATTTGCGTTCTAAGTTTGACGATATACATTGTTGACACAAAGAATAGAAAAGGCTATAATAGCAACATTCACACCTCGGAGGTTCAAGATGACGGAATACACAGATAACATGCGGACGGAATTCATCAACAAAAAGGCGGTTGATCTGAAAGAGATCAACCGTGTGGATCCGACGTATTTTGAAAAGCCTTACGTTAAGCGCGGCCTGCGTAATGCGGACGGTACCGGTATCGTCGCCGGCGTCAGCAATATCTGCGATGTCCGCGGCTACTATATGCAGGAAGGTGAGAAGATCCCCATGAAGGGCGAACTTACCTACCGCGGCATCAGCATGGAAAAGATCGCGGAAAGCTTTCTCTCGGAAAACCGCTTCGGCTATGAGGAAACGGCGTATCTCATTCTCTTTGGAAAGCTTCCCGATGCGCAGGAGCTGGATGAGTTTAATGCCATTCTCTCCAGGTACCGGGTGCTGCCCAATCGGTTTACCGAGGATGTGATCCTCACAAACCCCAGCCCCGATATCATGAACAAGCTTTCCCGCGCCATTCTGACCCTCTATTCCTATGACCCCACCCCGGAACCCTGCGGGCTTGCCCATGAGCTGGAACAGGCGCTGAGACTCATTGCACGCTGCCCGGTTATTGTGGCCCATGCCTACGCGGCAAAGCGGCACTATTTTGATAACGAGAGTCTTTATCTCCACAGACCGCAGGATGGTCTCTCCCTTGCGGAAAACTTCCTGTATTCCATCCGGCATGACACGAAGTTTACCCCTGAGGAAGCGCGGATCCTCGACCTTGCGCTGGTGGTCCATGCGGAGCACGGCGGCGGTAACAACTCCACCTTCTCCTGCCGTGTGCTTTCCTCCTCCGGTACGGACGTGTATTCCGCCATTGCGGCGGCTGTGGGTTCCCTGAAGGGACCCCGTCACGGCGGTGCCAATATGAAGGTCATGGAAATGTTCAACTACATG
>JAFQKD010000054.1 GCA_017397075.1 Oscillospiraceae bacterium | reverse complement strand
GGCTCTGCTGTGCCTGTGCCGCTGCCGCAGCGGCTTCCGCCTGCTGCTTTCTCAGCCGCTCTGCCTGCATGGCAGCACGGATCTCTTCCAGCATTCTGTCAGATCCCGCATCGGGACCTGTTCCGTTTCGGCCTTGAGATGCTCCGCTGTCCCCAAGATCCAGCTCAAAAGCATCATCGTTCCACTTGTTACTCAAAAGCGTTCTCTCCTCTTTTCCTGCAAAATCAGTCTAATACAAACGCTGTTTCTTCCTGTTTTTCTTTCCCGCCGGGACATACACAGATGCAGGCGGTGATATTGTCGTCGCTTCCCGCAAGAAGCGCCTCCGCCACAAGCTTGTCTGCAAGCTCCTGCGGAGGAAGCTCGCAGGATAGAAGCTCCTTAAGTCTCTCATCCCGCAGATATTCCCAAAGTCCGTCGGAGCAGATGAGATATGTCTCTCCCGGTGCGATGGGAGAGGCGGAAACATAGATCTCCGGCGGGAGACAATCCGTCCCGATGCAGCGGGTGATGGTGTTCCGCTGAGGGCTCACAAGGGCCTCCTCTTCGGTGATGCGCCCGGCATCCACCATGCTCTGCACAACAGAGTGATCCACGGTCATCCGCGCAAGCGCGGAGCCGTCAAACCGATATACCCGGCTGTCTCCCGCATGGAAGATCACCGTGTGCGTCTCCGTGAATACGCAGCCGGCGACGGTGGTGCACATGGCGGAAAAATGAGGCATTTCCTCCTTTTTCTCCATCACTGCAAGTCTTGCAGCCTCCAAAGCCGCATTCAATTCTTCAGGGTCGGCAAGATTTTCCGCAGAGACCTCCCGCAGAACGGAGAGCACCGTCTCCGCTGCCGCACCGCCTCCGGCATAGCCGCCGCAGCCGTCACAGACGATGGCTGCCGCAGGAAGTCCGGTCTCACCGCCGCAGCCCTCCATATTTAAGATCCTCCCATGGATCAGCGCACGGTCGTCGTTGGATTCCCGCACACCGATATCCACACGGCATGCAAGCTGAAGCTTTGTCATCCTGCCACCTCGAAGGTAAGAATGCCTTCCTCATTGTACTTGCAGCGCAGTGCACCGGGCATTTCCGGCAGAGTACAGATATATCCCGCAAGGGGGTTCAAAAACTCCCGCTCCAGCATATTTCCCACGCCTCGACCGCCGTTTGCCCGTTCCAGTACAGCCTTTGCGTACAGGGTATCCATCACATCGTCGGTAATGATGTGGACCCCTTTCTCCTCTTCCACAGCCCTGCAGATCTTTTTGAGCTTGTACTTGCAGATGGATTCCGCGTCAGGCTTGTTGATAAACTGGAAAACCACGATATTGTCGTCACCCAGACGGTTGAGAAGCTCGGGTCTGCCAAGGTCATTAAAGTAGGCCTTAACGCCTTCGGTAAGCTGACGGGTGACACGGTCGCGGAATTCCGGGGAATCTTCCTTTTTCGGGTCCTCGATCATGATGGTCGGCACGCGCTTTCTCGTGGTGCCGTAGGGATCGGAGGGATCCACCACTTCCTTGGTAAGACCGATGTTGCTGGTGAAGATGATGACGGTCTCACCGAAATAGACGGTATTTCCCTGATTATCGGTCATGCGTCCGTCTTCCAGAATCTGGAGGAACTTATCCAGAATGGTGGGAGATGCCTTTTCGATCTCGTCAAAGAGGATCACGGAGAAGGGACGTGTCTTCACCGCATTGGTGAGCTGACCGCCGCCTTCATAGCCCACATATCCCGGAGGTGCGCCGAAAAGCTTCTGGTCGCTCTGCTCAAGGCGGTATTCACTCATATCAAAGCGGATGCATGCGTTTTCATCGCCGAAGATGGATTCCGCAAGGGCCTTTGCCGTTTCCGTTTTACCAACACCGGTAGGTCCTGCAAAGAACATGATGCCCTTGGGCTTATGGGATGCCCCGGAATGCTGCAGACCGGAAAGCCCCTTCACCGCACGGGTGACCACTGCCTTGACCTTCTTCAGTGCCTCATCCTGTCCCTTGACACGCTCCTCGAGCTTTCCCTCGATATGAACAAGGATATCATTTTCCAGGTTCTCCCATGGATTATCCAGAACGCCGTACTTATACAGCCGGAAAGCGAGGGTAATGTTCTCCGGGGTAATGTTTCTGCGGTAGGCAAGGCGCAAAATCTGCTTCATTTCCTGCAGCTGCATCCCCTCGGTCTCCGCAACGAACTGCTTTCCCGCGTCATTGTCCTCCCGGCTGAGAAGCTGGAAGGGGGCAAGATCGCCGTAGAGATTTTCCAGATAGATCCGCCGTGTGCTTCTGTCGGGAACGCTTACAGACACGGTGCGGATATTCGGGTTATTGAGATAGACCAACGCAGGGATGTCGTTATACTTGTCCACCACCATGATAACGGAATTGCAGAAAAGCTGACTTGTCTGGTTTGCGGTAGTGGCTGCCATCAAATTTAAGAACATGGTGTTCGCCTCTGCCTGACGCAGATTGCAGGCATCCAGACGGGAGGCAAAATTCAGCACGAAAACGATGTTTTCCTTCCCCGGGATCCCGGCACCGTCCGTAACAGCGCGGCGGATGATCTCACTGACCCAGATGTACTGCTCCGTCTCGGGAGAGCCTTTGCAGCCTTTTTTCTTGCCGCTGGGCATAAGGCAGATGGTACAGTCATGATTTTTGGAAACTTCGTTGGTGTTGTATCCCTCAAAGAGAGGCTCCAGCATGGCGCGCTGCTCCTCAGGGGTATTCTCGTAGCAGTAGAATCCGTCTACCGGATCAAAATATACCAGCGCCGTGGTCGCTTCATCCACCAGCGTAAGGATCGTCTGATCCAGATTATCGGTATCGAGGAAGGTGATCTCCTCCCCCTCATAGAAAAACCGCGGGTATTCGTCATAGACATTGCCTTCCAGAATGATCCCGCTTTTGATGCCGAGGAAGGCACGCAGCTCCCTCTGCCATTTGGGTACGCTGTTTTCGATCAATGCAGTTCCCTCCTGTCCTGTATGCCGGTGATGACCACACTTCCGTTGTGGGAAAAGGTTTCCAGAATACGCCCCTTTTGCAGATAGGTCTCATAATCTTCCGCAAGTTTGGGGTTCAGATACCGGATCGTCTGATTTTCCGATCCGCGAAGAACACACCCATGGGTGTTCTGTTCGTCAATGTACGGTCCGTCAATCAGCACATCGATAAGGCCGAGGCACTCGATGCCCGCCTTTCCGCAGCTTCCGTTTCGGATCTCCTCAAGGGTGAAACCCGTATAGACCAGAATATCGGCAAATCCCGCCCGCACATGCTCCAGCAGCCGCAAAAGCGCCTCCGGCTGTGCAAAAGGGTCGCCTCCGGAAAGGGTAAGTCCCGAGCAGGCATTTATTTCTGCGGTGCGCAGAAGGATCTCCCCAAGCATCTGCTCGTCTGCATTGCTGCCGGTAAAAGGCTGCAGCTCCGGTGAGATGCACCCCGGGCAGCTTCTATTGCATCCCTGTGTCCAGAGACAGACTCGCTCACCCGGCCCCAGTGAATGAACCGGTGCGATCATCCGCGCGATCCGCATTTATCGGATGCTGACGCGGAATGCCATGGAATCGGCATGATGTCCAAGCATAAGCTCATCCCCGCTGCGGAGGATATGCTCGCCGTTGATGTCAAGGAATCTGCCATTTACGGCAGTACCGTTGGTGGAATGGTTGTCAACCACCCACCACTCGCCGTTTCTGTACTCGATCTTGCAGTGTTCACCGCTGACTCTGATGTCCTGCTGGAGGAAATCACCATGGGCGGCATATCTGCCCATGAGAAGCGGCAGTTCTCTGTCTCCCGCTTTCAGCGTGAAGGCATATCTGCCGTAACGGAGCGCCGTCAGCGTGATCTCCTGATTTTTGGGAGCAGGCGCCGGTGCAGATGCCGGTGCTGCCGCGGGCACGGGAATGCTCTTCTGCACCGCTGCAGGCACGGATGCCTGCGCTGTACCGCCAAGGAGGCTTCCCCAGCCGGGCACATCGTCATCATCGTCATCTTCATCCTGCGGGGAAGCAGAAACCGCATTCTGCACACCGCCGAGAATGCCCCGCCACTGCGCGGCATCATCGGACTGGGATTCAGGTGTTTTCTCCACAGTCGCTTCCATAACAGGGGGCGCATTGCGCTCCTCCTCTTCCGGCTCCTCCACCTTATCAATGCTGACATACAATGTAGGCGTCACCGTGGCAACACGGGCTTTATGACATGCATAGCAGATCTTTACCCGCTTTGCAGGGTCAGCGGTAAAGCTTTCCGTGCCGCAGGCTGAGCACTTCTGCACATAGACAGGCATACCCTCCGTGAGATTGCCGCGCATAGCAAAAGCAGTCTCCATCTCCACCGCAGCTGCAGGCGTTTTGGAGAGATCCGCACCGCAGGGACAAACCATCAACGTAATATCATGATACCGTCCGCAGCTTCCGCAAAGCTTACAGGGGATCTTCGGCATATGTAACGCTCCTTTTTCCCGGTTCTACCGTTAATCTTTTTTCTCCATGACCTGCCGTCCGGTCTGCTCGGTACGGACATTTTCCCGTACACCCAGCCGTGCCGCTTCCTCAGCGGTCCACGTATTTTCCCCGGAACTGCGCCATTCGGCTACGCTCTGCAGTACCTCGGGTCCCTCGGTCTCCCGATAATCATAATGAATGAACCAGTTGTCAAACAAACGCTTATGCAGCTCTTTCAGGGCAGAACAGTGCTTTTTCTGCGCTTCCACCGTCTCCTGCTCCTTTTCCGTACGGGAAATGGTCTCCATGGTGGTAGAGCCGTCGGGATGGACGATGAGCTGCAGGTCGCAGGTCTCATCAATGCTGTAAAGCTGGGTCAGCCGCTTGTCGTCCCACTGATAGAAGGGCATCTCCGCATCTCCAAGCTTTGCGCGATCCGGTCTGTGCTGTGCCATTTCGGTGATCTGCCTGCGGGTATGGACGGAGTAGCCCATCGCCTGCAGTTCCTGATCCCACGCATAACACATATAGGCCGCAGGGCCAAGCTTCTGATAGATCTCGCTGCACTTTCGCGCTTTCTCCATCCGGGCTTCCAGACGGTGCATTTCCGCCTCCAGCGCATCTCCGCTCTTGAAATGGCGCAGCTCGTAGATCGGCTCGCCAAGAGCTTCCGCTGCCTGAGCGTACACGGGATAGAGCGATGCGATCTTTGCCTTTTCCCGCTCCATGGTAGGCGCCAGCATATCGTACTGTTTCATGATCTCTTCCAAAGCGCGGATCCCCTGCCTCAGCTCGCTGTTGGACACAGCAGGAGAACAAAGCGCACGTATCCGCTTATCCACACCGTTGAAGCAGCTTTGGAACCATGCGTTGTTTGCTGTGGAAATGCCGTAGTTTTCGCCCAGATCCACCACAAATTCCAGCGCAGCCATCACCCGCGCGGAAACATGATTCAGCTGCTCGTTGAGCTTTGCCCGCTCCATGACCTCCACATCCGCAGCACGGATATCCGCACCTGTCGTTGCGCGGATCTCCGCAGCTTCAATGGCAAGGCGCAGCTTCTTCATCACGTCCGCAAGAGCCATGCCGTTATAGGCACCGGAGCCTGTAATACTCACATCGCCCAGACGGTTCTGCCGCTGCACGATCCGCTCCAGCACAGCCATCCCCTGAATGTTCATCCGCTGCAGAGCGCCGGTATCCTCGGGCGTAGGTGCGTTAATGATCTGCAGCAGCTCGTTTTTCATTGCGCGGACATCCGCGAGCCCTGCGCCGCCGGAGCTTTCCAGCTCCGCAATGGCGCTGCGGCACATCTGCACAAGCTGCTCACGGGCCTGCAGAGCAGTGTTCCTGCGGTTTCTTCTTTCTTCCTCTGCCTGACGGCGCTTTTCTTCCGCAAGCCTGTCTACATCCCGACCTGCTTCCACAAGAAATTTTCCGCCCTGCCATGCAAGCCATCCGGCTCCCATAGCCACCAGTCCCGGAAGTGCCACTGCTGCGGCAATGATGCCCAGTCCTTCAACTTCACTGCTCATAACGGTGTCCTCTCTCTCTTTTCCGGATCGATTCTCCAGATATCTCCCATTGTGTATACCGCCCCCGCGCCGCAGGGCGCATCGGAAGCGGAAAACCATTTGTTCATCTTGGATGCGGCATACTCCGCAGCAGCGGAATACTGTGCAAGGCTTTCCGGAAGCGTTTCCATGGAAAGCGCGGCCGCAGCAGCACGGTATTCTGCCGCTGCCGCAAGCACGTCATTCCGCTGATTCTCTGTCAATTTCTCAAATTCAAGCTTCCCCTCTGCGCACAGCCGAAGCCGAACGCCAATGGAAAAAGGGTCATCCCCCTCGCCGTAAAGGATCTGTTCCAAAAGCCCCCGTGCTTTTTCCTGCCGCATCAGCCGCGGCAGGATAAGTTCAGGTTTTTTTGCATCGTAGTACCCGATCTCCGGTACCTTCGCCATAAGCGAAAGCAAATGCCCATACTGCATAGCACAGCTTTCCGCTGCCTGTGCGACACAGTACAGCGACGCTGCGGAAAAGAAAAAGCGATTCCCCGGAAGCTTCTTTCCGGGCAGGCAAAGAGATATTCTGTCCCTGTCTTCGCAGATATCCTCCAGCAGCGCGGCACCATGAAGGTAGCTTTCCGGCACAGTATCATCTTCTGCATAACGCAGTTTCCACCGCTTAGCGGCATACAGGGAAAGAAATTGCAGAACACTGCTGCTTTCCGAAGCCGCACAAATCCGCTTTACCGCCGGAAGATTGATCTCCGCTCTGCAATTATCCTCATCGCAGTGCAGAACGCAAAGCGTGTCACCGAACGTCCACGCAAAGGAAACATCCCATCGGAAACCGTATTTCTCAGTCGCTTCATGAAAGAACCCCTCAAGGCTGCGGCGCATCTTGTTTACGGTCATCACAGTTTCCTCACCGCCTTCAGGATCAGAAGCCGCTGCAGGATCATTTCCGGCGCGGGATCGCAGAAGAGCCTGCGAAAAGCCCTGTCCGTCTCCCCGTCAGCGGTCACAATGCTGCATCGCTGCAACAGGTCCGGTCTTTCCGGTGTAAATCTTCTCTGCAGACGGGAGACAAACCGCGCTCTATTCCCCCAGGGCAAAAACTCATGCAGGCGGTCGTCATCCCCCGCTGCTTCTTCCCGGGGAAAAAGCGCAGCCAGACGAAGAAGGCTTTCTTTTCTGCCGGCATCCACAAAAATCACGCCGCCCTTATGGATCTCGGAAAGGAGCTGTGCGGCATAGTCAAGATCCTCAGGACAAAGAAGCTCTCCATGCACTGCGGAAATCTTACGCGCGGCGCAAATCGCCCGCTTTTCCATCAGCGCCTTCTGCCGCTCACAAACCTGCTTCAGCCGAATATACGTATACCGCTGCAGCATTATGCAGTAGAGATTTACAATCAAAAGCAGCAGCAGGATCAGATCCGGCCAGAACAACCCCGGATTTATACACCGCAGAAGACAAAAGGGAAGGATGAGCAGGAGGATGGCAAAGGCATGCAGCAGGGTATGCCAGAGAAGATACCCCTCAAAGGCTGCCGCCGCACCGGGGGAAAGGCTTTCGAGATGATAGTTTCGGTTTTTGTCCCCGTCACGCAGATGACGCAGCCGCTCGCCCAGAAACAGCGCCTTGCGGAAGAGCCGGATCCCCAGCGCTTCATAAAGCCGCATTTCCGCCGTTTTCCCGGCGTTTGTTTTCCGCAGCGCATCCATCCGCAGGCACTCATCCTCCTATTAGATATATGTATAAAATATTAACACATTGCAAAGATGATTGCAAGTTGCGCGCCGGATTTTCACCCGCCTTTAACTGTGTCAAATCAATGAGATAATGTCGGTCGTCTCGAAGTTGTTTTCTCTCCGTCGCTGTGATAAACTATCATCGAAAGCGAGGTCATACATATGCTCAAAATCTTATTTGTTTGCCACGGCAATATCTGCCGCAGTCCCATGGCGGAATTTGTCTTGAAAGATATGCTGGAAAAGGCGGGACTTTCTCATCTTGCACAGGTGGATTCCGCAGGGGTAAGCAGTGAGGAATACGGAAATCCGGTTTATCCCCCGGTTCGCAGACTGCTCAGCGCCCACGGCATTGACTGCAGGAGCAAGCATGCCCGAACCATGACAAGGGCGGATTACGACCAATATGACCTGCTTATCGGCATGGAGCGCGGAAATCTCCTGCGGATGCAGCGCATCTGCGGCGGTGACCCCAAGGGAAAGCTTACGCTCCTTCTGGATTATACAGACCGCCCCGGGGATATTGCCGACCCGTGGTATATGGGGAACTTCGACCAAACATGGAAAGACGTAAACGAAGGCTGCGAAGGTCTGCTGCATACGCTGTTTTCGGGAACGCGGTAAAGCAAATCCGCCCCGTATTTACCGCAAAGATGTCATTGTGAATTTTTCCCACTTTGGTATTATTGTTTCATCATGTTTTGGAGGAACCGTATGATGAGTATGCATCTCTATCCTGTAACAAAAACGCTCCCGGATGCCGGAGCGTATTCCGTCCGCGTAAACGGCATCCCCGCTGAGCTTGATACCGCCCGCGTATCTGCCATGCCCTTTAACCGCCGCTGGCCCGGGCATCAGCGCAGTATGGATCAGTCCGAGCTTGCAAGCATGCTCTCTTTTGCTGCGGATGAACCTGTTACTGTTGAGGTCACGCCCCTTCTCCCCTTTGATACTGCCGTGATCCGTCCCGCAAGCATGGGGATCATCCCGGAAATCTGTAACGGCAAGATTGTTTTCACGGTAGAAAAACCCGGTTATTTCACCCTTGAACCCTTTGGCAGACACAATGCTCTGCACATTTTTGCGGACCCCATGCCCCGCTATGACACAGACCCGAAAGATGAAAACGTGATCTATTACGGCCCCGGTGAGCATGACGCGGGTCTCATTACCCTGCACTCGGGTCAAACCCTGTTCATCGATGAAGGCGCCGTGGTCTACGCCTGCGTAGAGGCCATAGATGCGGAAAACATCCGCATTCTCGGCCGCGGCATACTGGATAACCGCAAAAATGTAGAGGAGATCCTCTTTGAGGCAAACGAGGAAAATAACTCTGCCGCTGTGAACAATGCCTACCGCCGCCATACCGTGCAGCTGGAATACTGCACCGGCATCACCATCGACGGCATCACCATCCGGGATTCTCTGGTGTATAATATCCGCCCCGTCGGATGTAAGGATCTGCACATCAAAAACGTCAAGATCCTTGGCTGCTGGCGGTACAATTCCGACGGCATTGATATGCACAACTGCGAAAATGTACGCATTGAGGACTGCTTCCTGCGCACATTTGATGACAGCATCTGTATAAAAGGCTTTGACTGCTATTATGAGGGAGATGTGGAGGCTGCCGTAAAGGCCGCCATGTACCGAAACGGGAAAGCCTACGACGTGTTCCGCAATGTGCTCGTGCGAAACTGCGTCATCTGGAACGATTGGGGTAAGTGTCTGGAGATCGGCGCGGAGACCCGTGCAGAGGAGATCTGCGATGTGGTGTTTGAAAACTGCGACATTATCCATCTTACAGGTCCCGCTCTTGACTGCATGAACGTGGATTATGCCGATGCACACGATATAACATGGCGGGACATCCGCATTGAGCTTGACGATGTGATCCCTCAGCCCATGCTCCAGAATACAGACAAGGATACCTTCCGTCAGCAGGATCCCGATTTTGTCCCGCCGATGATCTGCGCACAGGTCGTATACCATCCGGAATATTCCGCCGGCGGAAACAGACGCGGCAGAAACCAGGATTTGCTGTTTGAAAACATCGCGGTATTCGGCCGTCAAAAGATGATCTTCTCCTTTTGCGGCTACAGTGACGAAGCTTCCACCAGCGACATTGTCATCCGCGGCTTCACGGTGAACGGCGCTCCCCTGTCCAGGGACGGCTATACGATTGAAGCCGATGAATACTGCAGAAACATACAGGTGATCCTTCATGATTAACATTACTGTCCGCGAACACCGCAAAGAGGATCTGCCGGAGCTCATTTCCATCTGGAATCGTGTGGTGGATGACGGCATTGCCTTTCCCCAGACAGAACCGCTCACCTTGGAAAGCGGCACTGCGTTTTTTGCCGAGCAGGATTTCACTGCCGCGGCTTTGGATGCGGATACCGGCAGGGTTCTGGGACTTTACATTCTCCACCCCAACAATATCGGCCGCTGCGGGCATATCTGCAACGCAAGCTACGCTGTGGCGTCTGATGCACGCGGCAGCGGTGTAGGCCGCGCGCTCGTATCTCACTGTGTCAAACAGGGCAAAGCCATGGGGTACCGCATTCTGCAGTTCAATGCCGTGGTTGCCACAAATTTCTCAGCACGTCATTTATATGAAAGTCTCGGCTTCGTGCAGCTCGGCGTGATCCCCGGCGGTTTTCTGAAAAAGGACGGCACATACGAAGACATCTGCCCCTATTACCACATTTTGTGATCCCTCCTTGACATTCCGTCAGAAAAGCTGTATGCTTCACACGGATCAATCCGAATGACAGGAGAGAACGACCATGAAATTTCTTCCCTATGATCTGACGAGAGAAGAGCTCATCCGTTTTACCCCCAAATGGACCGGTGAGCGTTTTGAAGACGGACGCCCCAAGGTTTCCGATAAAATTCTGGACACGATGGAAAAATACGTGACCATCACCCACGCATGGCAGATCTGCAAAAACGCAGGTTACCAATTTCAGGTGCTTCACGGCTTCCAGTCCACGATGCCGGGAAAGCTTCTGATCGGACGTGCCCTTACGGCGCTTTACCTGCCCCAGCGGCCTGACTTCAAGGAGGTCATCATGAACGGCGGTCACGATGCCGGAGAGATCGGCGACTGCATTTCCTGGCCTATAGACCGCCTTACCGAGCGGGATGTCTATGTGGGCGATGTTTACGGCAAGATCGTTGACGGCCCCATCATCGGCGAGCGTCTGGCAAATGCCATCTATGCCCGCAGCCACAACGGCGTGGTGCACAACTGCGCCATCCGGGATATCGAGGGCATTCTGGAGATCGAAGGCTTCAACTGCATCCATCGCGGCATGGAGCCCAGCTACGCCTCCCCCACCATCGTGCTCGGCGGCATCAACTGCCCCATGCGCATGGAGGATGTGACGGTCATGCCCGGAGATGTGGTCATGGCAAAGGACGATCTTGTGTGCTTCGTGCCGCCCCATCTTGCCGATTGGTGCGCGCTTTCCGGCGCAATTACCGCTTACCGTGATGTGTTCAGCGTGGAGCGGATGCGGGAAAAGCGATACACCTCCGGTCAGATCGATGCCGCATGGACGGAGGAGATCGAAACCGACTTTATGGACTGGCTCAGCAGAAAGGAAGATATCCCTTTCACCATGGAAGAGCTGGAAGAATCCAAGAGAGAGCGTATGTGGTAAAGCAAATCAAAAGCCGCTGCAGGTTAACCTGCAGCGGCTTTGTTCTTATTTTACCCGTTTCTGTTTGAACACCCATTCCCGCTGGATCTGGAAGCTGGCAAGAAACAGCACAATATCTACGGGGATCTTCAGCAGCGTGATCACCGTGGAGCTTTCGCTTCCCACCAAAGCTGTAATGCACCAGAGAAGACCGGCGGAAAGAAGCATCTGGGGAATGCACAGCGTGTAATACCGCAGAAGGGTCTTTCGGTATGCCGTCCTGCAGGTGAAAACCAGCTGCTTGTTCATGGTGAAATTGATGAACGAAGAGATGGCTCTTGCAATGACCGTGCACACGAGGATCCGATGCCCGCCAAGCACATTGCTGAGAAGCAGCATGGCAAGGTAGAACGCGGCGTAATCCACAATGGTGGATACCCCGGAGGAAAGCATGAACTTGAAGATCAGCTTATAGATCCGCCATCCGTCCCTGAGGGGCCGGAAATGGGACCCTTTGTTGTTATCCTCATAGACCGTGGTAATGGTAACTTCCCGGAAATCATACCCTGCGCGCTTGATCTCAAGCAGCACATTGGTCTCATACTCGTAACGGTCACCGCCGATACTGAGCATGAATTCCATCACGCGCATGGGAAATGCGCGAAGTCCGGTCTGTGTATCGCTGATTTTGATGCCGCAAAGGGTACGGAAAACGCCGCGGGTAATGCGGTTTCCGTTGCGGCTCTTGAAGGGCACATCCGGCTGACTGAAATCACGGCAGCCGAGAACGATGCCCCTGAACGCATCCCCCGCTGCTTCACAGTCAGCAGCGCAGGCGTAAATATCCTTGGGCAGATGCTGCCCGTCAGCATCTGCGGTAACAACGCCGGAAATTTCCGGATGGTTTTCCATCAGCCAACGGTAAGCCGTTCTCAGTGCAGCGCCCTTTCCCCGGTTTACCGGGTGGGTAAGCACCGTGCAGCCTTCTTCTGCGGCTTTTGTAAACCACTCCGCGTAATCCGGACCGCTGCCGTCATCCACAACGACGATCCGGGAAAACCCCTGCGCCTTGACACCTTCCACCACCTGCAGCAGCTTTTCCGTCGGCTTCAGGGAAGGAAGGATCACCGCATAGGTTTCACAAACAGTATCTGCCATCAGACTGCTTCCATCCTCTCAACAAGCCATTCTTCGCCATCGAGGACAAATACCACGTCAAAGGTGTTCTCCTCGGTGGTATCACCGTTTGCACGGCTCACCGTGGAATTCATGGTCACACGCACCACGAAGCACTCCTCACCGAATTCCGCATAGGAGATCACATCCACGGAATTCAGCACCGCATCGGAAGAACGGGTCCATTCCAGCCCGTCAAGCGCCATGTAGCAGCGCTCATATGCATCGCCTTCGTACAGAAGATAGCCCTGAATGACGCCCCAGTTGTAATCTGTAGCATCCCCTTCATCGGCGGAGAAGCTGAGGTAGGCATCCATGTATTCATCCACCAGCTCCTTGCGGTTGCTGGGAATGGTCTGGGTGCCCCAGCCAAAGGACCAGTTGCCGTCTTCTCCCTGACTGCCGGCAAGAGCTTTGCCGTCTGCAGCGGTGGCAGTCACGGTTTCAACAGGGCTGAGAAGACCATTCACGGTGTAAATGCTGACTTCCGCAGCAAGATCTTCCGGCAGATAATCTGCGCTGCCGCTGAGAAGATCATAAGCCTCGGTTCCGGTAATGTAGCTCTCAGGCACCACAGCGCCGTTCAGCACCACTTCAGCACCGGTGGGGGCGGTGATGGTCACATCATAGGTCTCGGTGATGTTCATGGCATAGGTATAAAGCTCACCGTCTGCATGGGTAGCCAAAAGCTCCGTACCG
>JAFQKD010000053.1 GCA_017397075.1 Oscillospiraceae bacterium | reverse complement strand
TTCCCTGCAGGCGCAACGGCTCCATGGTCTGCGCCTTCTCTCCCGAAGAGGAACCCATGATCCACGAGCTTTACGAACAGGGACAGGTAAACAAGACCCCGAATCTGGAGATCCTCACCGGGGATGAAGCCAGAAAGCTGGAACCCAACCTCTCCCCCGCGGTGACGCTGGTTCTCCATGTGCCCAACGCGGGCATCATCGGACCTTACGAGCTTGCCATCGCCGCGGTAGGCAACGCCATGGATAACGGCGCCGACCTGCGGCGGAACTTTGCCGTCAGCGCAATTACGAAGAAAGACGGTATTTTCACCGTTACCGCTGCCGATGGCAGCACAGCACAGGGGCGCTATGTGGTCAACTGTGCCGGCGCATATTCCGATAAGATCGCAGAAATGATCGGTGACGGATTCTACACCATCACGCCCAGAGCCGGTGAGTACATGCTGCTGGACAAGGCTGAGGGCGATCTTGTGAGCTACACCCTGTTCCAGTGCCCCTCCGCAGACGGCAAGGGCATTCTTGTATCCCCCACAGTCCATGGCAACATCCTTGTAGGCCCCACCGCCACCAAGGTGGCCACCCCCGAAAACAATGAGATCACTCCCGCAGGTCTTGCGCAGGTGGAGCGTCTCTCCGCAAAGAGCGTACCCAGCGTAAACTTCCGGGCAGTGATCCGTTCCTTCACCGGCGTGCGGGCAACCGGCAGTACCGGCGACTTCATTCTGCAGGAATCTGCCGTAGTCCCCGGCTTCATCCACGCAGGCGGCGTGGAATCTCCGGGTCTTACCTGCTGCGTGGCTGTGGCGCGGTATCTCATTGACCTTCTGCGGAAGGCAGGTCTTTCCACGGAGGAAAAGGAAAACTGGTGCGGCATACGCAAGGATCCTCACGAGTTTGCAAACATGACCGATGAGGAAAAGGACGCCTTCATCCGGGAAAACCCTGCCTACGGAAAGATCGTCTGCCGCTGTGAAACCGTCAGCGAGGGGGAAATTCTGGATGCCATCCGCACAAATCCCGGCGCCCGGGATGTGGACAGCGTAAAGCGCCGTACCCGTTCCGGTATGGGCAGGTGTCAGGGCGGCTTCTGCGGCCCTTATGTGATGGAGCTTCTGGCAAGGGAGCTGAATATCCCCATGGAGCAGGTCACCAAGAGCGGCGGGGATTCCCGCATGGTGCTGGGAAGGATCGGTGAAGAAGCATGATTAACCACGATATCGTGATCATCGGCGGCGGTCCCGCCGGCATGGCAGCTGCTGTGTCCGCATATGATGCAGGCTGCAAGGATGTGGTCATTCTTGACCGCGAGCCCCGTCTCGGCGGTATTCTGATGCAGTGCATCCATAACGGCTTCGGTCTCCACAAGCTGGGGCGGGAGCTTACAGGTCCCGAGTATGCCGCCGTTTACGCGGAAAAGGTGGCAGAGCGGAACATCAAGGTCTATACGGAGACCATGGTCACCGACCTTTCTCCCGAAAAGATCGTCACCGCCAGAAACCGCCAGGGCATTTTGAAAATCCGTGCGAAGGCCGTGATCCTCGCCATGGGCTGCCGTGAACGCAGCCGGGGCGCACTGAACATCTGCGGCAGCCGTCCTGCAGGCGTATACAGTGCCGGTACCGCCCAGAAGCTGGTAAACTGCATGGGTTATCAGGTGGGCAAGCGCGTCGTCATCCTCGGCAGCGGCGATATCGGTCTCATCATGGCCCGCCGCATGAGCTTCGAGGGGGCAAAGGTGGAGGCGGTATGCGAGGTCATGCCTTACTCCGGCGGTCTTACCAGAAACATCGTCCAGTGTCTGGAGGATTTCGGCATTCCCCTGTATCTCAGCACCACCGTGGTGGAGATCCACGGCCGCAAGCGTCTGGAAGGCGTCACCATCGCTCAGGTGGATGAACACAGAAAGCCCATCGAGGAGACCAAACGATACATTCCCTGCGATACCCTGCTTCTTTCCGTTGGTCTCATTCCCGAAAACGAGCTGACCCGTGCCGCTGGCATCCCCATTGATCCCGTCACAAACGGCGCTTTGGTGGATGAACACTGCCAGACCCGGATCCCCGGCATTTTTGCCTGCGGCAACGTGCTGCAGGTGCATGATCTGGTGGACTACGTCTCCGAAGAGGCTGAGCGCGCAGGTCTTGGCGCTGTGCAGTATGTGAAGGATGCCGCAGCAGACGAGGAAGTCATTCGTACCCTCCCCGGAAACGGTGTGCGCTACGTACTGCCCCAGACCATTCACAAGGGAGACGAGGACATTTCCCTCTTCCTGCGGGTGACCCAGCCCTTCAAAAACGTGAAATTCACCGTTACCGACGGGGAAACCGTGCTTCTTACCGCAAAGCGGCTGAAGGCTGCCCCCGGTGAGATGGAAAAGCTTACGCTGAAGGCGGACAAGCTGAAAGATGTCAAAGGCCCCATCACCGTCAGTCTGGAGGTGCTGTGATGAAACGGGATATGATCTGCATTATCTGCCCCAGAGGCTGCGCCATGACCGCCGAGGTCTGCGGGGACAAGGTCTCCGTCACCGGGCATTCCTGCCCCAGAGGTGAGGAGTACGCCGTAAACGAGTGTCTCCATCCCGTGCGCACGGTGACTGCCACTGTCCGCGTGGCGAACCGGAAGGACACCATGGTCTCCGTAAAGACCGCTTCCCCCGTTGCCAAGGGGGACATGATGCAGGTGATGGCAGCGCTGCGCGCCATTACCGTAAGCGCCCCTGTTTCCATGGGAGATGTTCTGCTGCAGAATGTCTGCGGCGCAGACGTCATTGCCACCGAAAACGTATATTAACCGAAAGCGGCGTGTAAACACGCTGCTTTCCGAAAAGAGGACAGTATGCTGAACTTTATCTGTTACCCCAAATGCACCACCTGCCAGAAGGCAAAGGCATGGTTGGATGCCAAAGGCATCGAATACGAACTGCGTGACATTAAACTCAATAACCCCACCCTTTCCGAGCTTACCGAATGGTACGCAAAAAGCGGCCTTCCGCTGAAGAAGCTATTTAACACCAGCGGTCTGCTCTATAAATCCCTTGACCTCAAAACAAAGCTTCCCTCCATGACCGACGAAGAAATGCTGAACCTCCTTGCCACCGATGGTATGCTGGTAAAGCGCCCTCTTCTCATCGGAAACGGCTTTGTTCTTGTGGGGTTTAAGGAAGAACAATGGAAAGAGACCCTGAATGGATAAGGAGGATTCTGCTATGCAGCCAATTGAGATTGACGGCATTGTGTTTCGCCCCTACGAACACGGAAGCCGTGACGATATGAAGGGATACATTCTCCGCTGTACCGCCATGAACCTCTTTCCTATCCCCGGTGAAAGCGCAGTGGACTTCATGTACGGTGATCATGAAAACGAGGAAAACCGGATAAAACTTGGTGCCTTTCTCGGTGACGGCATGGCAGGCACCGTCTGCCTCGTCCCACAGGATGAGAAAACCGCGCTTCTCTGCCAGTTTGCCGTTTCCACAAAGCTGCAGGGAAAAGGTATCGGCAGAAAGCTGCTTGCCTATACCCATGCGGCAGCGAAAGAACTGGGTTTTACCCGCATCGTACTGGAGTCCCGACAAAATGCCTATGAATTCTACTGCAAAGCCGGGTACATCCCCACAGGGGAGCAGCGCGTTTTCCCCAACCTTGTTCTGCACAAGATGTACATCGATCTGTGAGAAACACAAAAACCGGAGAGGAAATCCTCTCCGGTTTTTCATTTCTGCGGCTGCGATCTCCTTAGTTCAGTCTGGATTTCACACAGCTTACGATCAGGTGGCAGAAGGTGCTGTGGGCATCCTCCACGGTTTCATAGCGGGTATCATCCGCATGGAGACAGACATC
>JAFQKD010000052.1 GCA_017397075.1 Oscillospiraceae bacterium | reverse complement strand
AGAGCGGGGTAAGTTTCTTCAAACGTACCCGAAATTTCCGGAAGCGCACCGTGAACGGTGACAAAAAGACCTGCGTTCCAGATTTTTTCCCCACAGGAAAGGATAAATGCGGCGTCGTCCGTGGGCTTTACGGCGCGAAGCTCGATGTGGGTGATGCCCAGACCGCGCAGAGCACGAAGGAGACCTTCCGTGCTGCCATAGGCGGAAAGGAGCTTTCGGTCAATATCGGTTAAGCCTGCGCCGGAAAAGATCCGGGGGCTGAGAGAAATTCCGAACATCATGGTTCAGCTCCTTTATGAACGCTTTTGCGGTACTGCAGAGGTGTAATGCCGTATCTGCGGCGGAAGAGAGAATAGAAATAATTGGGGTTGCTGCAGAAAATGGAGGCGGCAATATCGGAAACGGGAAGCTTGGTGCCTTTCAGCAGCATTTCCGCACGGGCAAGCCTTTTTTCCGTGACAAGCTGCACCAATGTGCAGTCCCATTCCTGACGAATGATGCGGCTTACCTGCCGTGAACTGAGATGCACATGGCGGGAAACGTTTTCCAAAGTCAAATTTCCGGTGAGATTGTTATTGATAAATGTCTCGATGGCATTCATGTGCCCGGAATTTTGCGGTGCAGGTGCTTCCCGGCTGTCCGGAAGAAGCCGTCGCAGTATCCGGAGGAAGAGCAGCCGAATGAGAAGCTTTGCCTCCTCCCCGTATCCGCGGTTCAGGGCTTCTGCAGCGTTTTGGATGCAGAAAGCATCCTCCGCTTCCAGACCCAGTGTGCGGATTCCGCTGTGCAGTACGGTGTGCAGCCGTTCCGCTGCATCACTTTGTTCCTGAAACGTGAACAGCAGGCAGTAATTCCCCTCTCCGGGGGAGAAGGAATAATGCAGCAGCTTCGGCGGCAAAAGGACGATCCTTTGCCGGTAGGCCTCGGTGCCCTGTGCCGTTACAAGGGATAAGGGGTGCGAAACGGCAAAGAAAGCCTCATAGGCAAAATGGGAGTGGCTCCCGCCCAGATTTTCCGGGGATGTTGGGAAATCCTGTCTGTCTTTCAGCAGCAGGCTCCCGCCGGCCATATAAACTTTGATTTTTACGCCGCCTGCGGAAAAGGAAAACGGCAGGCAGGATTCTTTGTTCTGTTTCATGGCACAATTATAGCAGAATGCATAGCAATGTGAAAGTGAAAAATTCAAAATCCGGACATAAAAAGCTAAACAAAGTCCCGGCGGATGATTGAAGAAATGCACCCACGAGACTACAATGAAGGAAAAAAGGAGGCGGTAGCTATGATCAGGATCAGCGTAAAGCCTGCTCCGCAGCACGAAATTTCCCCCTATCTCTATATGCAGTTTATGGAACCTTTGGGGGTCAGCGATTCCTCTGTGGATGCAGCATGGGACTTTGTTGAAGAAAAGTGGCAGGACAAGGTCATTGAAAAAGCCAGAGAGCTTGCACCGACTATGGTGCGCTTTGGCGGCTGCTTTGCCTCTTACTATCACTGGATGGAAGCGGTGGGACCGCAAAAAAACCGTGTTCCCATGAAAAACCACCTTTGGGGCGGCGTGTATCTCAATCAGGTGGGGACCCATGAATTTGCGGAATTCTGCCGCAGAGTGGAGGCAGAGCCACTTGTTGTGGTGAATATGGAGTCGGAGGGATATGCCCACTGGCAGCATCCGAAAAACGATACCGACCGCACCGGAACGGCAGAGGAAGCTGCTGCATGGGTGCGCTACTGCAACGACCCGGAGGATGCTCTGCGCATCTCTCACGGTGTGCGGGAACCCTACAACGTGAAGTACTGGCAGCTTGGAAACGAAACCTCCTATTCCAATGGCGGGGCGCTTGGCTTCACCTCCGACGAGGCGGCGGAGGCTACCCGGCGCTTTGCCGCGGCCATGCGGAAAGCAGATCCGTCCATCCGCCTCATTGCATGGGGAGACGAGACGAAGCATTACACAAGGCCGGAGATCACCGACCGAAGCTGGTGCAGAAAGATGGCCGCGCTGGACGGCATAGATATGATCGCCTTCCATCACCATTTCGACTCCGGCCTTCCCGATTCCGTTCTCCGGGAGCACCTGTACCGCAAAGACCCGGATGCCACGTGGCAGCATTTCATGTATGCCCACAACTCTTTGAACGATACCATCCTGCGTATGCGTGCGAACCGGGGCGCAAAGCGTCTTGCCATGACCGAGGGGCACTTTTCCTTCCCGGGAAAGAACCGGGGCACCACCCTGTGTACATGGGCAGCCGGCGCAGCCTATGCCCGGTGCCATAACGTGATCATGCGCCACAGCGATGTGCTGGATATTGCCACCCTTGCAGACTTTTTCGGAAATACATGGCAGTCCAATGCCATAATGATCCCCGCACCCATAAACAGCGGGGAGGCTTTCCTTATGCCCGTGGGGACGGTAATGTCTCTCTTTGGACATCATCAGGGGAAATTTGCTGCCGAAGTCCGCTGCAGCGGAGACTGCGATGTTGTGGCATCTGTCACGGGGAATACGGTATTTCTCCATGTGCAGAACACGGATATGCACTTTCCCCGGGAGATCAGGCTGGAAGTGGAAGGCAGGAAGATCAAAAAGGCCGTAATGTACTGCATTGATGCCAATCCCATGACGGAGATCAGCAGCCAGAATCCCCATGTGTTTGACCCCAAGACCGTGATGATCGAGGGGGAGACGGTGATCCTGCCCCCTGCAGCGGCTGCTGCTGTCGAGATCGAGACTTGACAGCTGTGGCTTTGGGTGTCATGATAGGGGCAGAATGTATCGGGAGGTCGTATCATGCATACTGCCGCGCAATTCAAACAGGATCTCATGAAGCTGGGGCTTCGCTCCGGGGACACGGTGATGATCCATTCTTCCTATAAAGCTCTCGGCGGCATCGAAGGCGGTGCTGCTGCCGTGATATGCGCGCTCAAGGAGGTTGTCGGCCCGGAAGGCACGCTGATTTTTCCGGCGTTTTCCTGGGTGACGGTAAACAGCGAAAGTCCCGTTTTTGACCGGGAAACCACCCCCGGCTGTGTAGGCTATCTGCCTGAGTATTTCCGCACGCAGGTGCCCGGGGTAATCCGCAGCATCCATGCCACCCATTCCTGCTGCCTCTGGGGCGCAAAAGCGGAGGAACTGGCAAAGGATCACGAGCTGGACGATTCCCCGGTGGGACCCAATTCGCCCCTTGCAAAGCTGCCGAAGATTGGCGGCAAGATCCTGATGCTGGGTTGTCCCTTTGACCGCAACACCTCCATGCACGGTGTGGAGGAAACCGCAGACCCGATCCCGGTGTATCTGCTGCAGAAGGACAAGCTTGAGTACATTCTGAAGGACGGAGAGCGGGAGATCCGCAGGCTTTCCCGCCGGCACAACTTCTATGTGGGCGATACCCATTACATCCAGTGCTACCGCCGGGTGATCGATCTTCTGGAAGGGGACGAGGTTTCTCTGGGCAATGTGCTGGACGCCAACTGCGCGCTGATGGATGCCGCCGCCGTGTGGAAGAAGGGCAGAGCGAAGCTGCAGGAAGAGCCGCTTTATTTTGTGGATACGGAAAAGGTGTAAAAAGACAGGGTGCTTTAGGCACCCTGTCTTTTATTTTCCCAGACTTTTTCGAAGTCCCACCACGGAAAAACCGGTAAGAAGAACCATCAGCAGCATATACGCGGGGAAGAGTCCCGTGCTGATCCACTGGGCAAGAAATCCGAACACCGCCGGCATGAGAAGAATGCCGAGATAGGTGGCTGTCATCTGCAGGCCGCTGATGGAAAGGGCGATCTCCGGGGAGAAGCTTTCTGCGGTGAGATGCATCATGTTGGGGAAGATGGGCCCCATGCCCATTCCGGCAAGGAACATTGCCGCAAAGGGGAAAAACCCGGGAAGGGGCAGCAGCAAAAGAAGGTATGCTGCCGCCCAGAGGGTCACACCGCACTGGATCAGCGTCCAGCAGGAATATCGGCGGGCGGCAAAGCCGGAGACAAAGCGTCCTGCGGTCATACCCAGATAGTAGCACAAGGCGCCGATGGCTGCGTTTTCCGGAAGAAGTCCCCGTGTCTCCACAAGAAAGGTGCTGCACCATGTGCCGCCGGTGACCTCCGCTGCACTGGAAATGAAAAAGTACAGAAATACCCACCGGGCAGGCTTCATGCCCAGCATTTCCCTCAGGGAGAGGAGCTTTGTCTCCGCTTTGGTTACCGTGTTCTGCCCCTTGGGGTGCACTTTTTTCCACAGGGGGATGGAGACAATGGCAATGACAGCCAGCGCAGCCTGCAGGAAAAAGGCCATGCGGTATCCCTGCCGCCAGTTATCCCCCGCAAGGGCAAGGCGCATGAGATAGGGGCTTGCGGAAACGGCAAGTCCGTAAAAACAGAGCATGAAGTTAATATAGGATGCCTTGTAGTGGATGGCCACGTAGCTGTTCATGCCGGAATCGATGGCACCGGCGCTGAGACCAAGGGGCACCGCAAAAAGGCACAGCATCCCCATGCTTCCCGAAACGGAAAAGCCGAAGAGAGCGCAGGCAGACAGTGCGGTGCTCACTGCAATGACCGCTGCCGTGCCGAATTTGTGGATAAGCCGGGCGCTGAAACAGCAGGAGATCACTGTGCAGCCGGAAATGAGCACGGTGACGAGATTTGCACTGGAGATGGAAACCCCGAATTCCCGGTAGATGGCAGGCCATGCCGTGCCGAAAAGGGAATCGGGGATGCCGATGCTCATGAACATCATGGTGAGGATCACCAGAAGAAGAGACGCCATACTGCCTCCGAATAAAGCCGTTTTTGTGATTATACAGCAGGACGGGGGTGAATGACAAGAGACAGACACAGAGACAAGCTTACGGTGTTTCCGTATCCGTTTCTGCAGCGGGGTCTTCTGCGGCAATAAAAAGTTCTTCGCAATCGATTTGTGCTGCCTGCAGCAGCTCGATGGCCTTTGTCACAGCACGAAAAAGTGTAACATACATTTCCTGATAATTTGGGGAATTCCGCATAATGCAACACCTCCGAAGAAAAGAATAACCTGTTTCAGGTTAGAAGTCAATAACCTGAAACAGATTATGGAATACTGTCCATGAGGTGAAATGCATGGCATATTCCAGACTTCGGGATCTGCGGGAAGATGCGGATCTGAACCAGACACAGGTAGCCCGGTATCTTGGTATGTCCCAGACTGGGTACTCCAAATATGAGACCGGAGAGAACGATATTCCCACAGAGGTGCTCATCCGGCTTGCCCGGTTCTATGGGACAAGCACCGATTACCTT
>JAFQKD010000051.1 GCA_017397075.1 Oscillospiraceae bacterium | reverse complement strand
TTTGCCGTTTCCGTTACAGACTCCAGATTGTCGTAAAACAGGCAGTAGGCGCCCAGATTGTGCTGGATGTCGTCGATGCGGATGCGGAAGGCATCCTCACGGACGAAGAAGCTCCCCACCACCTCGGCAGGTTTTGCAAAGTACATGGCGTATTCCGGCCACATAAAGCCGCTGAGCATGTAGTCCATGCGGTAACATATGGATTCTGCCAGCTTCTCTTCATCGAAGGCGCGTACCTCCCTGCGACAGAGACCGCTCTCCTCCGCACGGAGATACAGCTCCCAGCCTGCCATGAGCATTTCCGCGCCGGTGTGCCATGTGATTTTTGCTTTTGTGATGCGGTCAAGCCGCCCTTCAATGTTCCGCAGACCGAGAAGAATGTCCTCCTCCCGCATCTCCAGCTTTGTCATCTCGTTTACCGCATAGGAGATCCAGTGGTCGCCGTACTCCTCGTAGTTATTCTCCACGAAGTAGTCCAGAAGCATACGGGAGGCATCCAGCCACTCGTCCTTTCCCGTAAGGCCGTAAAGCTCCGTCAGGGCAAAGGCTGCCTCGCCGTCATAATAGATGATGAGGAACTTTTCCTTCACGGTCATTTCCGGGTAATTGAGGGAGTGGATGAACCCCTCCTCTTCATCCCACATGGTGAGAATGCCCCGGGCAAGATCCTCCGCCACCTCATCGTACTGATGGTCGCCGAAGGCGCTGGCATACCGGGTAATGGCAAGGGTGCCGAGGGCATTGCCCCCAAGCTGGATCTCGTCCTTGGTGTGCTGCAGGAGATAGGCGGTGTCCTCATCCTCCCAGACCACAAATTCCTCGATGAGCCGTGCCATGGCGCGGGAGGCTCCCTCCCGAAGAGCCTCGCTGCCGGTGATCTCGTATTGCAGCGCCATGTTCCACACCGTGCCTGCATGGCGGATGGTGTTGTATCCCCGGGCAAGAGAGTGGGTTATGGGGTAGTAGCCGTAATCGAATCTGCCGTTTTCCTTCACCATGGAGAGAAGGTACGAAGATGCCTGAGCGATAATATCCGTCAGCACCTCCGGATCCTGAATATCCACGGAGCGTCTGCCGTAATTGGAGCTGTCTTCCGTGGAGAGGGGATATACTCCGCCGTCGTCGCAGAACCAGCCCATGGCATCAAAAACCGTGAATTCCTCCGGGAGCGTCTCCATGCTGCAGCCTTTTTGCGCCGCTGCGGCAAGGATATCATCCTCCAGAAGCACATCCTCCTCATAGTCGATAAGCCCCCGGCTGTTCATTTCCGCTTCCAGAAACGCACAGGAAAATTCCCCATCCAGTGAAACGCCGCGCCGATAACCGTAGGCCGCAGCTTTCCCGATGGCGCGCTCCAGCGCATTTTGCGTCATCTTCTCCGAGGCGGTGACAAGATCTGCCTTCAGCCAGATAAAGCCGTCATAATTTTCCTGCTGCCGCAGCTTTTCTCCGGCGGCAGCAAAGGCGGCCTCTGCCGTCTCTCCCGTACCGCTGACCACCGCCGCGGTCTCTGTGCCGTCGCTTGCGGAAAGGAGCACCGCAATGGCATCCCCTGCCATGGCATCCAGCAGCGCAGCATCCGAGGGGCTTTCCGTAAGCAGGGCATACCGCAGGTCATCAAGCCGCTTTTCCGTTCCCGTGAGGGCGGGATCCGCGGGATCCACCGTTCTGCCGTTGGATTTTTCCACGGTTTTGCAGCCTGCAAATACGCTCACGGCGCAAAATACCGCCAGAAGCAAAGAAAGGATCCGTTTTGTCATTCTGTTTCTCCCCTGTTTGTAGTCTGTTCATGATACATGACTCCCCGCCGATTGTCAAACCGCCCGTTTTGTGATAAGATGGGAGCAATGAGATCAGGAGGTAGATTTATGTCTGTCATTACCATTATCGGCTCCGGCATGATGGGCTCTGCCCTTGCTTTCCCTGCACGGGAAAACGGCCACGAGGTGCGGCTTGTGGGCACCCATCTGGACCGCGAAATTATCGATACCTGCCGCAAAACCAACCGCCATCCCAAGTTTGAGCGGGATTTCCCGGAAGGACTCTCCTTTTACCAGATCGAAGAGGTGGAGACCGCCCTCATCGGCACCGATATCGTCATCGGCGGCGTCAGCAGCTTTGGTGTGGAGTGGTTCGGGGAGAAAATTCTCCCCATCCTCCCCGAGGGCATGGTGGTGCTCACCGTCACCAAGGGCCTTCTGGACACCGAGGACGGCAGACTTCTCACCTATCCCGCCTACTGGCAGCAGAAGCTGGATGCCATGGGAAAGAAGCTTTCTCTCAACGCCGTGGGCGGCCCCTGCACAAGCTACGAGCTTGTTGCCCATGACCAGACGGAGGTAGCCTTCTGCGGCAAGGATCTTTCCGTCCTGCGGATGCTGAAGGAGGCCATGACCACCTCCTACTACCACATTTCCATCACCACCGACATTACCGGCATCGAAAGCGCCGTCGCCCTGAAAAACGGCTACGCGCTGGGTGTTGCGCTGACTGTCGGTCTCTGCCAGAAGGAATTCGGCAAGGACAGCCCCCTGCATTTTAACTCTCAGGCAGGCATTTTCGGCCAGAGTCTCAAGGAAATGACAAAGCTTCTGGAGTTCCAGAACGCCTATTCCACACGGAATCTCAGCGTGGGCATCGGAGATCTGTACGTCACCGTTTACGGCGGACGGACCCGTCTTGTGGGCATCCTCCTTGGCCGCGGCATGTCCATGCAGGAGGCGGAAGAGGAGCTGAAGGGCGTTACCCTGGAGTCTCTCGTTGTGGCAAAGCGTGTTGCCCGGGTCATCCGCTACCATGCGGCAAAGGGCACGCTGGACATGAAGGATTTCCCGCTGCTGCTTCATATTGACGAAATTCTCACGGAAAATGTTCCCGTCACCATTCCGTGGGAAGCTTTCACCTACGAAGAAGAGGTATAATTCATACCGGCAAAACAAAGAGGTGCTACAAGATGTTCGACGCAAAAGGAGACGCTCCGCAAAATCCTCGCGGGCACTATCTTATCTGGACGTATATGCGCTGCTTCGATCATGACAAACCCGATTTCGGCATCGACGAATATCTGGAAAAGGTCGGCCGCACACCGGACGATTTCTGTGCACTTGTGGTACACCCGGATTTTGTACATCAGCATCCCGGAATGGAGAGGGAAGTTACGCTTCCGCCCCATCTTTGCGGCTGCAGAAAAGATCCGCGTCGGCTGTCCGCAGAAGTTTACAGGAAATATTCGTGGACAAATTATCAGCTCCGCGGTTTGATCGATGCGCTTCACGAACGCGGTATAGCGTTGTACCTGAGCCTTATGGGTCTCTATTACAATGATATCTATCACGATGAATGGATGGGACAGCACAAGGAGGTCCTGTTTCAAGCATCCTCCCGTGTGGAAGAACTGAATGCCCTGAAGCATCTGTCAGACGGCACGCTCTACGAAGATTTCTTTCTCCAAAAACTCACCGAAACGCTTCTGGATTACGGATTTGACGGCATACACCTGTGCGACCGTTTCTCTCCCCTCTCGGAACCGTTGGCAGACGGGGATTTTTCTGCCGATATGCTGCAGCAGTTTTCGGTACATACCGGAATTGCCATTCCGCAGGAACTTGCCGGGCATCTGGACGAAGACTCCACCGAGCAGAAAAAAGCACGTCAGGCGTGGCTTTGGACGGAACACAGAGCGGCGTGGATCCGGTTTTACGATTGGCGCTGGACAAAGTTCTATGAAAAGGTTTGCGCCGGCGTTCACGCTGTCCACGGAAAAGTATCCACTTTGGGGATGTATGTCAGCGATCCGCTCAGAAGCATGTACAGCATGGGGATCGATATTGCTCACCTTTCCGAAGCGGGTGTCGATTTCTTCACCCCCAATATTCTCCCCACCAGCTGCAACATGAACAACGCAAAGCGTCCGCCGCTGTTTCACCGGTATATGTGCTGCATTCCGGCAATCAGCGCCATGGCCAGAAGCTCCGAACTGTACTTTATGTGCGGTGTCCGGGACGAAGAGGAAGAATGGGATGTTCTGCATCATGCGCCCAATCAGTTTGAGCGGGATGTTCATACCGCGCTGGGTTATCAGCTCATCGCAAAAGACGGTGTGCGCCGCTGTGTGGAAAAGCCGTTTATCACCCTTGGAGACTCTATCGGCAAAAATGACTGGCAACTCCTGAACGGCTATCTCGACCCGATCTATGCATCAAAAACAGAACGCATTGTTTCCCCCGTGCTGTGCTGGTCTGATCGCGCAAATACACACATGCTGGACGCCCATATCCGCACAAGACGGCCGTCCATCACCCGCCTGCAGGCTTTACTTCAGGAAAACGGCGCCTTCTGCGGCGGCGTGGTACGCACAGAAGACTTGGAATACTGCAAAAGTCCGCTTTTGATTCCCGCTTTCGATCTTCTGTCGACCGATGAGCAGGATGCCGTTCTGGGCTGCGGTATGCCCGTACTTGGCATCGCGCCGGCAGATTTCGATCTTTCCGGCCTGCCGGTTACCTTTTCTTTCACGGACCGTTTCAGTAAATACCCGCACACCGCGTTTCTGCTCCGGCTTCCAAAACCCGAGGATGCAGAAAAATACGTCTGTTTGCTCAGCGAGGATGATGGCTCACCGGAACTTCCCGACGAGACTTTGCTGAACGATGCCCGTCTCAACGTTATGGACGAAATGTTTGTGCAAAAGGTTTCCTCCGGTTTTGCAAAAGCTGCCGCAGAGCTGTTCGTGTACATGGATCATTTCTCAAATCCCTTCGCCTCCAACGCAGGGTTAATGGTCTTCCGGGAGGACAGGCAAACATACCGCGTTTCTGTATACAACGCGTATGACTGCAGCTATCAGCATGCGCTTGTGCGCTGCAAGGTTCCCATGGCACACGTGGAAACGCTCAGTTCCTTCCCCTATCAGCCGGTTCAGTTTGTGGATGAAATCACATTTGCCGCAGAGACCCGGGACATGGCAAAACGGCTTGACGAAGCTACAGGCTGCACATTCCAGCTGAAGATCCGCCCCGCCGGTGTATCCGTATTCAGAATCACGATCAAAACCACCTGACAAAAAAGGCGCATGACCGTAAATCACGGTCATGCGCCTTTACGCGGTTTCGTATTAACTCAGTTCTCGCCTGCGGATTCTGCGTTGCGGTTGATGTCCACGATGTCGATGGGGCCTTCCAGTTCCACCTTGAGGACGGTGCAGACATCGTCCATATCTTCCTTGCCAAGCTCGATCCAGCGGCAGCCGGGCATATTGATCCAGCCTGCGCCGCCGAGCATGGTGTGCTTCAGCTCCCTGCCGGTGGTGAGGGAGGTGATCTTCTTCACCTTGTTGCGCACACCGTTGAGCATGAGCTGACCTGTGCTGCAGTCGTAGGGGAAGAGGTACAGGGTCTCTTTATCCTCAGAAAGGGTAGAGCCGCCAAGGAAGTAGGCCGGATCCAGACCTGCTCCGGTGGGATAGATGGCCTCGGCATACTTGCCTGTCCACTCGCCTATCTCCAAAAGGATCTTCTTCACCTCTTCCGGCATCGCGCCGGTACGGTCGGGTCCGAAGGAGAGGAGGAAGTTGCCGCCCTTGGAGAGGCATTCCACAAACATCCGCACGAGCTTCTTGATATCCTTATAGTTGTGATCCTGCTTCTGGTAACCCCAGGAATCGTTCATGGTGGTGCACAGCTCCCACTCGCCATCCAGAGGACGCAGGGGAATATAGCACTCGGGAGTCTGATAGTCGCCCTGATCGCCAAGGCGTCCGTTTACGATGGTGGTGGGCTTGATGCCCTCGATCATCTTTTTTACATCCTTGCACTCCCAGGAGAAGCCGGTGCGCTGCAGCATCACATCTGTCCAGAAGATGTCCGGCTGACACCGGGTCATGAGCTCCCGAATCTCGCCCTTGTAGCGGGTCATGAACCGCTGCCAGCAGGCGTCAAGCTCTTCCTTCTGCTCCGGCTTTGCGGGACCGTGATCCTCCCACATGGTGCGGAATGCCGTTTTTTCCTTCCGCATGGCATCCAGTTCTTCCTGGGTCATGTCCAGGATCACGCGCATATGGTCATCGTCCGCCCAGTCGGTATTGGTGAAGTAGAGCCCCACCTTGATATCCTGCTCCCGGAGGGCATCGGCGTAAGGCACGATAAGATCCCGTCCGCAAGGGGTAGCCTTCACCACGTTGAAATCGGTATACTCCGTATCGAACATGCAGAAGCCTTCGTGATGCTTGGTGGTCAGCACAACATAGTTTGCGCCTGCCGCCTTAAAGTACTTTGCCCATTCTTTGGGATCGTACTTTTCTGCAGTAAACTTCTCTGCCTGCCGATAGTACTCCTCACAGGACATCTGCCCGGAGGCCATGGTCCAGGATTCCGGCACGCCTTCCACGGCGTAGAGACCCCAGTGGATAAAGATGCCCAGCTTTGCTTTTTTGAACCAATCCTGCATCATAAAGCAGCAACCGCCTTTCTTCGCCGCAGATCGTTCTGCGGCGTATTTGATGAGAAAATCTTAGCACATCCAATGGGTTTTGGCAACCGTTTACTTCCGCACAAATACCCGGGCAGGATGGTTCATTGCACTTTGCAGCGCGATGACCAGCGCATCTGCCCTCTCATTGGACTGGGCTTCCCGTCCGAAGGAGGTATATGGCGCCCCAAGCATTTGGTACTTCCCCTCTGCAAGGGGGTTATACTTGAGAAGCTCCACTTCCCGAAGTCCCTCTCCCATGGTGTCAATCACCGCGGCAAAGGCCTGCATATCCTCAAGGCTGTCGTTCACTCCGCAGATCAGCGGAATGCGGATCGTCACACAGTCATGCACCCTGGTAAGCTTTCGGAGGTTTTCCAGAATCAGACCGTTTTCCTGTCCGGTATATTCCCTGTGACGGACAGCATCCGGAAGCTTCAGGTCAGCAAACACGAGATCCGTGTATGGCAGCACCGCCTGCGCGTTTTCCCACGGGACAAACAGCGCCGTTTCCATGGCGGTATGGATACCTTCCTCCCGGCATAAACGCAGCAGCTCTGCGGAAAACTCCGGCTGCAGAAGACACTCTCCCCCGGAGAGGGTGACCCCTCCCCCGGAACGGGCATAAAAGTGCCGATCCTTCCGGATTTCCCGAAGGACTTCCTCTGCCGTCATCTCCTTTGCAGACATGGAAAGCGCCCCGGAGGGGCATTCCTCCGCGCATCTGCCGCAGCCTGTGCAGCTTCCCCGCAGAAGGGTGTGTTCCCCATCCTGCAGCACATGGCACTTCGGGCATACATTCAGGCATCTGCCGCAGCCAATACATTTCATGGGCGCATACAGCACCTCAGCAGTACGGAAAAAGGTCTCCGGATTATGGCACCAGCGGCACCGAAGGGAGCACCCCTTCAGATACACCACGGTGCGTACTCCCGGACCGTCATGGAGCGACCCCCGGGAGATGTTGGTTATCCTCGCGTTTACAGACATGCGTGCTTCGTCCTGTTGATGATATGATCCTGCAGTTCGGGGCTTAGGAGGTTAAACTTCTGGCTGAAGCCGGAAACGCGGACGGCAAGATTGCTGTACCGCTGGGGATCGGCCTTGGCCTTCAGCAGCGTATCCACATCCACGGTGTTGAACTGCACGTTGGAAAGTCCCTTCTTTCCCGCAGCAAAGAGCATATCCGTCAGCATATCCAGATTGTGATCGGCATAAAGCTTCGGGTCGACCTCCACAATGGCTGAAGTCGTACCTGCCGTTCGCTTTGTGGGGAAACAGGAGATGGAATTGAGCAGCGCGGTAAGCCCGTTAAAGTCCCGCCCCTGCATGGGAGACACGCTGTAGGCAATGATCTCCCCCTTCCGCCGACCGTCGGGGGAGGCTGCGCTGTGATTCCCGTGATCCACCATCCAAAGGAAGGTAAAGGGCTGGGCATGGAAGGAAAGTCCATGGACCTTTTCCTGCTCCTCCAGCACATCGCAGGCAAAATCCACAATGTCGGCGGCAATGGAGTCCACCTCTTCCAGATCGTTTCCGAATTTCGGTGCTTTGTTCACAAAATCCAGCCGCACACTTTCCTCGGGGAAATCCGCCTCAAGGATCTCCTTCAGCCGGGAAAGGGTGTATGTTTTGTCCTCGTAGACAAACTTGCGGATCACTGCAAGGGAGTCCGCCAGATTGGGCACGCCCCCCAGCATGATCTGGTAATAATCGTAGATCGCCCCGGCATCGTTAAAGTCCCGGCCGGATTCGATACACCCCTCGGTAAGCAGGGACTTATAGGGTTTCGGCGCGGTAAACACGGAAATGTCCCGGGATTTTTTCACCATTCCGCAGGTGATCTCCAGGATCCTGCGGATCTGGGTCTTCACCGCAGCGTAAAGCGCCTCATAGGTCTTAAAGTTCTCCAGTTCCCCGGTTTTCACTCCCGGGCAGAAATCGGGATACATCATGCTGTGCCCATCGCACAGCACATATTCCAGCGCCTTGAGCAGGTTCGTCTCCCCTGTGACCGCATGGGGGTTGGATTTTCCGGGAATCACCGTCTCCACGCAGCCGATCTGGGTATAGTTCCATGCATCCTCCGGGGCGATGCCCTTTTCCATGAGCGCAGGCACCATCACATCGTCGTTGAAGAAGAAGGGCACACCCTTCTGCACATGCCCCACCACCTCCAGCGCACGGCGCAGGAAAGCGGGGTCCGTGGTCTCATCGAACCGCACGGAAAGGCAGCGGACAAAATCCAGCTGCTCCGTGGCATCCAGCATAAGCCAGCTGAGATCGTTTACAAGGCTCTTTCCATCCGGCGTTCTGCCGCCCAGACAGGACTGCTGCACATCGTAATCCCGGTAGAACTTCAGCCACAGACAGCAGACGGTCTCAAAGGCTTCTTCTTTTGTGATGCGCCCTTCTTCAAGATCCTTTTTGTAATAGGGATAGAGGATCTGATCCAGATGCCCCAGAGAGTTTGCGTTGATGGTATCCTCCCAGGTGTTCAGGATATGGGCAAAAACAAGGCTCTGGCAGGCTTCCAAAAACGTCTCCGCAGGATAACGGGGCACACGGCTGCAGGACGCCGCCATTTTTTCCAGATCCGCCCTGTCATAGGCGGGGTCGTTCTTCTCCAAAAGCGCTTTTGCATGGGCGGCATACTTTTCCCCCATGGTCACGGCAGCCTTGCAGATGCGGCGGGCAGCTCGGTAGAGGGAGTTTTCTCCGTTTATCGCGGCATATTTTTCCACTTCCGCCAACAGCCCCTCAAAACCAAGCTTCAGCACCTTTTCGTAGCCGAGAACCGTGTGGTTGGAGTCAATACACCGGCCGATGGCTGCCCATTCCTCCTGCGCCTCACGCTCTTCCCGGGTACGCTCCACCTGCGGACCTTTTTTCCACAGCTCATCCACACTGCTGCGGAGCGCAAAATATGCCTCGATATCCTCTTCGGAAATGCCGTTATCCCGCAGAAGCGCTCTGCTCTCGGCATCGTCCTCCGGCACGTAACCCTCTCCGTACCGGGCATCGCCGAAGTTGAAGCCCGCAAGCATCTCTCCGGGACCGATAAAGGGATGGAATTTCTCCGTGACTTCCGCGATCCATTCCCCGGTAAGCTCCATGTTGTTAAGCTCCCCATGCCGCGCCATGGCAAGGGTCTTGTATACCTGCCACTGCAGAGCAAAATACCGCATATTCTTCTTTTCAAATACCGCCTCTTCTCTAAGGGCGCTGCATCGGTCGCTGAGAGGATACATGGAATGTTTTCTCCTTTCGTAATAGAGCCTGCTTTCCCGAACGCGCTTTTTGTACTCCTTGGGCAGACACCCGAACTCCGCCAAAAACGCCTTTTGGAAACCGCTCACGGTGTCATAGCCGTAATCCATGGCCGTATCGGTAATTTTCTTTCCCGCCAGCACTTCCATGGCTGCAAGGGATATGCGGGTATGCCGCACATATTCCACGAAGGTTTTCCCTGTATAGGCATGAAATCTGGCACTGAAGTACCATTTGGAATAGCCGAACCGTGCCGCTACCTCTGCGGCAGAGAGCTTTTCGGCGATATGCGTATGAATGTATGTCAAGATCTCAACCATTTCCGCACACCTCCGATGGCACCAATGTAGCACATTTTTATCAGAAAAACCACTCCGAATTTGCGTTATCCCCGGATTGACAAAGTTTTCCCTTCCTCCTATAATGAGCACAAAGACCCGGCTTTGCCGGAGAAAGAGGTGTCATTCATGGTCAAGGACAATCTGAAAAACGCCATGCAGTACGCGGGTCTGGGCGAGCGGTTCAAAACCGCTCTGGAGTACATCCTCACCCATGACCTTACCGCTGCCACCGACCGCATTGAGCTGGATGGAAAGAACCTGTACATCCTCCCCCAGAATCCTACGCTGAAGACCTGGGAAGCTGCCCGCTGGGAATCCCATGAGAAGTACGCCGACATTCAGGTGGTGCTGGAGGGTCGGGAGATCATCGCCTACGCTCCCGTCACCGCGATGGATGAGGTCACCGTTCCCTACAATCCCGAGAAGGATGTGACCTTCTATCAGGGAAACGGCGCCGTCATGGAGCTGACCGACGGAGATTTCGCCATCTACTTCCCGCAGGATGCTCACAAACCCTGTGTCCGTCCCGAAGGTGCTGCGGAAACCGTCCGCAAGGCGGTCGTGAAAGTCAAGCTGTAAACTGTGCAAAAAACTCCGGAAGCAATGCTTCCGGAGTTTTTCTTTTTACAGACCCAGCCGCTTTTTGGCAAGCTTAATGGTGTTGTCCAGCAGCATGGCAATGGTCATGGGACCGCAGCCGCCGGGAACGGGGGTGATCCAGCCGGCCACCTTTTCCGCAGCCTCAAAATCCACATCGCCGCAAAGGCTTCCGTCGGGGAGACGGTTGATGCCCACGTCGATGACAGCAGCGCCGGGCTTGATCATGTCGGCAGTGACAAACTTCGGCTTTCCGATGGCAGCCACCAGAATATCCGCTCTGCGGGTCTCTTCGGCAAGATCCGCCGTACGGGAATGGCACACGGTAACCGTGCCGTTTTTGCCCGTGAGCAAAAGCGCCGCAGGACGGCCCACAAGCTCACTTCTGCCGATGACGCAGCAGCGCTTTCCCTCCACGGGAATATCATACTCCTCCAGCATCCGCATAACACCGGAGGGCGTGCAGGGTGCAAGACAGTCCGCACCGCTTGCAAGCTCGCCAAGATTTTCCGGATGCAGCATATCCGAATCCTTCTCCGGCGCAATGGCGCGGAGAACTGCCTTCCTGTCGATGCCCTTGGGCAGAGGCAGCTGCACAAGAATGCCGTCAATGGCATCATCCCGATTCAGCTTCTCCACAAGGGCAATGACCTCCTCCGTGGAGGTCTCTGCGGGAAGGGTGAATTTCGCACTGTACATGCCGCAGTTTTCGCAGGCACGCACCTTGTTGCGCACATAAACCTGAGATGCGGGATCCTCTCCCACAAGGATGACCGCAAGACCGGGCTTGTGGCCTTTTTCAGTCATTTCCGCCGCAGCTGCGGCAACTTCGCCCCGCACCTTCTGGGCAAGAGCCTTTCCGTCGATCAAGATCGCCATAAACACACGCTCCTCTCAAGCATCAGTATACCCGGCGGCAATCCCGCCGTCAAGAAAAACGGGAACTCCGGGCAGGAGTTCCCGTTTTCGGTTCATGTAAATTATGCCTTCAGTTCCTCGAACTTTTCTTCCATATCGGCGCTGCGCTTGGTGCACAGGGAAACCACAACGATCACGATGCAGGAGACGATGAAGGCGGGCAGCAGGCAGTAGATGCTCCAGACACCGCCCAAAGGATTGATGACCAGCTTCCAGAAGAAGACCATGACGCCGCCAGAGATCATGCCGGCAATGGCGGCGGGATAGGTGGTGCGCTTCCAGAACAGGGAGAAGAGCATCAGGGGACCGAAAGCAGCACCGAAGCCTGCCCATGCGAAGGAGGTGATGCCGAAGATGGTGCTGTTGGAATCCCATGCAATGATGATGGCAATGACGGCGATGACGACCAGCGTGATGCGGGAGACCCACATGACCTGCTTTTCGGTGGCATTCTTTTTGATGATGCCGCGGTAGATGTTCTGTGCAACGGCGGAGGCAGAGATCAGCAGATAGGAGTCGGAGGAGCTGATGGAAGTCGCCAGAATACCTGCGCAGACGAGACCTGCAAGCAGGGGGGGCAGGAAGGTGGTGGCAACATCGATGAAGATGTTTTCTGCTGCTGCGTTGGAAAGATAGCTGATGCCGAGAACGCTGCGGCCCACAACACCGATGAGGATAGCGGCAGCCATGGAGATGACCACCCAGATCATGGCAACACGGCGGCTGCGGGTAAGCTCGCCTTCAGAGCGGATGCCCATGAAGCGAAGCAGGACCTGAGGCATACCGAAGTAACCGAGACCCCATGCAAGGCAGGAGCAGATGGACAGGAAACCGTACTTGACGCCGTCGCCGAAGACGTTGACCTCTTCGGTGGAGGGGGTGGCGCTGCGGAAGAAGGAGAGGTAACCGTCATAGCTCTTGGCATTGGCAATAACCTCCTGCACGCCGCCGGCGTTGACGGTGGAGATCACGAGGATGGCAACCAGAGCGCAGATCATCACGATGGCCTGCATAAAGTCGGAAGCGCTTTCCGCAAGGAAGCCGCCAAGGAAGGTGTACAGCAGCACGAACACGGCAGCCACGATCATCATGACCGTGTAATCCATATCAAAGAGGTTTGCAAAGAGCTTTCCGCAGGCGGAGAGGCACTGGGCAGCATAGACGGAGAAGAAGATCAGGATCACGAGGGATGCGATGGTCAGCAGGATCTTCTTGTTTTCGCCAAAACGCTTGGAGAAGAAATCCGGGATGGTGAATGCATCCAGCTTCCCGGAGAAGCGGCGCAGACGCTTGGAAACGATGAGCCAGTTAAAATAGGTGCCCACGGCAAGACCGATGGCGGTCCAGCCTGCGTCGGCAAGACCGGTCCAGTAAGCCAGACCGGGAAGGCCCATCAGAAGCCAGCCGGACATATCGGATGCCTCGGCGCTGAAGGCCGCCACCCAGGGGCCGAGAGAACGGCCGCCGAGGAAGTAGCTCTCGGAATTCTTGTTTGCACGGCGGGCATAATACACGCCGATGATGATGATCGCAGCCATGTACAGGATCATGGCCACGAGATGCTGAAGACTTGCACTCATTTTGTAATTCCTCCGCTTGACTTTTTATCCATGAGAAATTATAATGGATAACATTACAAATTCAAATGTGACATGCGAGCATTATACGGCTTATCGCAGAAAAAAGCAAGAGGGAAATTCACAAAATGGACATAAAAAAGTATCGAATTTTTGTGCGGGCTGCAGAACTCGGGTCATTTACCCGTGCTGCGGAGGAATTGGGGCTTACCCAGTCCGGTGTGAGCCACGCTTTGGCGGAGCTGGAAGAGGAGCTTGGGTTCCGTCTGCTCTCCCGGGGACGCTCCGGGGCAGCGCTCACCGCCGAGGGCGCACAGCTCATCGACGCTGTGCGGGCTGTTCTGCAGAGCGACGATGCCCTTCACGCGCAGGCGGCAGAGATCCGGGATCAGGTCACCGGCACCATCCGCATCGGCTCCTTCACCAGCGTTGCGGTGCATTGGCTCCCGGGTATGATGAAGGAATTTCAGAAGCTGAATCCCCGGGCGGAGTTCCGTCTTTACAGCGGCGATTACCACGATATGGACCAGTGGATGGCGGAAAAGAAGGTGGATCTTGCTTTTGTGGCACTGCCCATCAGCCATCATTGCCCCTGCATCCCGCTTTTTGAGGACAGACTTCTTGCGGTGCTCCCTGCGGAGCATCCCCTCGCGGCAAGTCCCCGCTGCCGTGTGGCGGACGTTGCCGGAGAACCGTTCATCTCTCTCATGGAAAACAGTGCTCAGGATGTGCGCCGCGCCATGGACAAGGCGGGGGTCAAACCCAACGTAAAGTTTTCCACCAAGGATGACTACGCCATCCTCGCCATGGTCAGTCAGGGGCTCGGCGTCAGCATTGTTCCCGCCCTTCTCCTTCAGGGCAGGCAGGATGGGCTTGCCGTCCGTGAGCTGGATCCCCCCTCCAGCCGCACCATCGCCCTTGCACTGCCTGCGGGCGAGCGCACAGGCGCAGCCGCAAAGCGGTTTGCGGAATTTGCCCGGCAGTGGATCCGCAGCAACTACCCCTCTGCAAAGGCTGCGGTGGAATAAGGCGCAAATTGCCGTATCTTTCCTGAAATTTCATGCAGAATTCATGAAATACTTCCATAGACAAACAGGCAAAAACCGTGTATTCTTTGTATATTCCATGCATAAGAGAGTGAGGAACCTTTGATGAAGCGCCCCTTTGTCAGCTACGAGAAGCTTTTGGAGATCGGCAAGACCTTCTCCACCCCCTATCACCTGTATGACGAGGCCGGCATCCGGCAGAATGCCCGTCGGCTTTACGAGGCCTTTTCCTGGAACAAGGGCTTTAAGGAATATTTTGCCGTAAAGGCGACCCCCAACCCCTCCCTGCTGAAGATCCTGCGGGAGGAAGGCTGCGGTGTGGACTGCTCCTCCTATACGGAGCTGATGCTTGCCGAGCGGGCAGGCTTCCACGGTGACGAGATCATGTTCTCCTCCAACGCCACTCCCAGAGAGGATTTCGCCCTTGCCGCACAGCTTAACGCCACCATAAATCTCGACGACATCACCCACATTGATTTTCTGCGGAACATCACCGCCCTGCCGGAGACCATGAGCTGCCGCTTTAACCCCGGCGGAATGTTCTCCATTGCCAACGCCATTATGGATAACCCCGGGGACGCTAAATACGGCATGACCCGCTCTCAGCTCACCGAAGCGTTCCTGCGCATGAAGGAGCTTGGGGTGAAGCATTTCGGCATCCATGCTTTCCTCGCCAGCAACACCCTGACGGATGAATACTACCCCACCCTTGCCGCCATCCTTTTCCGCACCGCGGTGGAGCTTCGCAGGGAAACCGGCGTCCACATCGCCTTCATCAACCTTTCCGGCGGCATCGGCATCCCCTACCGGCCGGAAGAGCGGGAAAACGACATCTATGCCATCGGCGAAGGTGTCCGCAAGGCTTATGAAAAGATCCTTGTGCCCGCCGGCATGGACGATGTAGCGATCTATACCGAGCTTGGCCGCTTTATGCTTGGACCTTACGGCTGTCTTGTGTCTACCGCCGTCCATGAAAAGCACATCCACAAGGAGTATATCGGTCTGGATTCCTGCGCGGCAGACCTGATGCGCCCCGCCATGTACCGGGCCTATCACCACATCACCGTTATGGGCAAGGAAGATATGCCCTGCGACCATTTGTACGATGTGACCGGTTCTCTCTGCGAGAACAACGATAAGTTCGCCATTGACCGTATGCTGCCCAGGATCGATATCGGGGATCTGATCCTCATTCATGATACGGGCGCCCACGGCTACTCCATGGGATACAATTATAATGGTAAGCTCCGCAGCAAGGAACTGCTGCTGAAGGAAGACGGCACCGTGGAAATGATCCGCCGCGCCGAAACCCCGGAGGATTATTTCGCCACACTGGATTTCTGAGAAGCTGACGCACGAAAAAAGAGAGGGCTGCAGCCCTGTACATGGTTGCGCACAGATTCACATTTTTGACAATTTTCGGATCCAGCTCCCACTGTAACCATAGCCGCAGCATATTGATGCCATACTCCCGGAAATGTTCAGCACTCTTTGCCGTGCGGCTCAAAAAGCAGCCAAACGGCATCCACATGATGGAGAAAATCGACATTGCATGACAGCAAAGCCGCGAAGGAATCCTTCGCGGCTTTGCTATGTTTGTACTGTTATTCATCCAACAGCATCTCAATCTCGAACTCCAACGATGCAATTGTTCCTTCGTGTGCTGCCATGGTATCGCCAAGTTCACTATAACTCCCGGATGGGCTGGCAAAAAAATTAGCGTAAGAGTCAATAACATTCAAGTATTCCATAAGCACGGGGTAATATGTATCATCATCACATTCTGTCTTTAGATCATTCAATATTGTTTCAGCTTCCGTAACCGTTGTACTCAAAGTTGTGTAGTCACCACGGTCCTGAAGTACTTTTATCACAGTCATAACACAGATATCCCAATTCTGTGATGCATGATATGCGTTCAAGCCAAAACTATTACAAGCTGCTTCTAACTCTGTCGATGTAAACGGAACTTCCATTGCCAAAAAAATAAACACGTTTGATCCATAGTCGTCCGCTTCATGTATGCCAAAATACCATGCTCTTTCAATCAATTCCACTCCAGAAATACAGATTGCCGCTGCTTCCCGCAGCAAATCAAAAGCTTCTTCTGCCTTTTCACGTGCCATTCCATCAGCCAATTCGCCATATGCTTCTTCCGCTTCTATTAACGTCACTCTGTTTCTTACTTTTGCCTTTTCGTCTTCCGTTAACAATTCATACAGCTTCTTCGCATTCGCAACAGCTTCTCCACTGTTAACGGTAACCTCGCCAATTGCGTCAATGGCTTCTTCCGCCGCTTTCACCGCAGCACTTTTGCCACATGCAGTTAACAAAAAAAGCATTGCAAGCAAAAGCAAAACAGACACAACTCTTTTCATAAAAACCCCTCTTTCTTTTTTCTGGAATTATACATTGATAATCCGATCTATCTTTCCCTCTAATATGTATCTCTTTCTTCTGTGTCACCCCATCTTAGTTATATATTTATCGTCCTTTGTTAATATTACTCAATTATTGAGTAATTGTCAATACTCAACACTTGAGTATGGTACGATAAATTAAAGGTGGTAATGCTAATGCCTACTTATCGAGAACGATTGAGGGCTCTCAGAGAAGATCATGATTTAACTCAGGCTGAGTTTGGTCAACTAATTAACAAATCTCAGCAAGGATATAATCACATTGAAACCGGACGAGCAGAATTAAAGATAGACGACTTAATCAAAATATGTAAGTTTTATGATCTATCTGCAGATTATATAATCGGCTTAACGTCTCATAAGAAAACATACAAATGACAAAGCCGCGAAGGAATCCTTCGCGGCTTTGCTTATTCATAAGGTTTGCGGATGGACTGTTGCCCCTCAAAAGCAGCATCGGGGCGAGCTCGCAGTTCGGAGACGGTCTCAGGTGATATCGCTCACCTTAAACTCCGTCCACTCGATTTTGTTGTACTGCATAACATCCTCGGCTTTTTTCATGCCGAGCTTTTCGTAAAACCCGACCGCATTCTCGTTGGCGATGAGATACACCGCAATGTCTTTTTCTCCGCCGGCAATATCGTGGGCGGTTTTCATGAGCTTTGTGCCGATGCCCCGCCCCGTGTAAGCCCGGTCAACACCCAGATCTGTCACATAGAGCCAATAGGCAAAGTCTGTAAGTCCGAAGAGCACGCCGACAACTCTGCCGCTTTCCTCCCGCGCCGTAAGGCTTAGATTAACCGTATTCACAAGCTTTGCGATCCTGTCACGAAACCGCTCCTTCGGATACTGAGAACCGAGATCCGTTCTCCCGAGAAATCCGATATACTCCTCCGCAGAAAGCCGCTCTTCCCGGATCGTTACGGAATTATCCATATTACACCTCAACAAATTTCGTTCCAACCGCTTTTTGAAATGCTCTGTCATGCTCCACAAGCACCATGGTGGGCTGAAATTCCCGGATGAGCGCCTCGATCTGCAGACGGGAGTACAGGTCAATAAAGTTCAGCGGCTCGTCCCAAAGATACAAATGCGCCTGCTCACAGAGACTTTTTGCGATAAGGACCTTTTTCTTCTGTCCTCCGGAAAAACCTGCCATATTCTTCTCAAACTGCACACGCTCGAAATCCATCTTCCGCAAAATAGCGAGAAACAGCACCTCATCAAGACCGTTTTCCTCCGCATACGCAAAAACCGTGCCCCGAAGATGCCCCGTCTGCTGAGGCACAACGGAAACCGTAAGCCCCGAACCGACAGTGATGATCCCGGTGCGAGGGACCTCCTCCCCAAGAATGCACCGCAGAAGGCTTGTTTTCCCGCTGCCGTTTTTTCCCGTGAGCACCACCCGGTCTCCCCGCTCCACCGTAAAGCTGACGGGATCTCCGCAGGGTTTGCCCCCATAGCACACGGATACCTCCCGAAATTCCGCAAGCACGCGGCTGTGATACCGCTGGGGGAAAAGCTTCAGTTCCTCCGCGGTTTCCAGATTTTTGAGAAGTCCCCGCCGTTCCTCCAATGCCGCTTCCGTCCGCGCTTCGAAAGCTTTTGCCCGCTTCATCATCTTTGCGGATTTGTGCCCGATGTACCCCTTGTCAAAGGCGCCGTTTTTGCTGCGCTCCACCTTGTCCGACCAGTTCGATGCACGTCTTGCCGACTGCTGCAGCCGCTTCACATCCTTTTCCAGTCTGGCATTTCTCTCCAGTTCAAAGTCCTGCTGCCGGGTGAAATTCTCCATCCATGCGGAAAAATCACCGCTCTGCACCTGAATATCCGCCCGGTTCAGGGAGAGAATGTGATCCACACAGCCGTCCAAAAAATATCTGTCATGGGAAACAAGGATGAATCCCCTTTTCCGTCTGAGATACTCCGCTACCTGCTCACGGGCGCGGACATCCAAATGGTTTGTGGGCTCGTCAATGAGGAGAAACTTCTCCGGGTTGAGAAAGATCGCCGCAAGAAGCACCTTTGTCTGCTCACCGCCGGAAAGTGTGTCAAAGGGACGCCGCAGCACATCCTCCTCCACGCGGAGAAGCGAAAGCTCCCGCAGAAGCTGCCAATCCTCCGCATCTGGACACACTTCCTCCAGAATTTCCGAGGTCAGCCGCTGGGGAGATGCCACAGGGTAAGGGAAATATGCAAATCCCACAGAGGCGGTAATTTTCCCGCTGTATTCATATTTTCCCATGAGAAGGTTCAGAAATGTAGTTTTTCCCCTGCCGTTTCTGCCCACAAAGCCAAGCTTCCAATCCGTGTCGATCTGAAAGCTTACGTCTTCAAACACATTGTCATAGCTTCCGGGATAGGCAAATGTGAGATTTTCCACGCTGATACTGGACATGCCGTCACCTCCTCTTCGTTCAAACTACCACAATCCCCGGATGAACGCAACCCCACGAAACCAACGGTTGTTGACTTTCTTCCGGTTTAGCGGTAGGATGGAGAAAAACTAATTTGCGAGGTCATACCATGAAATACAGAGTTCTTGGAAACACCGGCCTTTCCGTCAGCGAGATCGGCTTCGGCGGCGAATGGATGGAGCGGCACACTCCCGCAGAGTGCGACGCCGTTGCCCGTACCTGCGAGGAAGCGGGCATCAACATTCTGGACTGCTGGATGAGCGATCCTGCCGTGCGCTCCAGCCTTGGCGACGCGCTGCGTCCCCATCGGGACAAGTGGATCGTTCAGGGACATATCGGTTCCACATGGCAGAACGGACAGTATTTCCGCACCCGGGATGTGAAGCTCTGCGAGGAAGCCTTTGAGGATATGCTCCGCAGATTCCACACGGATTACATCGACCTTGGCATGATCCACTATGTGGATGCCGAGGAGGATATGCGGCAGATCCTGGACGACAGCCCCTATCTGCAGTATGTGCAGAAGCTGAAGGCACAGGGGCGCATCCGCCACATCGGCATCAGCACCCACAACGTGAAAACCGCCCTTATGGCGGCAAACAGCGGCATTGTGGAAATGATGCTCTTCAGCATCAACCCCGCCTTTGATACCATGCCCGCCTCCGAGGACGCGGGATATATTACCGGCGAGGACTTTTCCGGCAGCACCGGCGGTCTCGACCCGGAGCGGCGGGAGCTTTACCGCCTCTGCGAGGAAAAGGGCATCGGCATCACCGTGATGAAGTCCCTTGCCGGGGGACGGCTTCTGGACGCAAAGCGCTCTCCCTTCGGCGCTGCCATGACCACAACCCAGTGCCTTCACTACTGTCTGACCCGTCCTGCCGTTTCCAGCGTGCTGGTGGGATATGACACCCCGGAGCAGGTTCGTGAAATTCTGCAGTATGAGACCGCCTCCGATGAGGAGAAGGACTATGCCGCCATCCTTGCCTCCGCCCCCAAGCTGGCCTATAACGGGCAGTGCACCTACTGCGGACACTGCAAGCCCTGCCCGGTGAACATCGACATTGCTATGGTGAACAAGCTCTATGACCTTGCGGTGCTGCACCCTGCCGTCCCCGCCTCCCTGCGGGAGCATTACCGCGCGCTGGAGCACTCCGCCGCAGAATGCATCGGCTGCAAGGGCTGTGAAAGCCGCTGCCCCTTCGGTGTGCATGTGGCACAGCGGATGGAGGACACCGCAAAGCTCTTTGCGTAATTGCCCGAACCAAAACAGACCCGGCAAATGATCTGCCGGGTCTGTTCCGATATTCTCCGCTTTTGCGTGTTTTTTCCGCAAAAATCATATCCCGAGAGAAGGCCGCGGCATGGACCTTATTGAACTGTACAGAAACAACCCCTGCGGTGTTTTGTCTATTCCATACTGGAAAAACAAGCACATCGAAATCCCGCAAAATATGCGCATTGTTCACGATTCCCGTTACCGAAAAAGCGAATTTCCCGAATATCATGACGAGCCGTATTTCAGACTGCAGCACACGCTTGCAGGTATTCCCTCCATAACATTGGACGGAATATCCGTGATCTCTGCAGGACAGAAAGATATTCCTCTTTTCGTCGATGTGATCAACCGCTCATACACCGATTTATCCGTAACACCGGAACAGCTTGCGGGCTATACGCGGACAGAAGCATATTGCCCTGAGCTGTGGATCATGGCTGTTGACGACGCAAGCGGCTGTATTGCCGGGTGCGGCATTGCCGATTTTGACGGCGAGCTGCGCGAGGGAATCCTCGAATGGGTCCAGGTTCTGCCGGCTTACCGCGGAAAAAGAATCGGCAGTCTCATCGTCAGCGAACTGCTGATGCGCATGGAACGCATCGCTGATTTTGCCACCGTATCAGGAAAAATAAACAATCCAACTTCTCCGGAAAGATTATACCGAAAATGCGGTTTTGCCGGAAATGATGTCTGGCATATTCTGACGAAAGAACCATAGGTATTCCTTTGTCACTTCTTACCCCAGCGCCACATCCATGGTCATCATAAGTGTAAAGCCAAGGGTAAAGCAAACCGTGCCCAGAACCCCCGGCTCGCCTTCCTTCATTTCCGGGATCAGCTCCTCCGCCACCACATAAAGCATTGCGCCTGCCGCAAAGCAAAGCACATAGGGAAGCACAGGGACAAGGGCCCCGGAAAGCAGCACCGTTACAACAGCGCCCATCGGTTCCACGATCCCGGAGCGAACGCCCTTCCCAAAAGCCCGAAGACGGGTCTCCCCGCAGCTTCTCAGGGGCATGGAAATGATGGCCCCCTCGGGAAGATTCTGCAGCGCGATCCCCAGAGAGAAGGCAAACACCGCCGCAAAGCTCCCTTCCCCGTAAAGCCAGCCGGCAATGACCGCACCCACCGCCATACCTTCGGGAAGATTATGGAGCGTCACCGCAAAAGCCAGCATGGAACCGCCCGTTTTGAACCGCGGTGCCGCTCTGTCAAGCAGCAGCAGGAACAAGACCCCCGCCCATACGCCGGAAAGCGCCGGAAAAAAGGAAAACGCCCCCAGCGCCGCGGACCTTTCGATGGCGGGCAGGATAAGGCTCCATACGCTTGCCGCCGTCATGACCCCGGCGGCAAAGCCGCTCAGCGCCCTTTGCACCCTTCTGTCCATCTCTCCCCGCAGAAAAAACACCGCTCCGGAACCCAGCGCCGTGCCGATAAACGGAAGCAGCACGGCTGCCGGTACCCTGAACGTCATAGACGCACCTCCCCTTTCTGCACCATTCTACACGGAACGGTGGGAAAAGGTTCCGAACGTAAGACCCGCCGTGCTCTGCACGGCGGGTCTTTGCGTACTTTATTCTCTTCTCAGTGCATCAATGGGGTTTAGATTTGCCGCCTTCATGGCGGGCAGGAGGCCGAAGACCACGCCGATGAGCATGGAAAACACCACCGCGATGAGGATCGCCCCGGCGCTGATGGCAACGGGGATCTGCATCATGCCGGAGATGAGCTGGGCAAGACCCACGCCGCTGAGAACGCCGATAATGCCCCCGAGGCTGGTGAGCACCGCAGCCTCCGTGAGAAACTGCAGGCGGATGCGCCGTTTTTTTGCACCGATGGCCTTTTTGAGACCGATCTCCGCCGTCCGCTCGGTGACGGACACCAGCATGATATTCATGACGCCGATACCGCCCACCAGAAGGGAGATGCTGGCGATCCAGATGAGCTGAACATTCGTGGACTGGCTCATGCTCTGCAGCTGCTGCGCCTGCTCCAGCATATCCTGACTGCGGTAATCGAAGGTGCTCTCCGTATTTGCGATCTGGGACGCGGTAAGAAGCTCCGCCGCATCCTTTCCCGCGCTTGCCATGGCATCGGTATCGGTGACCTTGATGGCAACGTTCTGGGGCTCATCAAACTGATAGGCCGCCGGCCACACGGTGCCGGGAATATACACCGTTCCCGCAGAGGTATCCGCATAGAGCCAGTAGTCGTTCATGTTCTGGATGGTGGGCGCGAATTCCTCGGAAAGGGCGGCAACGCCCACCACGGTGAACACCTCGCCCTGCAGCTCAATGGATTTTCCCACCGGGTCTTCCCCGCCGAAAAGGGTCTTTACCGCGCCGGGATCCACCAGCGCCACCTTCCGCATATCCTCGTAATCCTTTTGGGTGAAGCCTCTGCCGGATCGGATCTGATAACCGTAAACGGAAAGGTAATGCTCATCAATGCCGCAGACCTCACCGTTAAACTGGGTGTCCTGATAATACACCATCTCCGCATAGCTGCGGTGCGTATAGAGCGATGCCCGCTCCACACCGCGAAGATCTTCGATCTCCCGGCGAGTCTCTTCGGTAATGACCCGGACGCCCTGAGGGATACCCTGCCAGGACATATCGTAGGGATATCCGTCCTGATTCAGCTGCACGGTGACCACATTGTTTCCCGCGCCGATAAGGTTTTCCTTGATCTGCTCGTTTGTGCCCTTGATGGTGGAGACGATGGTGATGATGGCGGCAATGCCGATGATAATGCCCAGCATAGTCAGCACCGAGCGGAGCTTATGCCCCCAGATGCCCTGAAAAGCAAGGCGAATATTTTCGATCATATCCATCCCTCCTTATTACCCGTACAGGGTGGAATAGTCGCCTTCAGCCGTGGAAGCTCCCGGCTTTACGGTTTTCCCATAGGGGAAGGCGATGTAATCCGTCTCACTGAGTCCGCTGAGGATCTCCGTATAGCTGCCCCAGAGAGATTTTCCCGTGGTGACGAACCGCTGCTCCAGCGTTCCGTCCTCACCGCGCACCATCACATAGCTTCTGCCGTTTTCCTGACGGACGAAGGGATTTTCCAGATAGAGGCCGTTTTCCGCAGCACCGCCGGAGTACATGATGCTCACGTAGCTTCCTGCCTGCAGGTCGGCGCTTTCATCCACAAAGACGCGCATGGGATAGTAGGACACATTCGGGTTTCCGATACCGCTGAAATATTCGTCCTGCACCGGAAAATCTCCGATGGAATGGACAGTTCCGGTATACACCATACCAGTATTCCAGTCGTTTACGGTGACCTCCTGCCCGATCTGCACGGAATCCTTCTGCAGCTCGCTGACCGTCCCCTCCACATAGAAACCACCGCCGCCGGAGACCTTCAAAATGGGCTGCATGGTCTCCCGGGCTTCCTCCTCGGTGAGTACGGAAACCACCTCGCCGTCGATCTCGGCATAAACGTTCCCGTCCTCCACCTCGGTAAGCATGATCTGGTAATCCGCCTCAGCCATCAGCACCTGAAATTCCAGATCCCGGATGGTTTCCTCCTGAGCGTCCCGCATTTCCGCGATCTGGGCGGCAGTAAAGCCGCTGCCGAAATCGATCTCCGGCTCTTCGGGAGGGGTTTCCATCCCCGCAAGGGAATGATCTTCTATAGCCGAAGCATCAAAAAAGGTAAAGCGGAAGCTTCCGTCCGCAGGCTCCCGGGTCACATGAAATCCCTGCCAGACGATCCGTCCCCCAAGGGCGCGGTCTTTTTCCGTGACCTTCAGGATCACATAAAAATCGTTTACCTCGGGAGGTACGGTAGGCGTCGGCGTTGCCGCAGGATCTGCGGTCACCGCAGGGTCCTGCGGAGCCGCTGCGGCATTTGCATTGCGGAAGGTCTGGGACTGCTGGCGGATGGCCTCCCAGAGCACGCTGTCTGCCGCGGTGGTTCCCGCCATCCAGCAGATGAGGGGTTTTTCCGCACTGCTGCCGTCATATTCTTTCTGTTGGGAAAGCTGATACGCACCGGAAATGAGCGCGCCCAGTTCTTCGTCGTTGGGCGTGGTCTCCGGTTCGGGGTCGGGGATCACCATGGGAACCATACTGTTGATCTCCCAAAGCCGCTCCTCCGCATCTGCAAGCTGCAGCTTCAGCTGCTCCACCCCAAGCCGCTCCCGCTCCAGCGCAAGATCGGTAAGGGTAGTATCAAAAGTCATGAGCAGATCGCCCTTTTTCACCGTGTCCCCGGGGGAGACAAGGATCTCCGTCACCGTCTGTGTCTCGGAAATATGGACGGTCTGCAGCTTATCTGTGGTGACAGGTCCGTAGCTTTCCTGAGAATCGCCCCAGTACTCCGTCATGCCCACATAGGAAAAGGGGTACACATAGACGCTCTCACCGCCCTTTTTCCCCGCAAAGATCCAGATCCCCGCACCGATGGCAGCCGCCGTCACCAGTGCCGCCGCGGAGATCAGCAGCCGCTTCAGCTTTTTATTCCGCTTCATCTTCGCTGCCTCCTCTGCCCGGCACGCCCGCTGTATGAAGCTCGCCGTCAAGAATGTGATAGGTCTTGTCCGCACAGGCTGCGATGGATGGCTCGTGGGTGATCATGAGGATCGTCATGCCGCTGTCATTGAGTCCCCGGAAGATCTCCATGATCTGGCTTCCCGCCCTGGTATCCAGTGCGCCTGTAGGCTCGTCTGCCAGAAGAATATCCGGCTTTCCCACCATGGCGCGGGCAATGGCCACCCGCTGACACTGACCGCCGGAAAGCTGGTTGGGGTAAAACTCCGCTCTGTCGGAAAGTCCCACCGCTTCGAGAGCCTCCGCCGCCCGTCTTTTCCGCTCCTTCAGGGGCACCCCGCCGTATAGCAGCGGCAGCGCCACATTATCCAGCGCGGTCATCTTCGGCAGCAGATGGAAGCTCTGAAACACAAAGCCGATATGCCTGTTCCGGATATCCGCAAGAGCATCATCGGAAAGATCCTGCAGATCTGCACCGTCCAGCACATAAGAACCGGAGGTCGGCACGTCAAGGCAGCCGATGATGTTCATGAGCGTGGTTTTTCCGGAACCTGAGGGTCCCATAATGGCAATATATTCCCCTTTTTCCACAGAAAGACTCACATTTTTCAGCACGCGGACAGGCTCTTTTCCCTGCATATAATCCTTGCAGATGTTCTGCAGCTCCAAAATTGCCACTCAGCCCACCTCTTCTTCCGCAAATACAGTCTCAGACTCCGCCGCTTCGGTGTGGGTGGTGGGAGCGCCTTCATGGCAAAGCTCTTCATCGGGGAAGGCAATAAAATCCTCCTCCGTAAGTCCCTCCAAAATCGGATAGGTATCGTTCATGAAGTCATATTCGCCGACGGTCACGCCGCGCTTTTCCAGCTTAGCCCGCTTTTCTGCCCAGACATAGGCGGAGCCGTCCTCATCGAAGCAGACAAAGGCAGCATTGAGCTTCAGTCCCGCTGCCTCTTCCCCGGTATCCACCTCCAGATACACGTGCTGCCCGAGGATAAGTCCTTCCGTATCCTCCAGCTCCACATAGAAAGGGTACTTGCTGGAGGAGGTCATCTCGTCTGCCTCCATGCCGTAGTACATGGCATATTCGTTTCCCTGAGAGGGGTTTTCGTAATCCACAAGGGTCACCGTGCCATACCAGCAGAGAGCTTCATCTGTTCTGGAGATCACGCGGATGCGCGTGCCTTCAATGATGCCGCCCCGCTGCAGCTCTCCAATGGTGCCCTTCACCCGGTATGCACCGGACTTCTGGATGGTGATATATGCCGCGGGATTTCCGTAGGCATCCATGCCGTCGTCATCAATGGCCTGCACACGGCCTGTGACGGGGGATACCACATCCGCATTGGCCAAAAGCGCCTGCGCCTGCTCCACCTCCGTCTTCTTTGCGGCAAGGTTCAGCTCCGCCTCCTGCAGGTCGACCTGCAGGGTCTGGATCTGCACGGTGTATTCCAGCTCATCCCCTGCATAGGCGTAGAGTAGATCCTCTTCCAGATCTGCGATCTGCTCGGTATAGTTGGCAATGGCCGCCTCAAGCTGGCTCTGCTCCAGGATCAGCCTGTCCAGAGAAAGCTGCAGCTCCGCAGTATCGTAGGAGAACAGCAGCTGCCCTTCCGTTACATCGTCCCCTTCACGGACATACAGCTCCGCAATGGTCTTGTCGCCGTCTTTTTTCACTTCGGCCACATGCTCAGAGACAACGACTCCCGCAAAACGGTCGCCGGGGGCAATGCCGCCCAAATCGGAAAGCGCCTCCACCGACTGCACATACACGGCGGTGCTGTCTCCGCAGCCGGCAAGGCTCAGCAGTACAAGCGCCGCCAGAAGCAGCGCGGTCCATCTTCTTCTCATGGAACTCCCCTCCATCACAAACTGTCTGCTCCCATGATACGGGAACAGGCCCTGTAAGTCAATGCTGACAGGTTTAAGGCTTTCTTAATTTTGTATTGCTGTGCTTTTGACGCAGGACACTGCAGAATGTTCCCTGAATAACGCTTGAGTATCTCTCCGTTTCATGGTATACTTTTTCCGAAAATTCGCCAATCAGGAGGCATTCTCATGATCTACAAAGATTTTCAGGGCTTGAAGCTTTCCGCGCTGGGCTTCGGCACCATGCGGCTTCCCACCGTAAACGGCAGGCAGGACGAGATCGATCAGGCACAGCTGGATGCCATGGTGGATCACGCCATGGCAAAGGGTGTGAATTACTATGATACCGCATGGGGCTATCACGACGGTGCATCGGAAACTGCCGTGGGAAAATCCCTTTCCCGTTATCCCCGGGAAAGCTGGTATCTTGCCGATAAGTTCCCCGGCTACGACCTTGGGAACATCCCCTATGTGAAGGAGATCTTCGAAAAGCAGCTGGAAAAGCTGAATGTTTCCTATTTTGACTTTTATCTGGTGCACGATGTCTGCGAAAAGGATATTGAGCAGTATCTCGACCCCAAATACGGCATTTATGACTATCTGACGGAGCAGAAGCGGAACGGACGCATCAAGCACCTTGGTTTCTCCGTCCACGGCAATCTGGAAACCACCAGGCGGTTCCTGGAGGTTTACGGCAAGGATATGGAATTCTGCCAGATCCAGCTGAACTGGCTGGATTACAGCTTCCAGAGCGCAAACGCAAAGCTTGCACTGCTGAAAGAATGGTTGTTGGCTGTCTGGGTCATGGAGCCTCTCCGCGGCGGCAGCCTGCTTTCTCTTGCAGAGGAGCACAGGGCAAAGCTTTCCTCCCTCCGTCCGGACTGGAAGCCGCTGGATTGGGGCTTCCGCTATCTGCAGTCCTTCCCGGAGGTCACTGTGACCCTTTCCGGTATGTCCGATCTTGCCCAGATGCAGGAAAACATTGCCATTTTTGAAACCGAACGGCCCCTTACCCAAGAGGAAATGAACGCGCTGCAGAGTATTGCGGCGGAAATGACTTCCAAAAAGACCCTTCCCTGCACCAAATGCCGTTACTGCACCGCTCACTGCCCTCAGCAGCTGGATATCCCCTGGCTTCTGGAGCTTTATAACGAGCACGTCTATTCCGGCGGCGGCGTTCTTGCCCCCATGGCAGTGGAGGCTCTCCCCGAGGACAGGAAGCCTTCCGCCTGCCTTGGCTGCCGAGCCTGCGAGGCCGTCTGCCCCCAGAGCATTCTCATTTCCGAGGCCATGGCCGATTTTGCCGCCATGCTGGAAAAGGCATAAATTTTATCAGTAAAAAGGACAGGATACGTTGTATCCTGTCCTTTTCATTATGTCCGTTTTTTCAGTTTACCTGTCAGCAGAAGGCTGCCCGCAGCGGTCACTGCCGTCACCGTGACCCAGAGGAAAAGTCTGCTTTCGTCCCCGGTCTTCGGGGCGCCGGCACTGCCGCCGGTTTCCGCACCCCCTGCGTTTCCGCCGTCATTGGCCGCATCCTGTTCCGCCTCCAGATAGATCACATAGGTGGAAAAGTGGTTCAGGGTCAAAACCGCATACTTTCCCGAACCGCCGGGACTTTCGGCGCTGATCGCAGAAGTCAGAAGGGTCTCGTCCGTGCCCTCCTGAATGTATGCCGCATGGAGCCGATCCGCATCCCAGCCATCATCCAGCTGAACATACAGCTGCACCGGCGCGGCAAGCTCCCCGAAGGGAGTGCCGTCGGTATCGGTGACGCCGATGTTGAACATCAGCACATTTTCCGTATCCGCAGCGCTTCGGTGGATCTCGTCAAAAGCGGCAAATTTCTGCTCCCATGCGGTTTTGTCGCTCTTCGGGTCAAGCCACTGCACCCAGAAACGGCTGCCGTCGGGAAATACCTCCCCGGCGTCATCCACGCCGAACCATGCGGACATGCCGCCGGATTCCTCCCGTGCCCATGTCAGACTGCTTTCGGTGTCAAAGGAGACAGCGGCGCTTGTGACGCCGGAGGGCGCCACATAATTCGTCACACTGCCGAATCTCACAGCCGTGCCCCAATCCCGCACATCCAGAAAGATGACCACACCGTCAGGCTCTGCCGTCTCGATACCCAGAGGCAAAACGGAAACGCTCACAGTGTGCTCCCCGGCAGAAAGACTTTCCAGCCACCCGGCTTTGAAGGTCAGCGCGCCGTCTTCCCCAAGAACATAGTCCGTGCCCTCCTGCAGCGCTTCTTCATTCAGCGTAACGCTTCCCACCGTGCTGCCGTTCAGCGTGATTTTGGTGGTCAGATCCGCAGGATTTCCCAGATAATACTCCAAAACCTCATCGGCAAGCCCGGGGGAGGTATAGCAGACGATGCCGCCGGTGCTGATATAGGACACATTTCCAACATTATCCGTAAACCTTGCGTAAACAACGGATACCTGATTTTCGGGCAGGGTGATCTCCTCCGTATACTGTGCCCATTCCGCTGCAACGATCTCCGCTTCGGAAAGCAGGGAGTCTGCCACGAAATATTCCACGGAAGCAATACCGCTTTCGCCGTCAGCTGCCTCCACCTTCACGCTGGCCGCTTCCCAGCAGACCGCGTCATAGGTCATTTCAGCGGCAAGCGATGTCCACGACTTCTCCCAATCGGGCAAGGTGATCTCGCCGGAGGGTGCCGCCGTATCCCACATGAGCACACCGGAGAGGTCGGTCTCCTGCGCCGAGGCATTCTCATGCTTCAGCCAGATAGTTTTCCCATTGGTGCTCCCAAGGGTAAGGCTGCTGCCATAGGCCCCATCCTCCGCCGCGGAAACGGAATATCCCTCTGCCGGCGTGATCTCGGCGATCCCGTTTTCCGGGAACCAGTATACGCCATCCGCGCTAGCATACGCAAAGCCGCTGACGGTATACGCAGTTTCTGCCGATGCACCGAAAACCAGAAGCCCCGCGCAAAGCGCAAAGCACAGCACAAACATGATCAGACGCTTCATTTCGCGCACCTCCTTATAGAAAAAGTATACACGCAGGCTTTTCCTCTTGTCAATCCCAACTTTTTCCGCAAAAGGGGGGCAGGCTGCAATGCATCCTGCCCCTTGCGTTATTTCTGATAGCAGCGTTTCACCGCTTCATAGGATTTTTTGGGTCTGCGGCCATAGTCCACAAGCCCCTTCAGGTTCCACTCGTTCCAGTAGCCGTTAAAATCCTTGGAGGGGTCGCGGTAATCCTCAAAGGCAAAGACAAAGGTGCCCATGATCTGGGGATACTGTTTTGCAGTGGTGATGATCTCCTCAATAAGATCCGCCTGATACTCCTCGCTCCACATTTCCCGGCTGCGGGAAAAATACCCGGGTACGGCATCTGCGCCGAATTCCGTCAGCAGCAGAGCCTTCTTTCCGCCGATCTTTTTCAGCACATCCTGCATCATGCCGTGGAAGGGAGTAAGATCAATGGGTTCCCGGTCCCCCTGTACGGCTTCCGCCTTCCAGCCGTCCTGATCGGGCGCCATATCCAGCTTATCATACCAGCCCCAGTAGGAATTGATGCCCACGATATCCACAAGGTCAAACACGCCGTCCACCGTTCCGTAAAGGGCAGCATAGGAGATAAGGCGGTTTCCGCCGTCACGGCGCAGGGTATCTGCAATGGCACGGAAAAACGCGGGAGCCTCGGGATTTGCGGTGTTGCACTCGTTTCCGATACCGTAGATGGAAACGCAGACATGATCTCTTGCGGGAATGACCAGCTCCTCCACCATCTGCAGGGCAAGGCGCTTTGCCTTTTCGTCGGCAAACAGGGTATTCCGGTCCTCGGTTCGGGGATGGTAGCAGTAGATATTCGGCTCGATCCAGACAAGAAAGCCCATTTCGTCGCAGGCATCGTAGAACTTTTCGTCCATAGGGTAGTGGCAGCGGATGGCATTCACCCCGCAGCCCTTCATGAGTCTGAGATCCCGCAGGATATTTTCCTGCGTCATGGTCATACCGGAATCGGGGTTATCGCTGAGGTGGCAGACGCCGTGCAGCCGATAAGGCGCACCGTTGAGAAACACCTCGCCGTTTTCCACGCAGACGGACTTAAAGCCGCAGCGATTTTCCCGGGTATCACCGTTTTCGGCGACAAGTCTGGCATCATACAGCACAGGAGTTTCCGGACTCCATGGCTTTGCCCCCTGCACGGAAAGGCTCGCGGCAAATTCGCCGTTTTCATCGGCGGAGATCTCCGTCTCCGCACCGCCGCAGGAAAGCTTCAGCCGGGATTTACCGCCCCGAATCCTGCCGCTGACGGAAAGCATGCCCACACCGTCCTGCCATGCCGTATCCCAGCGCACATCTTCCATATCCCCCATGCCCGTGCGGATGAGGGTCACGCTGCGGTGGATACCGCCGTAGTTGAAATATCCCACAACATGGGGCCACACGGTGACCGCATCCCGGTTATCCACGCAGACGGAGATCTGGTTTTCCCCTTCCCGGAGAACTTCGGTGCAGTCCAGCGCAAAGGGGGTATACCCGGTCTCATGACCGCCGATCTCCACGCCGTTTACAAACACACGGCAGGCATAGTTTACCGCGCCGAAACGGACAGCCGCCGTCTCTCCCGGCTGCAGTGCATCCAGCGTAAAGGTACGGTGGTACCAGCAGACACCTTCGTAAATATCCAGCCGCTCTTCATACTTCTGCCAGCAGCCGGGAACGATAACGTCCTTCCAGTGGCGGCGGCAGACATCTGTCCTCGCATTGAATGGCAGCGGGCAGGTCACCGGATCCAGATGGTATTTGGGATTCTGATCCACCACAAAGCGCCAAATCCCGTCAAGACTTGTTACCGTACGCATGATTACTTTCCTCCAACATCAAACTGCATCTGCGGGCAGCGGACAAAGTGCCACGTGTCATCCCCCAGCGCATGAGAAACCAGCGCCACCGTCAGGGTGCGGAACCATGTGGGGAACATGGCTCCCTGCCCGAATGCCCCGTGAAGCTGCCGATGCCCGTATTCAAAGCCCCGATCCTTCATGAACACCAGACCGCCGTCCGGCATCTGATTGGACTTCACCCAGCGAAGACCCGTTTCCATGGCGGTCTTCATCCGGTCATTCCGCACCGCACCCAGTCGGTAAAGCCGCGCCATGGGCGCAAGGCTGTCGATATCCTCGCAGGCACTGGAAACAAAGGGGTTTTCGGGATTGTGCACCCCGAGACCGAAGCCGCCGTTTACATTCTGTGTCCGCAGGATCGTTTCCACGGCCTTATCCGCATAGGGGATAGGCACGTTGTCATAAAAATACAGCTCCCACCAGTGATAGGCTGCCTGCACGGCATTGGAAAGCTGATAGGGATCGGAGAGATCCAGATCGCCCCACAAACCGGTTTCGGGATTCAGGTGATGGGTGTTCAGCCAATCAAAGATCACGGAAACCGCTTTTCCCGCCCGGTCGTTGCCATGGAAATCCCGCTCATACTGGAGAAGACCGCCCACGTTCATGATCTCATTTCCCGTCTGGCTGACATCTCCCGCATCCCCAGCCCATAGGCAGCCTTCCAGCCACTTCACCAGAAAATCGGGATCTTCCCACTTTTTCACAAACCCAAGCGGCTTCGGGGCAACAGCGCCCAAAGCGGTAAGGGCAATAAGTACATGACTAGTCAGGTGGCTTCTGCCGCACCAGAGGGGGTCTCCCTCGTACCAGCCCTGATCGTAGATCACAGGGTCGCGGAAGAGACCGTCCTCATCCTGATGGCTGCAGAGGTAGGCCGCCCATGCTTCTTTCTCCGGGATCTCCTCCCCAAAAAGGGAATAGAGCATGGCCGCATAACAGGAGGAATAGAGTGTCGGCTCCGTACAGCAAGCGCTGTACCGGTATTTTCCCGGCTCTCCAAGGGCATTGGAGCGGACAAAACTCAGCACCGACTTGCGATAGACCTTATCCATAACGCACCTCCAAGGAGCATACTTAACGGATTCAGTTTACAATCTATCCCGTCTTTCTGTCAAGGCATCCGCAAAGAAAAACGATTTTTGCAAAATAAGCACCGCAGAGAACATCTCCGCGGTGCACAGCCGTATAAACTGCCGCCTGCATGAAGAGCGCCACAATGCAGAGAATCCGCGCGCAGGACACATAAGCGAAGACGACCGCATACCCGATGGATAATCCCGCCGACCGGAAAACTTACTCGTTTTCTGTTCCATTTGTCCTCCAAAAATGGCTTTTTCACTGCCATGCAGCATGGAATGCTTTTTCAAAGCAAAAAGCCTCCCCGGAGAAACAAGTCCGCCGGGGAGGCTTTGCAGGTCTTTCAGTACTGGAAAAACTCGTCGTCACGGATATCCGCGGCGAGGTTCTCGCTCATGATGATGTGGGTGGGGTTTTCCCGCAGCTGCAGGATAGAGGCAGGCACGGTCTGGGAGGGCTCGCCGAAGATGCACAGGCGGGAGGTAAGCCGCTGCCATGTGACATGGGAGCCTGCGGTGGTGATACCGTGCATATCCAGCACGTTTTTCGCCTTCATGGCGTCTCTGGGACCCATCATCGCGCCCTTCGGCGGCACACGGGAAATATCGCCGGAGGCGCCGAAGCCGCCGTGGAGAGAGTTCTGGGCAATGGTCAGAGGATGGAGGCTTGCAACCTTGGCAGGCTGAGCCAGATATTCCTCCATATCAGGCTTGTACCAATCGGAAACCGGGTCGATAAATGCCAGATGCCCCGGCCAGCCGGGACCGGAATAGACGATATCCGCCTCACCGTCATCCTCCAGCATTTTGGAAAACACGGGGGTGGTCTCGTTGCTGTGGTAGATGAAGTTTTCCATTTTAAAGCCAAGATCCAGGATCCCGGAGATCATGTAGCGGAAGAAGGCATTGCCGAAGCCTGCGGAATAGTCCAACGGCGCAATGTTTCCGTCCTCATCCGCCCATTCATCCATCATGTAGAACTTCACGTTGCGGCAGTTTACCCCAAGCTCCCGCAGCATATAGGCCACTTTCCGGTAGGTAGGGTTGGGGTTGCACATGACCATGACCACTTTTTTGTCATAGCGGTCGGAATCCATGATGCGCTTTACCATATCGGTGAGCATGACCATCTCAAACTCGTCATTGCGGATGACTTCCAGACGGATGCTGGGGTTTTTCGGATGGATGCCGTTCATGGCATCGATATCCGCCCGGGTGATCTTTCTTACTCTGTCGATCTCCGCCTGATTCCGGAAGGGATAGAATTCGTGATGAAATGTATTGGGAAAACTCATGATCCTGCTCCTTTCACCGCACCTGTTCCACGGTCTTCAGCACAGCCTCCGTCATGCGAAGCCCCATCTTTTCCCCAAGCATGGAGGTATCGGTCTCATAGCCGCCGGTGACAAGGGATTCGGGGGTATAGAGATAGCCGGGGAGCACCCCGTTCGTCAGCTCGTTCACCACCACCATGCCGAAGCCTGCCATGGCCTTGATCCAGAGGCCGTATTCCACGAACGCCTCACCGGGGATACCCACGATGCCGACGCCGCCAAGGCGCAGCACCTGAATTTCCATGGGCGCCTCATCCTCCAGAAGCTCGATTTTGATGCCCCGCTTGCGCATACGGATGTAGCCAAGCTGGTCTTCGGAACCCAGAAGCTTCAGATTCGCGTTCTGCCAGAGGTAGTATTCCTCCCGGACGGTGGATTTGCCGTACTTGGCATAGAGCGCCTTGTAGACCTTTTCGTCCTGCTCCACCTTTTCCATCAGCTCTTCTTCCGTACCGAAGTCGCGCAGCTCCAGCGGGATTTCCGTGGATGCGGCAGAAATGGGCAGGTCATCCGTCCAGACCATCTTTTCCAGCGCGCTGCAGGCTGCCTTGCCCAGAAGTCTTCCCACCCGCTCCGCTTCGTCATAGCTTTCGCCCTGACGGTAGTAGCGGCTGGACTGATTGCCGGAGGTGCCCTGCGCAAAGCCCACCAACGCACCGGGATACTGCTCCTCCACCTCAAGCTTCAGATAACAGGGGTAATCCGCTGTGCAGACATTGCTCCACTCGTGAATGAAGGTGGGGTGCAGAGTGTAATTCACCAGAACGCCGCAAAGAGCATCCTTTTCGTCCTTCACCGCAAGGACAGACACCAGCGGGTCATGGGGTCCGCCGGGCATACGGCGGTTTCCGCCCACACCGGATTCCGCTCCGCAAAGGGCAGTGCCTGCACCGAAGAGGGCGGGGAAGGCATTGTTTTTCGCTTCCAGAACGATCTCCACAACAGAGGAGATGAGAAACTCCACATACTCCTTCGGCTGCTCTTTTCCCGCTTCCAGACTTTCAATGTCCAGTCTTCCGGATGCCCATGGGCCGGAATGGGTATGGGAACAGCTCACCATGACCCGGCTGCCGTCGATTCCTTCCTGCGCCAGACGGCGGCGCACCTCGGCGGTGTGCTTCTTGGAGAAAAACAGCAGATCCAGCGTTACCATCACGGCTGCGCTGCCATCCTGCTCCAGATACATGCACATGGCATAGAGAGGGTCGTGGGCCCCGGTATTGTTCCGGGGATAATGGGGATATCCCGCAAGCTCCAGCCCCCGGGGAGGGGTGATGTCCTTCCGTGCAACTCCTGCTTTCAGCATATATTCCATCCTTTCTGCTGAAGGATACCCCTCAGCATCACATTTTTCACGTTGTATGTTTCATCCAAAAACACGAGATCCGCGAATTTTCCCGCGTCCACCGTGCCGATCTCTTTCTCCATCCCGATGACTCTCGCCGGGTTTCGGGAGGCCATGCAGAAGGCTTCCCAAACCGTGCAGCCTGTATGCTCCATCATGTTCCGCAAAGCGGCATCCATGGTAAGACGGCTTCCCGCAAGGTCGCCGTTATCGTCAAAGACAAGATCCGAATATTTCTGCAAATGCGCCGGGGATTCTGCATCCGTCACGTTGCTGTCGGTGATGAGCACCACTTTATCCGTTCCCTTAACCTTCCAGATCAGCCGCAGAAGGTCGCGGTTTACGTGCACCGCACCGGAATCGCAGATAACCTCCGCGTACATATCGTCATCCAGCAGGCAGGCTTCATCCGGGCCGGCGCCCCGGGTTCCCCGCCACAGGGAACGCCACCCCGTGGCATCCATGCAGTGGGTGAGAAGACGGATCCCGTATTTCTTCAGCCCGCCGATCTCTCCGGGGGTCGCGCGGCTGTGCCCCACGCTGATGACAGCAGCGGGGGCTGCTGCTTTCACATCCCGCAAAAAGTCCTCGATGCCGTCCCGCTCCGGGGCAATCACCCAGACTTTGGCAAGGTCTGCCGCTGCCTCCAGAATGGGCAGGTAGTCCTGCCGTCGGATCTCGCCCTTCCACAGGTTCTTTTCCGGCATGGCGCCGAATTCCGGGTTCATGTAAGGCCCTTCCATGTAAAGTCCCCGAAGATTTCCGCAGCTCTCCATGGCCTCCCGCACACGGCGAGAAGCTGAGAGGAACTCCTCTTTACACATATGATAATACAGCGCCGCAAGCACCGTGGTCTCCCCGTGTCGGAGGAAATGGGCGGAAATGCGCTCCGGTTCATCACAAAGCAGTGCGCCCTCTCCTCCATGGACATGGATGTCCACAAAACCGGGACCCACAAATGCCCCATCCGCATCCAGAATTTCCGCATCCTTCGGGAGGGTGACTTCCCCCCGGTTCCCCACAGCGGCGATCCGCTCGCCGTCAATGAGCAGAACACCGTTTTCCAGCACGCGATCCTCCAGAACGATTTTCCCGTTTGTCACTGCGGTCAAGGCATCCACCCCCTGTTTTCTACAGTATACCTCAGTGCAAACGTTTTCGCTATAGATAACAGGGTTATTTTTATGCAGGATCGGACTGCAGAACGAAAAACATCCCGGGTCACTGCGCTGCAGACAGGCTGTCGGTCATTCTCCGCCCCGGAAACCATAATGTTTTCATCGGTACTTTTTTGCACAGCGCAAAAAAGTATCGATGCAGATAAGCTGCATCGATACCTCGCTTTCGCATTATTCATTTTTCAGGGCGTAAAAGCCTTTCACCATGTTGATGAACTTCATCACAAGTCTTCCTTCCTTGGGAAGGCAGCGGTAAATCTCCTGTCCCTGCTGAATTTCCAGATGCCGCCCCGGCTTAAAGGGCAGGGTGGGAATGCCGGCAATGGACTGCTCAAACTCCAGCGGCTTTCCCCGAAGCATCCCCCGAATGGTGAAGCCCTCCGCCGTGAGGGTAAGCACCCCTGTGCCTGCCTGACGGAATTTCTGCTCCCCTCTGTCGATCATGTGGATGCGGATGGGGGAAGAGAGCATCTGCTCCTTGCCCGTGCGAAGCCGTTCCAGCTGGGCATTGAAGATCTTTCGGCTCCAATCGGAAACATAGCGCAGCCCCGTGCCGAAAGCGGACGTCTCCCGCAAAAATCCGTAGCGGTCGCTTTTCACGGAAAAACCGCAGGCACTGCAGCGCAGAGCACGCTTTCCCGCAGAATTTACCGTAAACTCGCCTCCGCAGTGGGGGCATACATACAGCACGTTTTCCAGACCGCGGATATTGTCTCCCCCGGAATAGACGGCACGCATGGTCTCCTGCTCACGGTAGGCATCAAAAAGCAGCGCTTCATCGGTGCGCTTTTTGACCTCGTCCAAAGGCAAAGCCTTCAGCTCCTCCTTGGTAAAGAGCCTATACACATCCATTTCCGTTCTGCCGGGACGCAGCTTTCCCGACCACTTGGGCATAACGAAATAGGCGCCCTTTGTCCGCGCGGCGTACACATCCACGTTCAGCCATTTGAGAAATTTATAGGTTGCCCCGGGAATGGGTGTGGAGATCCCGTCCTCACACATGAGTCCCGCAGGATAGATCACCAGAGGCTCCCCGGCATCCACCACCGCCTTGCAGCGCTTCATGTCGGAAAGGGTGGTCTGGAACTGCTGCTTGGGGAGGACCCCCAGCTTATCCAGAAACCGGCGGATGGGCAGGGTGCTGTAGAAGGAACGGCTGATCACAAAGCTCATGCGCCGTTTGGACATGCCGATGAGATTCACAAAGTCCAGTTGTGATTCGTGATTTGCAATGACCACAAATGGCCCTGTTTTCCCGCGAAGCTCGTTGCGGATGATCCTTCTGCCATAGATCAGCGTGGATACAAACCAGGAAAGCAGCTGGGTAAACCGATAATGCAGCAGCGACGGCTTTTGATACTCCATTCTTTCACCTCCCATGTTTTTTATAGCATACCACAATACTTTCAATATTGGAAGCATTTGTTTTGCCGTATCTTTGCCAGGGAAAAACGACGACCTGCCAAAGTGGGCAGGTCGTGATGGTTACAACGTTTTTTCCAGATATCCGCAGGTAAAGGGGAAAAAATCAAACTTTCTTGTCCCCGTATGACGGTAACCTGCAGCCTCGTACCAGCGGCGGAGCCTTTGATTTTCCTCCACAATACCAAGCCGCATGACCTTTCCGCCAAAACGCTTTGCCGTATGCTCCGCATGCTGCAAAAGCTCTCCGCCGATCCCCAGATGGCGGAAATCCGGATGGGTGCAGAGGTTATTGAGTTCCCACGCACCATCGGAAAGCCGCAGCAGAGAGCAGTACCCTGCAAGCGTCTCCCCTTCCCAAGCGGTAAACATGGGCCGCTTTTCCGTAAAAAGCTGCCAGCGAAGCCGCTCCTCATTCACCGCGAAGGCGGTAAACCGGGGCGCGTTCTCTGGGGTGATATCAAATTCCTCCGCTACAGTACGGAAGGATACGCGGATGAGCTCCGCACAGGCCGGGATCTCCTCCGGCTTCATTTCACGGATCGTCATGCTCTGTACTTCACTACGGACTCGGTAACATCCGTCAGTACAAGCTCACCCTTCCGGTTCCATGCCTCCACGGTGATCTCCGCCACACCGTTATAGGCATTGCGGCGGGTGATTTTCGTGACGGTGGCTCTTCCCTTCAGCACATCCCCGGGATAACAGGGCTTCTGCCAGCGGATGGAGGTGGAAGCACCGGCAATAAGGGCATCCCCGAAGGGATCCTGCTCCAGAAACTTCGCCCACACCGTCATAAAGGTCATGACCCCCGGGGCAATGAGACCGCCGTAGCGGGTGGTCTTCGCGTAATCCTCATCCAGATGCAGAGGGATAGGGTCATACTCCCGGGCAAATTCCAGCATTTTTTCCTTTTCGATGGTCACTTCCCCAAGCTCAAAGGTCATGCCCACATAAACATCGTCCAAATACATGATAAAAAGGCTCTCTTTCTGTGCTATTCCACGCGAATGACACGGATATCCTCCGTGGAGGTAATGATCTGGGGTACGCCGGGGACAAGCTCCCCTTCGTAATTTACGTGCAGATGCCCGGTAAGCACCGCCTTGATGAGGGGCTCTGTGCGGAAATATTCGATGGCGCGGTATGTTGCCTCATCCGGCTGCTGCTGGCGGAAACGCATTGGCTCATAGCACTGCCGCAGTTCATCCGGTGTTCCGGTAAGATAGGCACAGGGATTCTTCACCGGATGCAGACCGTATTCTTCACGGCGGAACATTGTCGCCTCATACAGCTTCGGTTCGTGGATGGGGTTATGCACCATGAGCACCATGGGAAGACCCTTTTTCGCCTCGTTTTTCACAAATTCCGTCTGGGCATCCTCAAAAAGATAGTAACCGTCATCCAATGCAACAAAGTTCACCCCGTTTATGATGCGGGACGACATGCGGATATCGTTTTTGAACGCAGCCTGCACCTTGGCAAGACTCTGATTGCGGTAATCCGCATCCTCCCATGCTTCGCCCACGTAGAGGCTGAACTCATGGTTTCCCGCAGCAAAGAAGCAGTCGTATTCATCGGTAAACCCCTTGACCCGCTCCAGATTGGCAAGGGAAACAAAATCGATGAGATCTCCCGTGTGGAGAATGGGCACGCCTAACTCTTTGGAAAGTGCACTTGCCTTCTGCAGCACTTCCTCGGCGTGGAAAAAGCTTTGAGAACGCTCCTCCTCGGCAAGCTTCACCTTCCGTTCCCCGTCCCGCATATCCGCGTATGTGAGATGGGTATCGGATATATGGATCACCGTAAAGGGCTTTTCTGCCCCCACACGAAGGGTATTATACAAAATACTCATAGGTACACCTCTCCGTTTATTCTTTTTGCTTGGTAATAGTACCATAGCAAAGAAAAATCCGCAAGCTTTCCATGACGTGCCGGATATGCTATACTGGAAAAAACACCGTCAGGAGGCTACCGATGAAACATAACCGCATGGTCTATTGCATGGACTACGACTGGCGTTTCCGCCGGGATACGGATACCGCTGCCGA